>JBIIAA010000036.1:0-15736 GCA_044240165.1 Candidatus Nanopelagicales bacterium
GCTTGGGTAACTCAGTTCGGATCAAACCTGGCCATGCTCGTTGGTGGACCACTACCTAAGCCTTCGGCGGCTCCAGCTGATGCTCCAATGAATCCACTCTCGGTCACTTACAAGACTTCAGATTCTCGCTTCATCACACTCACCATGCTTCAGCCAGGCCGTTACTTTGCTGATTTCTGCACAGTGGTTGGACTACCTGAGCTTGTTACTGACGAGCGCTTCCTGACAGCAGAATCGATTTTTGCCAACGGAGCGCAAGCAAAAGCCATCATCGCTGCGTACTTCAAGACGAAAACCTACGCAGAATGGCTTGCTCTATTGCCTGGAATTCAAGGTCAGTGGGCCGCAGTCCAGAACTTCTGGGAGCTCAGCCAAGATGTGCAACTTCGCGCAAATGGATTGGTAGCAAAAGTTATTGACTCCGATGGCATTGAGCGTGAGCTCATCGCGAGCCCAGTCACCTTCGACAACGTGAGCCCAGAACTTACGCGGGCACCTCAATTCGCCGAACACACTGACGAAGTGCTCCTTGAATATGGCTACACAATGGAGCAGATTCTTGAACTCAAGATCGCTGGCGCACTGACCTAGTAACAATTCAAAAAGCGTGGCCGACTCTTAGGAGTCGGCCACGCTTTTTGCTGTGCAGAAGATTTTTATTAATTCACAGTCCACGTGTCATTGCCCGTGATGAGATCCTGCAAATCCCAGCACCCTGACGCTCTTTTACTTGCGCCACCTGTTCGCGCACGAGCCGGTCGTAACTTGGACGCTGGACATCTCGGAAAATGCCGATTGGGGTGTTTTCTAATGAGTACACATCAGACAGGCGAGATAACGCAAAGGCAAGACCAGGATCTGTTGCATGTGCATCGTGACGAATCAGCGCGTCAGAACTCACGTCGGCAACATTGACCACCTTGAGATGACCCTCTGGTGTTCGAGTTACCCCTTTTCCTTTGTCTTTGCCAAACGAGATAACTTCACCGTGTTCAAGACGCATTAATAGATCGTCTCGGGTATCGGAATCCTTGAGAGGTTCCCAAGCATTGTCATTGAAGATGTTGCAGTTTTGGTAAATCTCAACCAGCGCTGTGCCCTCATGCGCTGCAGCAGCAGCAAGCACCCCTTGCAAGTGCGCGCGATCTGAATCGATCGTGCGCGCCACGAAGGTGGCTTCAGCGCCCAGAGCCAGCGAAACCGGATTGAATGAATAATCCAGTGAACCTTCAGGTGTGGATTTTGTGATCTTGCCTTGCTCACTCGTTGGTGAGTACTGGCCTTTGGTTAGGCCGTAAATACGGTTGTTGAAAAGCAAGATCTTCAAATTCACATTTCGGCGAAGTGCATGAATGAGGTGATTGCCGCCGATTGAGAGTGCATCACCGTCGCCAGTGATGACCCACACTGACAAGTCTTCACGACTCGTAGCAAGACCAGTCGCGATCGCAGGTGCACGCCCGTGAATCGAGTGCATCCCGTAGGTATTGAGGTAATAAGGGAATCGGGAGGAACAACCGATACCTGAGACGAACACAATGTTTTCGCGAGCAAGACCCAACGACGGCAGGAAACTTTGGACTGCCGCGAGAATCGCGTAGTCACCGCATCCTGGACACCAGCGAACCTCTTGGTCGCTCTTAAAATCTTTGGCGCTTTGGGCTTCGCTGGCAGCTGGCACGAGGGATAGCGATGGGAAATTGCTCATGCTGTTGCCCTTTCGGTTTCAATAACTTCAATGATGACATCGGCTAGCTCCTGCGACTTAAATGGCATCCCGCGTACTTGGTTGTAGCTGACGATGTCGACCAGATATTTTGCGCGAAGCAGCATGGAAAGCTGCCCAAGGTTCATCTCAGGCACGATTACTCGGTCATAGGACTTCAGGATCTCGCCCAAATTGTTTGGGAACGGATTGATATGACGGATATGAGTTTGGGCAACCTGATGACCAGCCTCTCGAGCAAGTCGGCAAGCTGCACCAATGGGACCAAAGGTTGAGCCCCATCCCAAGATCAAGACTCGAGCTGAACCTGACGGATCATCGACTTCAAGTAGCGGGATGGTATTGGCAATGCCATCCACCTTTGCTTGACGCAACCGAACCATGGTGTCGTGGTTATCTGGGTCATAAGAAATAGCGCCAGAACCATTTGCCTTTTCAATGCCGCCAATGCGGTGCTCAAGACCTTTGGTGCCAGGAATTGCCCATGGACGTGCAAGCGTTTCTGGGTCTCGAAGGTAAGGCCAGAATTCATCCTTGCCATCTTTATCAACGTGGTTTGTTTCAGTCGCAAAATTTGGCTCAATTACCTTGAAGGTTGAAGCGTCAGGAACAAGCCACGGTTCGGAGCCATTTGCAAGGTAACCGTCGGAGAGCAAGAAGACTGGGGTGCGGTATTCAATCGCGATGCGACAAGCCTCAAGCGCAGCATCAAAACAATCTGACGGTGATTTTGGTGCAATCACTGGCACTGGTGATTCACCATTGCGCCCAAACATTGCCTGCAGCAAGTCTGACTGTTCAGTTTTTGTTGGAAGACCAGTGGAAGGTCCGCCACGCTGCACATCAATGACCACCAATGGCAATTCAAGAGCGACTGCAAGCCCGATGGTTTCGGACTTCAGTGCAACGCCAGGCCCCGATGTGGTGGTGACACCAAGGGAACCTCCGTATGACGCACCAAGAGCAGCACCAATGCCAGCGATTTCATCTTCAGCCTGAACGGTGATGACACCGAACTCCTTGTGCTTACTGAGTTCATGCAAAATATCCGAAGCCGGAGTGATCGGGTATGTGCCTAAGAACAAAGGCAGCCCGGACTGAACCGATGCCGCGATAAGTCCATACGCCAATGCCGGGTTACCTGTGATATTTCGGTACACGCCAGCCTTCTTGACCGCTGGACTGACTTCGTACTGAATCGCAAAGTCTTCAGTAGTTTCACCAAAGGACCAGCCCGCATTAAAGGCCGCGACATTTGATGCCAAAATCGTTGGGCGCTTACCGAATTTTGCTGTTAAGAATTCAAGGGTTGCTTCAAATGGACGGTTGTATAACCAGCACAGCAGACCCAGAGCGAACATGTTTTTTGCTCGCTCGGCATCCTTTTTAGATACATCAATATCTTTCAAAGCCGCAACAGTCATTGATGTCAAAGCGACAGGGTGCACATGGTATTTCAGAAGAAAGTCTGCATCCTCAAGAGGATTTGAGGTGTACCCAACTTTTTCCCAAGCACGCTTCGTGAACTCATCGGTATTGGCAATGAGCTCACCGCCTGCAGGAAGGTCACCGATATTTGCTCGCAAAGCAGCAGGGTTCATTGCAACCAAAACATCAGGCTGATCACCAGGGGTGAGGACCTCATGGTCTGCAAAGTGCAGCTGGAAGGCACTCACGCCGGCAAGGGTTCCTTGAGGTGCCCGAATCTCAGCAGGGTAATCAGGCAGCGTTGCAAGATCATTACCAAGACCCGCAGTCTCAGAGGTAAATCGATCACCTGTCATCTGCATGCCATCACCAGAGTCACCAGCGAAACGAATAATCACTTTGCTGATCTGCACGACCTGCTTGGCCATCTTGGTCCTAACTCGCTAGTGGTGAGTTCATCACAACTTCTAGACGTAACTCTAGCCATGTCGCAAGATTGAGACAAGGTAATCCGCGCCTTGAGACGAAACTTTACCGCACGCCCCAACAGATTCATGGGCTGAACTGCTGGCTATGAGGCTGAAATGCTGTCTCTTGTTCGTGACAGGGACTCATGTCTAAGGAGCCAATGCGATACCTTCAAGCATTCGTAAATGAAAGGTTTTGGGGTGGCTGACATCACGAGCAATATTGATCAAACGGTGGCGCAACGGCTGGATCAGTCCTTGGCTTCACTCGTTTGGCCGATGAACACTGATGAAATCTTGGCTCTCACCATTGAACAACTCGCTGACTCCGTCGGTATCAGTCGAGCAACGGCGTATCGCCATATTGGTTCGCGCGATGAACTGCGACGACGAGCCATGGTCGCCATTGCTGTCAAAATGAGCGAACTGCTCCTGCAAGAGCTTCCGCCTTCGCTCACCGTTGTGCAGCGCATCGAAGAAGCTTGGGTGCTGTCTGAGCGTCACAATCGAGAAGATCGGCGACTTGAAGAACTCTCCGGATTTCTTCAAGATTCAGATGCGCACCAAATGCGCGCTGACCTAGCGACCTCAACTTTTACTGATGCTCTACTTTCGGCTCAAGCGGATCACCAGTTGAGATCTGATATCTCGGTTGATGAATTGCACGTATGGTTAATTAAACAAAATCAAATCTGCCAGTCGCTGAATAGCGATGAGCTTTCAACTCGCACTTGGTTTAGAAGATTCGTTGTTCCTGCCATTGTTCCCCAAGGTGATCCCAATGAATGGCTCGCTGCACGTATGCAGGTTCTCCTTGAGGATGTGCGCTTGCAGGTTGCACAACTCAATACCTCAATCACTGTCGAACGTGAGTCACTACAAAAATAGTTCGCCAGTGCTGGCTAATAAGAAACTGAATTACTGAACATCAGTACTGGCTTTTAGGGCGCGACGTAAATTCTTTTGCCCTGTTGAAGCCTGTGTCTCCACGAACTTCAAGCCCTCTTGAATGTCATCGAGCAATAGATCAACTCTGGCGCTGAACTTATCTTCCCATTCAGGCTGAGGCCTAAGGATCGGCATGAGAAATCTACCAGTCCAAAGGTTTGCAAGTTCAGTATCCATCTGCTCGGTTAAGAAGAATTCGCGCTGACTCAACAGCCAATCGATGATTTCGTCCACTGAAATATCGTTGCGAATCTCCCCTGAATTTTGACCTTCTCTTAATTTGTCACCATAAATAGAGAGCATGAGTTCTCGACCAATTATCGATTCTGGTTCAAGTTCAATAAGTCGGTGGAAGACGCTGTCGTGAACAACATGTTCAGCCGTATACAGCCAGGACTTCGCCAACTGTTCCTGCACTGACAGATTCGGATTGATTGACGCGAGAAAGGCATCACCATGGGCATTGGTTTTCAGGCGTAATGCACGACGCAAGAGTTCGCTTTGGTCCCCAAAATATCGGTAGGCGCTCGCCCGCGAGACACCAGCGGCCGTCGCTACTTCTTCTACGGAGAGACTGTCCAGACTCTCCGCAGTCGCAGACTCAAGGATGCCCATAAGTGCTGCATCCAGATCATCGCCGATAGCCATCGCGCTCTCACTTCTCGTTGAATTGCTTTTCTCGGTTCACAATCTAGCCGTCGAGGTCTGGCCGGATCACCTAGAACACCGGTCCAAGCAATAAAAAGGTCAGTTCAGGCAATAAATAGGTGTACCGGCCGTGTTCATTGGTCAACACAGCCGGCACACCATTGCTGCATGTGGGTTATTCGGTGATCGAGATAGCGTGCTCAGGGCAAGCTTTCACTGCTGAAAGCACCCGCTCGCGGTTGGCTTCAGGAACCTCAGCGTTGATTACTTCGCCTCGGCCGGCAGCGTCATCAGTAAATACATCTGATGCCAACTCGTAGCAGCGGCCATGTCCCTGACACAGAACTGAATCGATAGTTACCTTCATCTGTCTTATCCCTTCATAACTGGCCACGAGAGCCATCGATGTTCGACCCCTCGAATAACACGTGGGGTGGTGACAATTCGCCCTAAAACCACCATTGAGACCACACTACACTTGCTTGTCATTTATGAGACAACCAACTACTGGTGGCTCGGAAATCTCATGCGCAGTCATCACGAAATCCCATCGCAGAGACCCCACTAGGGCTTTCTTTGTGAGAGACATCTGGAAAATGCCATAAAGACAGCTTTCGGCAGTGTTAACCTCCTCACAAATGCGAGATCGAACTAATTGCTTTCAAGCTATTTCCAATTTCCAGTGATCTGGTCTACGCCTTCGGAGGGCCCCATGACTCAAGACCTCACTCAACAAGAAATTTCGATTACTCCCGGGGAAGCATGCCCTGTTGCCCACATCACGTGGAGCGGTCCGGCTCGTCCAGCCTTGGCCGGACACGCGATGTTTGATCAGCTTCGGGCCGCAGCTCCGATTCTCAAAGTGCCGTATGGGGCCAAAGGGTTTTTCCTCGTCACCGAGCATGAGGCTGCGCTGCAAGTAACCCAGGATTCAAAGACTTTTCCGCAACCCTCCGTCAACATGGAAACAGGTGACCCAACCAAATTCATTTTGATTCCGCAGTTGCTTAATGGTGCCGATCACATGGCTTGGCGCCGATTGCTTGCCCCTTATTTTTCCCCCGGAAGAGTCGAAGGCTGGGAAGATGGCGTACGTGCTCGCGCAGTGAGTTTGATTGAAGGGCTTGTCGAAAAAGGCAGTTGCGACTTCGTTAAAGACTTTGCTTTGCGCTATCCAACAGCGATCTTCTTGCAGATTTTCGGACTCCCACTTGATCAACTCGATGACTTCCTCACCTGGGAATCTGCGATCTTGCATCCAGAAGGACCCGATCCAATTGAAAATCGCAAGAATGCTGTCGCTGCACAAACAGCAGTGACTCAATACTTCGCCCAAATGATTAATGATCGACGCGCAATGGATCCAAAAGACCGACCGGCGGGTATCGCGACCGACGCTCTCAACTGGCAAATCGCTGACCGCCCTGTCAGCGATGACGAACTCACTCGCTTTTATCTCTTAATGTTTATGGCTGGCCTTGATACCGTTACTTCAGAATTGTCGTACGGCTTCTTGCATCTAGCTACGCATCCAGAGCATCGTCAACAGCTTGCAGACAATCTTGAGTTGGCTCCCAAAGTAACCGAAGAATTACTTCGCGCGTATCCGATCGTTAATCCCGGACGACAGGCAGCGGTTGACACTGAAATTGCCGGATGCCCGATCCATGTTGGTGATTATGTTGTGGTGAGTTTGCCTTCAGCAGGACGAGATGAAGCACAACATCCAAATGCTCTCGAGATCGACTTCAATCGTCCGATGAGTTCACACATCACATTCGGAGCAGGGCCGCATCGCTGTCTGGGTTCACACCTTGCCCGCGAGGAACTCAACATCGCTTATGAAGAATGGCATCGTCGTATTCCAAACTACTGGATTGACGAAAATCCTACTGAAGCAACTGCAGGGATGATGGCACTGAATTCACTTCAGTTGAGGTGGAAGAAGTAGTCAACATTTGATGCGTGCGGTTTTGGCGAACTAAGGACGCCGAATAGATCCACCATCGACGTGGATAACTTGCCCAGTTATCCAATCCCCTGCCTGGCTTACTAACAGATGAAGAACATTCGCCAATTCTTGCGGAGTACCAGTTGCCCGAGTGGCTGCTCTTGCTTCAATGGCTTCGCGCATCGGCCCTGACTGTGGCGTCAACTTCATCCCAGCTTCACTTTGAGTAAAACCTGGGGCAATGGCATTGACTGTGATGTTCAAAGGTCCCAGCTCGCCAGCTAGCGATGTTGTGAGTCCAACCATCGCAAGTTTGGTTATCCCATAGACACTGCCTGCGGGATAGGCGCCCAGCGAACTCATTCCAACAATGCGACCGCCACCGCGTGCAGTCATCGAAGGCACGACTGCCTTTGCGAACATCCAGGATCCGGTCACGTTGACCGCCATCGCCTCGTCCCAGCGTTCGCGGGTGTAATCGATGAGCGAAGTACCAACAAGTGCAATCATGAGCGCTGCGTTATTGATCAAGATATCGACACCACCAAATTCAGCGATTGTTGCCGATACCGCTTGATCAATAGATTTCTCGTCGGTGACATCTACATGCACCGCTAAGGCTCGACCACCTAACTCCTTAACCCGATCAGCAACGCCTTGCGCGCCCTCAAAATTAATATCTGCGCACACCACGCTTGCACCCGCATCTGCCAACATCAACGCGAAAGTTTCGCCGATTCCACCAACTGCAGCCCCGGTCACGATTGCGACCTTGCCTTCTAGTAACCAATCCTGCATCTTCATGATTTGGCCCTTTCCTTGGCCTTCGCGGCCTGACAAATGTGAACTCCCGTAGCTCCGCCATGTGCTGGGAGGCTAACTGAAATGCGCGTAACACGTGAGACGAATACTGAGATGAATGCCTTATTTACTGCGAGTTTTGAGAATTGACATTGATGTATTCGCCTGACGCATCTGGCTCGCTATCGAGTTTGCAGCTCTGTGAATCTCAGGTTTCGGAATTACCAACGCCCCAGTACCAAATTTTGTTCACTCGGCACAAAAGGGATATTTCAGGTGATTTAGGAAATCAAACATAACAAAAAGGTAACGACTCTGCGGAACTCCTTTCTTGGGTCTGCCCCGCGTGACTACGGTCACACCACGTGCAAATCCGGTACTACAACAGTTGATCGGCCACACACCGTGTGTGACCGCAGACCCCAAGGGGAATCCATGACAACACCAAGCAGCAGGGGTCGCACAAAGACTCTTGCCATCGGCGCACTCAGTGCCGCAACAGTGCTGACGCTGGCTACCAGTAGCGCAACGGCTGCTCCATCGCCTGCGCCAAAAGTAACCACCACAGCAAGTTGCGCACCTGTAGATGGCGTTACCAGTTCTTCCATCAAGTTTGCGATCATCCAGTCGTTGACTGGGGCTAACGCTGCCAACTTCAAGGGCTTCAACGAAGCAGTAAAGCTTCGCCTGGATCAGGAAAATGCCAAGGGTGGCATCTTTGGTCGCAAGCTCACTTCGGTGGTGATTGACGATGCTTCAAACGGAACCACTCAGGTCACTGCAGCCAGTAAGGCAATTGAAGGTGAAAAGGCCTTCGCTGTCATCCAAGAGACAACTCAAGACACGATGATGAGCTACCTGAATACCAAGAATATTCCAACAATCGGTATCAATAACGGTGCAGCTGGCTATACGCAGCTCAACAACTTCGGAGCCGCCGGCCAAGGTAACCTCGCATATGTGTCAACCTCTGCTCCTGCTCGCTTGAAAGCTGCTGGCGCGAGCAAGGTTGCAACAATTACCTTCCCTGTGCCTGCAGCGATTAACACGGCGAACTCCTTCGCAGCAACCTTGGCTGGCACCGGAATCACTGAAGTGCTTCGAATCGCTGACGCACCATTTGGTGCTTATGACGCCACGTCAACGGCATTGAAGATCAAAACTTCTGGAGCTGACTCTGCCTATCTCATCCTTTTGGTTGATGGTGGCGTGTCAGTTATGAATGCCCTCAAGCAGCAGGGTATTTCGTTGAAGGTTCCTTACATGGCTGGCCTTTCTGACCCTGCCGTGATCAAGGCAGCCGGAGCAGGTCTGAATGGTGTGCTGGGCGCTACCTACGGCACGACTCCTGCAACACCTGTGACGATGGCAGCACGCTCAGGCGTGCGTACCTACGTCAAGGGTATGTCTGCAGCGGGATTGAACCCCTATGGCGCATCACCTCCATTGGGTTACGTGTCAGCAGATACCTTCATTAAGGGACTCAAAGTCACTGGCAAATGCCCAACCCGTCAGGGACTGATCACAGCGCTTCGCTCCTCAAAGACGGGATTTGACGGTGGCGGAATGCTTCCTGCGCCAGTGAGCTATACCCCAACTGCCCAGTTCCCATTCGGTCCGCCACCGAGATGTACCTGGTTCATCACGGCACAAGATGGCCAAGTAGTTGCCGATAAGGCACCTACTTGTGGCCAGCTCATGGAAGTGGCTACCGGAAAGCTCGTTGGCTAGCTTCTACAGATACACACAGTTTGGGTGCCCTGAATTTCAGGGCACCCAAACTGCATTTATGGGAAGAATCAACCAGTCAGCAAGTTACGATTGACTGATCATGCGCAAGATCTGGATGGTTAGCTGCTGCGCTGCCATCAGCCTCACGATCCTGGCTCCAGCCTCAGCCGCCGTCATTGGGGGCGAGCAACTCGGGTTGCCCGGAGTGCAAGTCAATCTTCAAACTGGCGTTACCGCCCTGCCAGGTATCCAAGCTCGCACTTGGATTTTGGCTGATGCCACAACCGGACAAGTCCTTGCTGCAAAGAAGGCTCATAAAATCCGCCCACCAGCCAGCACACTGAAATCCCTCACCACCTTGACGTTGCTGCCAAAACTGGCACTGAACGGCACCATCACCGCAACGAGAAAGGCTGCCAATATCTATGGCGCAAAGGCTGGCGTTGAAGCGGGCCAGGTGTACACAATCGAGGATCTCTTTTACGGGATGATGTTACCCAGCGGCAACGATGCCGCCATCGCGATTGCTCAAGCCAATGGTGGATTGAAAAAAACCATGGCTGACATGAATGCCGTCGCCCAGCAATTGCAGGCCAATGACACGCAAGCCTTGAGTCCAAATGGCCTTGACACTCCGGGTCAAACCTCGAGCGCTTATGACCTTGCACTGATCGCTCGTGCAGGGCTAGCACGTAGTGACTTCACGCGGATTGTCAGCACAAAGAAATACAACTTCCCGGGCAAGAATTCAAACGGTGGTGGAATCCGCCCGATCTATAACTTGAACCAGATGCTCACCAGCGGCTTCAAAGGCGCTATCGGAGTTAAAACCGGATTCACAAGTAATGCGGGGCGCACCTTTATCGGTGCTGCAACCCGCAAAGGTCACACGTTGATCTTTGTCGGCATGGGAATCAAAGAATCCTCCAAGGATGCCGCGGAAGCTGCACTCGACTGGGGGTTTAAGAATCTGAAAGCCATCAAGCCGATCGGCACTTTAGTTGAGCCGCTCACTCCATTGCCAACCGTTTCGCAAACCCAGCCCCTGTCACAAGAAGTTGAGCAAGCCGCGGTCGCAGTAGTTTCCACACCCGAGTCAAGCCCCACAATGAAACCTGACTTGGTGGCAAGGGAAGCAATCAGTCAAGCAGCACTCAAAGTGCCTGCGGCACAAGCCCAAGCGCCCTCATTTTGGCTTGCTGTGATTGTGGTAATCATTCTTGGATTTGTGCTGTTTATCTGGAACGCCAACCGCAATCGACGTCGCCGCCACTACCGCTAAGGCAAAGCGCAACGACCAACGACCAACGACCAACGTAAATGAGCTAGGTGTTCTATTCGCTTGGCAGCGTGACAAACCCGACAGCGTCATAGACCTTTGCCAAGGTATGCCGAGCAGTCGCACGTGCCTTGTGAGCACCTACTGCCATCTGTCGCTGTAATTCAGCGGGGTCAGACATTAACTCATCAACAACATCGCGGATTGGTCGAACAAACTCGACCACGATCTCGGCGGTATCGCCCTTGAGATCGCCATAGCCGCGACCTTGGTAATCCTGCTCGAGCCGTTCAATGCTCTTACCTGTCAATGCCTGTTGGATCGTCAACAAGTTAGAGATGCCAGCCTTGTTTTCAGCATCGAAGCGGATCTCGCGCTCTGAATCGGTGACGGCGCTCTTGATCTTCTTGGTCAGTGTTTTATCGTCGTCAAGTAGAAATACGCATCCGGGGGCGCTGGACTTACTCATCTTTGAAGTTGGATCTTGCAAGTCAACAATCTTGGCTGTGTCTGTGACATACATACCCTTTGGCACGGTCAAGGTTTCACCAAAGGACGCGTTGAATCGCTGTGCAAGATCGCGGGTGAGCTCTAGGTGTTGGCGTTGATCCTCTCCAACGGGTACCTCATCCGCTTCATAGATCAAAATATCTGCTGCCTGCAAAATTGGATACGTAAACAAACCAACAGTTGAGCGATCTGCGCCACCCTTTTGGGATTTATCCTTGAACTGCGTCATCCGACTCGCTTCGCCAAAACCTGTTTGGCACTCCAGCACCCAAGCCAATTGGCTGTGTTCTGGCACATGGCTCTGCACAAAAATCGTGCAAATATCGGGATTCAAACCAATCGCAAGTAACTGCGCGAATGAGACCAACGTGCGCTGACGAAGTAACGCCGGATCATGATCAACAGTGATCGCATGTTGATCAACCACGACGTAATAAGCATCGTTGTCATGCTGCATTTGCACCCACTGACGTAATGCGCCTAGGTAATTACCTAGTTGGAAGGAATCCGCGGTCGGTTGGATTCCGGACAGCACTCGTGAGGAGCGATCAGCAGGCATGGCCCTTATTGTGGCAAAGAGGGATCTGCATCCTGCACGAGGTCATCGACTACTAGTGGTTCTACTCGAATTCGGGAAACTCTGCGCCCATCGAGCTCACTCACCGTGAACGTATGGTCGCAAGCCGTCACTACATCACCTAGCTTCGGAAGAGACCCTAATTCAGCAATAAAAAACCCTGCAACCGTTTCATAGGGACCTTCTGGAAGCTTAATTCCGCAGTCTTCCTCAAAATCATCCACATTCATCAGGCCATCAACGCTCAAAATCCCAAGAGGCCGAGAAGTTTCACCGCCAGCATCCACGTCATATTCATCTTGGATATCACCAATCAACTCTTCGACTAGATCTTCCATGGTGACGATGCCAGCAGTTCCGCCGTATTCATCAACCACGATCGCCAGGTGCTGATGACGTCGCCTCATTTGCGACAGGGTTGATAACACGCCGTTTGTTCCAGGGAAGGCTGCGATTTCCCGGACAAGTTCGCCAACCCTAATAGACCGCTCCGCCACCGCGGGCATCAAAATATCTCGGATATGAACAAAACCGATGATGTCATCGGAAGATTCCCGCATCACCGGGTAACGCGAATGTGGCTTGTCGGCAATAAGCTTCGCAGCTTTGAACACCGGCAAACTTGCGTCAAGGAACTCCACTTCAGTGCGCGGAATCATGACTTCGCGCAGTTCTCGCTCGCCGGCAGAAAAAACATCGTCAATCAATTCGCGTTCGTGCTCCGTTAAATCTTCATGCGCGGCGACCAAATCGCGTAGCTCTTCGCCACTAATTTGTTCTTTTGCCGCATGCGGATCAATGCCTAACAACCGTACGACCGCATCAGTTGCATACGACAGTCCAACAATAAATGGTCTGAAAAATTTCGCGATCAAATCAATCGGGCCTGCAACAAAGAGCGCCACGCCTTCAACACGTTGCAAGGCAATTCGCTTTGGAACAAGTTCGCCCAGCACAAGAGAGAAGAACACAATCACCAAGGTGACAGCAAGGAATGCAAGCGGATCCGCCAGAGATTGACTCATTCCCCACCCAACAAATACTTCGGTTATCTGCGGAGCGATCTGCGATGCACCAAATCCAGCCGAAATAAAGCCCGCCAGCGTCAGCCCAACCTGGCCAGCCGCTAGAAACCTATTGGGGTTGGAAGCAACTGCCGCTAAACGTCGACCTCGGCGCCCCTGAGTTGCTAGACGAGCAATCTGACTATCGCGCAGTGAGACGAGCGCTAGTTCAGCCGCGGCGAAGAATCCGCCGATTAAGACAAAGAACAACACCACCAGGATGTTGACCAAAGAACTACTCATGGGAGCACACTACGCGGACTGCTCCCGCGATAGGAATGCCGTCGATGCCCAAGCAAGTACGGAGCAAAGGGCCATCACAACTGCCATCGTCATGCCAGTGTCATAAGGAAGCAGCGCCAACATTGGAGCCACTACCAGCGCTCCGGCAAAGGTCAGAGCCCCCAGAATTGCAGAGGCCGTGCCCATAAGTGCACTTCTTGCAAGCCCAAGCGCCATCGAGTTTGCCCCGATAGTTGCTCGGGTTGCGATGACAAGCAGCAGCATAAGAATCATTAGCCACATGGATGGCTGCTCGGCGCCCATGATCGGAATCAAGGCAATCGCACCAACAGCAGCGATTGCCAGCGACCAAACTAAAACCTTACGAACATCAAGGGTGACGACTAAGCGCCTATTCACAAAGCCCATAATCACGATTGAGCCAGCAAGCCCTGAAAAAGCCAGACTGTATTGAGTTGCTGAAAGTCCGAACTTCTCTTGGAAGATGAATGATGAACTTGCAAGGTACGCAAACAGCGCACCAAATGCGAAGACTTGTGTGATTGCGTATCCGACAAAGATTCGATCTCGCATGAGTGCCAGTGCACCTTTGCCCAGTTGCGAGTAGCCACCTGCGTGACGTCGCTCAACAGGCAAGGTTTCAGGAACAAAAAACACGATCGCTATAGCCAAGAGAGCACAAAAAATTGCAAGGAAGAAGAAAGCTGAGCGCCACGTATCGGTCATATTAAGTAACACGCCGCCAATGAGTGGACCAACCAGTGGGGCCAACATTGAAATACTCATGAGTAACGAAAAGAAGCGTGCAGCTTCTGGGCCTTTCACGATGTCAGCCGCGATAGCTCGGCTAATCACGATGCCGGCACCACCAGTGATGCCCAAGATCAATCGCGAGATCGTGAGAAATTCCATGGAGGGTGCGACTGCACAAGCCAAGGTCGCAAACACTGTTGTGATTGTGGTGATGAGCACGAGCCTGCGTCGACCAAGTGAATCTGAGAGCGGACCAAAGATGAGTTGCCCCAACATGATGCCCAAGAATGACGCAGTCAACGTGAGTTGAGTTGCCGCTTCAGTTGCATTGAATTCAGCCGTCAGATTCGGAAAAGCTGGCAGGTACACATCGGTCGCAAGCGGTGCGAACGCCGTCATCGCAGCAAGCGTGCCCATGAGCGCCCAAAGGCGCTTCTTCGATAGTCCATGCTCAAAAGCAACAGACGAAGGGTGGGCAGCTGACATCAGCTACCCACCCTTGCGTTGATGATCATGTAGTTAGCGCATCGCCTTCTGCAGGTTCTCGTCAATAGACGCCAAGAATTCCTGAGTGGTCTGCCATGGCTGATCTGGTCCAATGAGCAGGGAAAGATCCTTAGTCATCTTGCCCTCTTCAACGGTTTCGATACACACACGCTCAAGGGTCTGCGCAAAGGCACTGACCTCTGGGGTGCCATCAAGCTTGCCGCGATGATCCAAGCCACGTGTCCAAGCAAAGATGGACGCGATTGGGTTGGTTGACGTTGGCTTGCCCGCCTGATGCTGGCGGAAGTGACGAGTCACGGTGCCGTGAGCGGCTTCTGCTTCAACGGTGCGGCCATCAGGTGACATCAATACTGAAGTCATCAAGCCGAGGGAACCAAAACCTTGTGCGATGGTGTCGGACTGAACGTCGCCGTCGTAGTTCTTGCATGCCCAGACATAGCCGCCTTCCCACTTCATTGCAGCAGCAACCATGTCGTCGATCAAGCGATGCTCGTATTCAATACCAGCAGCTTCGAATTCACCCTTGAATTCCTTTTCGTAGACATCCGCGAAGATGTCTTTGAACTGACCGTCGTAGGCCTTCAGGATGGTGTTCTTCGTTGACAAGTAAACCGGGTAACCGCGGTTCAGGCCATAACGCATTGATGCGCGAGCAAAGTCGCGAATCGACTCGTCCAAGTTGTACATGCCCATCGCAACGCCAGAACTTGGGAAATCAAACACGTTGAATTCCATTGGCTCTGAGCCATCGGTTGGGGTGAAGGTCATGGTCAAGGTGCCAGCACTTGGAACCTTGAAGTCAGTTGCCTTGTACTGATCACCAAATGCGTGACGGCCAACAACGATTGGCTTGGTCCAGCCTGGCACCAAACGTGGAATGTTCGAGATGATGATTGGCTCACGGAAGATTACGCCGCCGAGGATGTTGCGGATGGTGCCGTTTGGCGACTTCCACATCTTCTTCAGACCGAATTCTTCAACGCGGGCTTCGTCTGGTGTGATCGTCGCGCACTTGACGCCAACACCGTATTTCAAGATTGCTTCCGCAGAATCAATCGTGACTTGATCGTCGGTTGCATCGCGGTGTTCCATACCGAGGTCGT
>JBIIAA010000128.1:0-4815 GCA_044240165.1 Candidatus Nanopelagicales bacterium
GGCGTTGGCTGGTCGCGCCGATAAGCGGTGTGCTCATGTGGTCGGGCTTTGCGCCGTTGTCTTGGGGCTGGAGTTCCTTCTTCGCCGTTTGCGCGTTAATCGCTGTCCTCGTTGGCACCACCTGGCACCGTGCTTTCCTATATTCCACACTCAGTGGTTTCGTATTTTTTGCTCTTCTCTTGTATTGGCTAACCATCGTTGGATTGGATGCCTGGCTTCTGCTGTCACTTGTGTGTTCCCTTTCCTTTGGCGTCATGGGCGTAGGCATCGCCTTATTGAGCCGTTTCAAATGGTGGCCTCTTCTAGTTCCCGGTATGTGGATTGCCCAAGAATGGGTCCGAGGTAGTTTCCCTTTTGGTGGGTTCCCTTGGGGCAGCCTCGCATTTTCACAAATCGACACTTCCTTTGGCCGATCAGCGGTTGTACTGGGCATGCTTGGCAGCGGCGGCTGGCTGGTTCTCGGGGCTAGCGCACTTGTAGCAGGCGTGCGCGAGCTGTATTCCCTGAACATTGGCAGATCTGGTGCTTGGTTTGGCTTAGTCCTTGTGACCTTCCTGGCGCCTTTGCTTATTCACCCACCCACACAGGGCGACACTCAAGGGGGAGCAGCCGCCGCGAATATTGGGATCGTTCAAGGTGGAACACCTGAGATTGGCCTAGGCGCCTTCGACGTCCGGCGTGCGGTTCTTGATAATCACGTTCGCCAGACCATGCTGTTGGCTATTGATATCTCTCGCGATAAGCAGGAGCGGCCGGTGTTTGTGTTGTGGCCTGAAAATTCATCTGATCTTGATCCCTACGTTGATAGGGCCGCGCAAGCAGCTATCGGTGTTGCCGCACGCACACTCGGCGTGCCAATCCTCGTCGGTGCAGTGGTCAATAATCCTGCCGATCAAAACACGGTGTTAAACCAAGGAATTTTATGGGATCCGCTGACTGGAGCAGGCCAGCAATACAGCAAGACTCATCCTGTTCCATTTGGTGAGTACATCCCCTTCCGTTCGTTACTAGCTCCGCTTATCAATCGGTTTGATCGCATTGGCAGAGACTTCGCAGCTGGCACTCAGACGGGAATCTTCAACATTGGAGGCATCGCAGCAGGTGATGTCATCTGTTTCGAGGTGGCCTACAACAGCGTGATTGATCCATTGATTGATGATGGCGCACGAGTCCTTATGGTGCAGACCAACAACGCCACATATGCGGGCACGGCGCAACCCGGTCAGCAATTCGCCATTGAACGGATGAGGGCCTTGGAAACAGGGCGCAGCGTTGTTGTCGCGGCAACGACGGGAATCTCAGCATTCATCAATCCAGACGGCACGGTGCAGGCTCAGATTCCAGAAGGTCAAGTTGGCGGATTGGTACGCGAAGTGGCATTACGAGGCTCACTGAATCTGAGCGCTTACTTGAGTCGGCCTATATCAGCGGCTTGGGCGTTGGTCGCGGTAGTGATTGCGGCTTGGGTCCCGGTGCGCGCCGTAAGGAGAAAGCGGACTCTGCAACGTAAGGTTACGAGGTGACTTTCGCTGACTTAGGCCGGATCTTGGTCATTATTCCCACGTTTAATGAATTCGAATCGTTGCCGGTGATTCTGGAGCGTGTTCGCGCCAGCGTTCCTGAGGCGCACATACTCGTTGCCGATGACAACTCACCCGATGGCACTGGTCGTTTGGCCGATGAATTCGCCGATCGTGACTCACAAATTCATGTCATGCACCGCCTTGGCAAAGAAGGGCTTGGGGCTGCTTATCTCGCAGGTTTTTCCTGGGCTTTGCAGCAGGGCTACGACGTAGTCGTTGAAATGGATGCTGACGGCTCCCATCAGCCCGAGCAACTACCTCGGCTACTCGAAGCTCTACGCGATGCTGACCTGGTTTTGGGGTCACGGTGGGTTGAAGGTGGCGGCACTGAAAACTGGCCAAAAAGTCGACAATTTTTATCAAAGGGCGGAAGTTTCTACACTCGAGTTCTTCTTGGTATTCCACTTCGTGACGTGACTGGTGGTTACCGCGCCTTTCGCGCCGATGCACTTCGCAAATTGGATTTACATGAAGTGGCATCGCAAGGTTATTGCTTTCAAGTAGACCTAGCCTGGCGTGCTTCCCAACGTAATCTCAAAGTTGTTGAAGTGCCGATCACTTTCGTTGAACGAACCGCCGGTTCAAGCAAGATGAGCCAGAAGATTGTTGTTGAAGCTCTCTGGCGAGTGACTGTCTGGGGATTTGATGATCGCATCACGCGGGTACGCCGCAAGGCTTCTCGTCGACGCGCTGAAGCACAACGAAAAGGGCAATAATCGTGCGCAAACGGTTATTGATATTTGGCTACCCGCTTCTTGAAATTTCGACGGCGTGGATACTCATTATTTGGCTGGGTTTTGGCTGGACACTCTTTATTTACGTCGCTGCCATACCTTTAGGTTGGCTGCTCTTTAAGCAGGCTGGTCGCAGGGCTATCGCTGCGGCTCAACGTCAGCAGGTCCCGCCATTAAAATTGACTTTTCACATGTTGGCCGGAGTGTTATTCATGATCCCAGGGGTCTGGACTGATGTCCTCGCATTGCTCTGTTTAATTCCACTGGTTCAAAAAATGTTGGCCGCACCATTTGCATCCATGAGTGCGCACACAGGAAATATCAATGTGCGTTTAAATAGCTGGACTCAGGGCTCACAAATAGTTGAAGGGGTCGTCATTCACGAGAATGACGACCCCTTTGACTCGGACTCTAACGAGACCAAAAACTAGGCAGTTTTGCGTTCTGGAATATCATGGGCATGAAGCAACGCTAAGCGCTCCTTAAGCAGCACTTCAAGATCAGCAATGGTTCGTCTCTCTAGGAGCATGTCCCAATGAGTTCGAACGTATCGCTCTTCTTTGACATCAGTGGATGCCATTTTTTCTAGCGTTCCTGTTGCTTTTGCCTCGCGACCACAGCGGCATGCCCAAGTATGGGGTATGTCTTCAGCTTCTGTGGAAAACGGAACAACCGTGGAGTGACCGGCGCTGCACAAATACTGCAGAGTCTGACGCTGGGCCGGGACCACATGGCGATCATTCTCGTAGCTGAGCGCACCGATTATTGATCCCCGCATTGATAACTCGTTCATCGCGCTGCTCCTTCACCTAGAAATGCACCTACTGCGTCATTTGACGGACATAACGCCTCGGCGGTTCCATCTATTTCAACATTTGGAACGACCTAATATTCCGTGTGGAATGTGGTGATGGGGTTACAGTTCGGTAAAGGTGTGGTCAATTGACCTGTCTTGCTCATGAAATGACTGGCTGCGAGGGTTCCAAGCCAGCCAAATTGCCGCAAAGGCTCCTATAAGCCCAAGAAGTAGCCAGGTTGCATTGAGAATCGGGCTCGTGAATCCCATATTTGCCCAAAGGAGCAACCAAGCTGTGGCAAGGCCGGCCAGCGTGAGGCTAAGGGCCTTGGAACGATTCATGGAGTAACCGTATCGCTCCTAACTGACACTCTGGGGGCCCCAACCGTCGTAAAGTGTCAACCATGGAATGGCATCAAGAATTTACGTCTCAGGCGGTCAATAAAGGTGAACCAGTGCTGGTGCCCGTTCCGTGGGGCGCAAGCGGTGATGGATTCGTCTTTTTCCCCAATGGGGAGCGCCGCTGGGGTCTAAACGGCGCCTCAGGCGTATTCATTCGCCACGTCGATGGACAAGGCCATGAGACGTTCTTTTTAGCTCAGCGAGGGGACAACGTCGAAGGCGGCCGTAGCCAGTGGGCGCTGCCTGGTGGCGCTTTGGAATCGGGGGAGACCCCCGTCCAAGGTGCGCTGCGGGAATTTCGGGAAGAGATCGAAATTGACATCGTGGTGGATGTGCTTGGTCATCACGCCGAACACGTGCACGAGACATGGGCGTACACCACGGTTGTTGTACAAGTCGGGGATCGTTTTGCTGTTCCAGAAAATTTGCAGTGGGAAAATAAAGCAGCCGGCTGGTTCACTCGTCAAGAAATCTTGGAACTAGAAACCTATGAAGCCTTCAGTGCAGCACTCGATTACCTATTTGCAATTATCGATACAGAACCTCAGTAACGTCGATCGCGCACCATCGGTGTTTACTTCTTGATGAATTGCAGTGCTTGCATAATTACACCGCTTGGTTCCAACCAAAAACCGGCAACCATAGTGACCGGGCCAAGTTCATATCGTCCGAGCTTGCTGTATTCCTTTGCGCCCGCGGCTAAAGCCCGATTAAGCGTGCCTTCGACGTCATCCACCGTGAATGCCAAGCGACCCGCACCCAACTGATAAGCGTTGGTTTCCATCAATGGTGCAGACGATTCTTCGAATTCAATACGAAATACATCAGCGCCGCTGCGTACCTCGGTAAAGCCTTGGAAATCGCTACCAGCTGGTGCATCCGTCACGTCAAGCCCGATAGTTGCCGGCCAAAACTCGCGTGACTCGTTGTAACTTGGCACCAGCATGCGAACACCCTTGATGTAACTTCGATCGCCGCTTGATACCTGCACATTGGTGCCGTCAGGATCCACAACAATGATGTCGTCCCCTTGATGCCCTGCTGATTGAATATAAATACGATCGACACCCAATTGAATCGGATCCATTGAAAACGGCATCTGTGCCGGATTGGCAATAGAACGGCAGATAGCCTCGATGGCAACGCCTCGTTCGCCATTATTGAAAATAATCGTTTCACTGCCATATGCCAGGTTGATTTCATCGTCTTGGGTTACTTCAGATTGCACACGACGCACAAGGTTGAGCCCTAAGGAATCTGCGTACAAAGCTCCATAGGCATCGGCGCTAGAACCATTGAC
>JBIIAA010000037.1:0-15691 GCA_044240165.1 Candidatus Nanopelagicales bacterium
CGCAGGATGAGTCGGCGCATGATCGTCTACACCGGTCTTGTCGGCTCCGCACTCACCTATATTCCGATAGCACTGCTGCCACCTATCGGAGTCTTCATCACCTTCGCCTTTGTCTTCGGTCTCAGTTGGGGCCCGATACAGCCGCTGCTCACCACGATCGTGCAATTGCGCATCGATCCTGACGCACAAGGGCGAGTCTTTGGCATCCAGACCGCAACCTTCTATGTCGCCCCGCCCGCAGCGATGTTCCTCGCAGGCGTGCTGGCCGAGAGATTCGGCGTCGAGCCCGTGCTTCTGGGAATCGCTGGGCTGCTGGTGATCACAGCCCTTGCTGTTTTGCGAGTTAAGAGCCTGCGCGATCTCGACTCCGATCGTGTCGGCTAGGAGCGGGTCAGGCAACGCATCTCTTCGCAGCTAGGTAGCACGCGCGAAACCGTTCCCGCTTGACTACCGGGAACGAACCTTGAAGTGCTGCATGAGATTCGGGTCGCCAATTGCATCCTGTAGGAAGGAGGCACCGATACGCACCTCAGTCAGGGTGGCGCCGGCAGGCAGAGGTCATGCATATTGTCATCGTTCGCCGCAACCTTGTGGTCCAGCAAGTCTCCGACCGCGAGCGGCTTGACGATGAGGGTCTTCCCGGTCGGCAGAGTGAAGACCGCACGGTAGGAATTGACCAGTGTGGCATCGACCTCTCCACCCGCGGGGCAGGCAGCCATGCCTTTGGACCAGGTCACTCGAACGAAGTTCTTGCCAACGGTGGCCACCGCCCCGTACATAGCCATCTCAAGGCGGTAGTGCGGGTCGGAATCCCGTCGGGCCACAAAGTGGGAAAAACCCGTTGGAAACAGAAGTTTCGCTGCTCTGATGCGCCTAGGTGGGCTTAGAAAAGAGCAGAAATTCGGGCTGGGCGCAAAGGCGTATTCGCATAGAAATATTTGCGAAGTCGGTAAAGTAGAAGTAGATTCGGATTCTAGATATATCTGCTACTTAACTGCTACTTTCTATACATAGCGACCGATCCAACGGAAAAAGGTGTGCACATGGCTGATCTGCCCTTCAAGTATTTCGATTGCGACAACCACTTCTACGAAGCCGAGGATGCCTTCACTCGGCACATCCCTAAGGGCCTTGAGAAGCGCACCATGCAGTGGGCTCAAGTCGATGGCAAGAAGCGACTGCTGGTAGCTGGCAAGATCAATCGCTTCATTCCCAATCCCACCTTCGACCCGATCGCCAAACCAGGCGCGATGGATGAGTACTTCCGTGGGCGCAACCCCAAGCAGGGCAGCATGCTGGAGTTGTTCGGGGAGTTGGAGCCCATTCGACCGGAGTACCGCGACCGTGAGGCACGGCTGACGCTGATGGACGAGCAGGGGATGGAAGCCGCTATCTTCCTGCCGACCTTGGGAGTGGGTATGGAAATGGCACTTGTCCATGACATCCCAGCGCTCACTGCTGCAGTCCATTCGTTCAATCAGTGGATGGACGAGGACTGGGGCTACTCCTATAAGAACCGGATCTTTGCAGCCCCGTACATCACTCTCGTAGACCCCGACAACGCCGTGCGAGAGCTGGAGTGGGCCCTAGCCCGCGATGCTCGCTTCGTCGTGATGGTCCCAGGACCCATCAAGACCAAGGAAGGCGGTAAGTCTCCCGCCGATCCGGTCTTCGATCCCTTCTGGGCTCGAGCAGCTGAGGCCGGCATCACCGTGTGCTACCACGGTGGCGGCTCTCACTACACCGAGCACCTTTATGAGTGGGGCGAGGGCAAAGAGATGGAAGCCTTCCGCAGCGGTGCGTTCAGCTCGCTCATGTCGGCCAATGCCATGCAGGACACCATCTCAAGCCTGCTCTCTAACCGGCTCTTCGAGCGCTTCCCTCGGTTGCGCGTCGCCACCATCGAAGTGGGCACCGATTGGGTCTTCCACCTCTTCGAGAAGCTGAAGAAGTCATACGGGCAAACTCCATTCCTGTACCCGGAGGATCCACGAGAGACCTTCAAGCGCCACATTTGGGTCTCGCCCTTCTACGAGGACGAGCTCGGCAAACTGAAAGACATGGTCGGCGAAGATCACATCCTGATGGGTTCGGACTACCCGCACGTCGAAGGCTTGGCAGATCCGAGCACGTACATTAAGGATCTGGAGAATTTCAACTACACAGCCGAGCAGTGCGAGAAGGTCATGCGCACCAACGGCTGGACGGTTGCGACCCGTCTGAGCTAGCCGCAGCACATCATGTGAAAGCTCGAAAAGGCCCGCAGACTCTCCGGATTCTGCGGGCTACAGCACGTAGTGTTCGATGCGCATTTTATAGGAATAAATGCGGCCTAAAACTAAGTAATTAGATTGCAATTCTAGATATATTTATCGACGTAACTGCTACTTTCTATATATAGGACAGGTTTTTCTTGTGTTACCCACCGATGGAGGGTGTGCTCCCATGAATCTCAAGGGGAAAGTAGTCGTTGTCACAGGTGTCGCAAATCCACGAGGTATCGGGCTTGCGCTGGCCACGGCATACGCGTTAAACGGCGCAAAGATCGTGTTAGCCGATATCAGTGCGGAAGGCGCAGAGAGTTCAGCTGAAAAATTGCGAGGACAGGGCGCAGAGTGCATAGCAGTGCCGGTGAACATGAGTGTTATTTCCGAAGTCAGAGAACTCGCAGATAGCGCGTATGAGTCCTTCGGCAGAGTTGACCTTCTCTTTCTAAATCACGCATCTATGGCCCCATTGCTTGGGCACAGTCTTCTGGCGCCAGAAGTGGACTCGTGGGACAACCAGATAGATGTAAACCTGAAGGGTGTTATTTACGGAATTAAGTCCTTTTTGCCTCGGATGATGGCTAGTGGGAACGAGAGTTATATCAGCGCCACTGTTTCAGGGGCTGGAATCAATGGGTTGATGTATGGCAATGCTCCATACGCGGTAAGTAAAGTCGCAATTACAGCTGTCATGGAGAGTTTGTATGGTCAGCTTCGTGATGCAGATTCGGCCGTTAGATGCGGTGTGATTGTTCCAGGATTTGTTGCCACCATGGCTACCGACGACATTGCGAAGCAAGGTCAAGCCATGCTCAATGCTCATGGATTCCCTGCGTCAATTCGCACGAGCGCGCAACTGGCTGAGTTCACGATGGCAGCAATTGAGCGAGGAGATTTTTGGGCCCACCCAAGCCTTGAGGAGGATCAACGCCTGACTGGAGGCGAGCATCAAGATCAGATCAAGTGGGTGAATGAGATTTACCAGAAGAAGGCCGATGCACTTAAGACTCGAAGTAACCCAGATTCTTACCTTTGGGGTCCACCTTCTTTGGGTACGTGATCGGTCAGCACTGACAGACATTTTCTAATGCAAAAAAGCAGCGCTCGCAAAGCCCGACAATCACCGAGCTTCAATAGCCTAGCTCAGAATTTCCTAGCTTTCCGGTCGAAAACTGCCTCTCATGATGTGAGCGGCACCTTAAGCGTTTTCATATTTTATATCGAATGCGAGCGAATGCCACCTGCGGTTAAACCGTTTGGATTTTGTCCGCTTGTTCGATAAGTAACTCACGAATCAAGTTTTTTGCATGCTTACCCGTCGCAGTCTGAGGAATCTCGTCAACAATGAGATAGAAGTCTGGGCACTTAAACGCTGCTAAGCGAGTGGCAGTGAATGCTTTAATCTCTTTCGCGCTGGGAGTCGCTCCTGACTGTGGGGCGATCACTGCGCAGACACGTTCGCCCAAGATTTCATCGGGAACGCCAACAACTGCAACATTAGCTATTCCAGGGAACTCGAGGATTGTAGATTCCACCTCGGCGCAATAAACATTCTCCCCGCCGCGGATAACTACATCTTTGATGCGATCGACAACGTAGACGTAGCCTTCATCGTCGACATAACCCAAATCTCCTGAGTGAAACCAGCCATCTATAAATGATGTGGCTGTGGCTTCTGGGTTTTTCCAGTATCCAAGGGCAACCTGAGGGGACCTGAAGCAAAGTTCACCGCGTTCACCGATGAGCAATCTTTTTCCGTCTGGGTCACACACCCGGACATCTGCTGTCAAATTCGCTCGACCTATAGCGGAGGGATGTTCCAAATATTCGCGCCCGAAGTTTGATACTACGGCTGCCGTAGTTTCTGTTAAACCGTAGCCATTGCCTACGACCATAGATGGACCGAATGTTTCAACCATTCGCAGGGGAAGATCTGGAGGGATAGATGCGCCGCCGCCACCGCAGTTCGTCATCGTCAATTTGAATTTATCAAGTTCGGGATAGTCGAGAATGGCACGCATCATCGTTGGTACGCCGCCAATGCTTGTAACTTGCTCCTGCTCAGCTAACTCTAGGTACTCTTGCACATTCCACTTTCCGAACATGACGATTTTGGAACCACTGATTGAACCCATGACAGTCGCGCCTACTCCGCCGACATGGAAAATAGGCATTGCTTGGATCGCCCCCGATTGTCGAGGTTCTGCTGGCTCGCGGCCAGATAAAATTAATTCGCGCCCCCCCATAAAAGCCCCATTCATGGCGTTTGCAATCTGTGCACGGCTCGTGGTGAGGGCTCCCTTTGGTTTTCCAGTGGTTCCCGACGTGTACATCAGCACAATTGGGTCATCAGTATCAAGTTGAGCAAACTCTGATTCTTGTAGTTGTTTCCCATGAGTCAATTCTGAATAGTGACAACCCTTCCATTGATCCGGGTTTGTTCGCACGGCAATGAACTCTGTGTTCATAGCGCCTATGTCATCGCCGGTGACTTTCTTTAGGCGGTCTGCATCAGCGAAGACAACCTTAGGGTCGCAATCGTCAATAACAACTTTCAGCTCGTACCCGGTCCAGAACGAATTCAAAGGAACGGCAATTGCTCCGAGCACTACCGACGCCCAGAAAATTGTGACGAATTCAGGATAGTTACGCATCACTATTCCAACACGGTCACCTTTGACAACTCCATAACGAGTCTTGAGCGCAAGAGCGAGAGTGAGGGCTTCCTGGCGTACATCGGCAAATGTGTATCTCTCCGAATCGTTAACAATATGAACTAGGTCAGAGAAAGCCTTGTTCATTTGGAAAACTTCGATCAGGGACTTTGGGCCATTTGAGAATGAGCGGAGAGGCACCCCATCGAGCACAATTTCTTCATACTCGAATGGGGCGCCCGGACCTATTAGCGGCAGAAGGCGTGGATCGTCCCGAAAAATATCAAGAAGCCCTTCACCAGCGATGTTCGTTTCCTTGACTACCATCACGCCTCCAATAGATGTTGCAAAAATAACTTTCCAACAGCCATGGAGCCATTTGTCTTCAACACAAGTGGTGTTGGTTGTTGGGATTATGCGTACAGCAGCTCATGAAACGAAATCGACCTGTCGCTGCACTTGTGGTCTTAGACGCGTGCCGCACTTCCAGTTGCGATGCGCCCATCACCAAATGCCGCATCACGTTTTGTCAGCGCCTTGGTAAGACCCAATTCGCCAGCAGAACCGATGAACTCTTTCATCGTGTCGGTGTGGACACCCAGTGCGCAGAGGTCAGTTCCAGCACGCAACCCATCTCGCATACCCATATGTTCCATAGCCCGGTGGATTGTGCGTTTGTTAATTTGAAGAACATCAGTCGGAATAAGGGCAATCCGCTGTGCCATCGCGAGCACAGCAGCCTCTAGTTCGTCTGCAGGATATGAACGATTCGCAAACTGGTATTCAACGGCTTCTAATCCGGTCATTGAATCACCAGTCAACATAAGTTCCATGCCCTTGCGCATTCCCATAAGCCAGGCGTGGTACTGCATATCTGGAACACCAAATCGCACGGCAGGGTAGCCAATCTTTGCATCATCGGAGACGTACACAAGGTCACATCCGGTAGCTAATTCAGAACCACCTGCCAAACAGTGCCCATGAACCTGTGCGATGACGGGCTTAGCTAAATCCCAAGTGGCGAGGTGTTGCGAAACTCTTGCACGAGGGAATGTGCCGGCATCTGTTGTCTGTTCATAGCCACTGCTTTTACGCGGGGTGAGATCATGCCCGGCACAAAAACTGGGCCCATTCGCTCGCAGGATCGTCACGCTGATGCTGGGATCACGGTCTGCCTCTAGCAGAGCTTGAGGTATTTCCGTGAGTAGCTCCTCGTTAAGAGCATTTCGTTTTTCTGGGCGATTGAGAGTGATCCGACGAATTTTCGGTGCAGGATCATCGATCAATAGGTACTGAAAGGCCATGTTAAGACTCATTTCCTTGAATGATGAATGGTTAATCTAAATCTGAGACGTTGATGTACTTCTTCAAAAAGATTAACCTTGAAACGCGTGGAATTCCTTCGAGCGTTGAGCTACTAGTCTTTGTTATTGAATCTCAATGCTTTCTCACAACAGAATTGGTTGCAGTTAATAGATGAAAGATGAGTGATTCTCATCCTCACAAATTCATGAACTAGATTCCACTTCTATTATGCACTCAAAAATAGAGTCCGCAAGAGCTTTAGAAAAAAATATTCTTTGGTAGTTCGAACACGAGTGTCGAAGTTGCGAAAGAAAGGGTGAATAACAGAGTTCATATCTGGGCTGCTCTACAAATAGATGTGTACACAGCTAACTCGATTGAAACGCTTTTGGGGTGATTTGATCGGGAATCCTTCTGATCTCTTTCGCATCCTTCTGTTCACTCTTCATCCGAATAGTGCTATTCCCGATTAATCTCGCATGACAAACATATTGCTATATTGCGGGCATAGAGACTTTCATAAAACTCGCAAAGGCCTTTAATTGCGGCATTTCAGTGTAATACCGCGTGATCGCTAAAAATAGAATCTAATTCTGTAAAGTGCTTGACGCCTGAGTTCGATGAACTTACAGTGTGAAAATTCCTCCAGCATCCTGCATTGGGAATCAGCAAGAATTTCTTGACTTGAGACCAAGTGAGGATGCTGTTCATATTCGTCATTGCCAAAGGCATTGCAGCCTCATGTCTATGGGTACAAAGAATCCAAATTAGAAAGGAATGGCAAATGAAGAACTCAAATAGATTTGCAGTTCTCGCGGGGATCACTATTACTGCATGTGCGGTCATAGGCACACCCGCGATAGGTGCACCAACTCCCGCTCCGGTCGCTTGCCCCGCGCAGCCAGGTATTGATGCGAAGACCATCAAGGTTGCCGTTGTTATGCCGAGAACTGGACCCGTTGCTCCTTTCTACGTGGCATTTGATTCAGGAGTTCAACTTCGCGTCGATCAGGAAAACTCAAAAGGCGGAATATTCGGCCGTAAAATCGTTCTTACAACTTACGATGATCAAAGTAATGGAGCTCTACAACCATCGATTGAGGCCAAGGCCATTGGATCTGATGGCAACTGGGGCATGATCATTGCTTCTGGCGCTGAAACTATGTTCCCTGCTCTCAAGGCTGGCAACGTGCCTGTTGTGGGACCTGCCAACACGAACCCATTTGGTACAGATAGGAATGCTTTCGGAGCCTCAGGTGCACCAGCATTCACGGTTTCTTCAACGGTTGGAGCTGAAAAACTTAAGTTGGCAGGCGCGACGAAAATCGCAGTCATTAATGGTGTGTCGGCCTCCTCAAATTCGTCTGGAAATGCGGCGTGGGCATCACTCCCACTCGTTGGCCTTGAGCAGTCACTTAGAATCGCAGATGCTCCCGCGGGCGCTTTTGACGCAACAGCAGTAGCGCTAAGACTCAAGCAGGCAGGCGTCGACGGGATTTTGTTCACTGCAGTCACTGATACCGGAATTTCTGTCTTACAAGCACTCAAAAACCAGAATTACCCTATGAAGGCGATAAGTCTCCCTGGTGCGACCGATCCTATGGTTCTAAAACAGGTGGGTAACCTCTTTGAAGGTGTTTACTCATCTTCAACAAGCACACCGCTTACTGTGAAGAAGCCCGCGATTCGCACCTTCGTAAATGCGATGCAGGCGCGAGGGGTTAATCCTTTTCTATTCTTCCCAGCATCGGGCTACATCTCTGCTGATTTGATGGTCAAGGGTCTAAAGCTCGCAGGAAAATGTCCTACGCGTGAGAGTTTTATCTCGAATACACGTAAGATCACGAATTTTAATGGCGGCGGTCTAATTCCTGCTCCCATCAGTTTCGCTCCTGGTCTTACGCCTAATGGGGATCCAGCAAAATGTTCCTGGTTCATGCAGGTAAAAAATGGTGTAGCGATTGCTGATCCTGCAGCTACCTGCGGAAAACTCTTTGATGTGAAAAGCGGCAAACTCGTTTAGTAGATGTAGGAAAAGTATCTCGGTGGAGAGCCGATAGTCGCTCTTTTAGTGGCTCTTCACCGAGTGAAATTCTTATTGATCAAGCGCGAAACTCGGTTTTCGTAGCTGGGTGATTCAGGAATAACAAAACAATACATTAGGAATAGAGGGGTTTTCCGTGGCTAGTTCAGATCGCTATACATTGATTTCGGCGGACACGCATGCAGGCGGGAGTCATGCTCAATACCGTGAGTTTCTAGATCCGCAGTATCGCGACGCCTTCGATGCATGGCGCGGCGAATATCGGAATCCATTCAGCGATCTTGGTGATGATCGCCGTCTTCGTAATTGGGACGATGAAATGCGTAATAGGCAGCAAGATGCTGACGGTGTTGTTGGGGAAGTCATCTATCCAAATACTGTCCCTCCGTTCTTTCCTACTTTTGTGCTCTTTGCTCCACCGCCTAAACCAGAGGATTATGAACTAAGACTCGCAGGCATTCGCGCCCATAATCGTTGGCTTGAAGATTTCTGTGGTCGCTTTCCAGAACGCAGAGCAGGTATTGGTCAAATTTTTATCAACGATATTGATGACGCAATTGAAGATGTGAAGTGGATTAAGGAGCACAACCTCAGGGGCGGATTTCTCTTGCCGATTACCCCGCCGGATGTCACTTGGATCAAACCACTGAACCATCCTGACTACGACCGTCTTTGGAAGGTATGTGAGGACCTTGAAGTTCCAATCAATATCCATGGAGGCACTGGGCTGCCTTCATATCTTCCAGATCCATCGTCTTCATTAATCATGATGCAAGAGATTAGTAATTATTCACGACGCCCTTTGCTCTTCATGCTTCTATCTGGTGTTTTCGAACGCTTTCCAAAGCTCAAGTTCGTAATCGCGGAAAACGGGTGCGATTGGCTACCAGAATTATTGACGCGAATGGATGACATGCTTATGCGCATCCGCGAAAGAGGACAAATAGGTGAGTTGCGCTATAAGCCGGAGCACATACTCCCAAAGTCGGCAACAGAATATTTCGAAGATTGTGTCTGGATTGCACCCAGCTTCCCTAGTCCTAAAGACGTTGCGATTGCTCGCAAGATTGGACTCCATAAATTTATGTGGGGAAGCGATTATCCGCATGATGAAGCAACTTCACCTTTCAGCAAGCTCACTTTACGTCAAACATTGAGTGAGTGGTCTGAAGCAGAAGTACGCCAATTTGTCGCGGGGACAGCTGCAGATGTGTATGGCTTCGATCTTGCTGCACTTCAGCCTCAGGCGAATAAAATAGGTCCAACTGTGAAAGAAATTTCAACCAAAGTTACGCCCGCGGATATTCCAGATGTTATCAATGAATCTGTTGAGCGGAACATGCTCACTTCGGTGTAAGGGCAGGTGGGCTGCCGGCAGGGGTGTGGTTGGCAGCCCACTTACACAAACAAGAGCCACTGGACTTTTCGATAGCTGCAAAGTTAATCAGTGAAGAGATTTTCACAGATTCCTTCGGCGAGATATATGTTTCCAGGACAGGGATTTGGGCTGAATTTTTCCTAGATAACTGCGATGATCGCGGCCTTAAGTGCCTGATTTGGCTAAGAAGTGTTTCATGAGAGTACTGCATCTGGTGACCGGATAATTTACGGTTTCGAAATACTCAGGAGTTTGATCGTGATACCAAAATTTCCCTACTTTGATCATTTCGCCATCGGAGTGAAGGCTTGGGAGGATAGTTTTCCGCGTTTTGTTTCACGCGCAGGTGGGCGGTGGACACACGGTAATGATGCAGGAGAGTTCGCACCGTATCAACTTGAATTTGAGGGAGGCATGCGTCTTGAATTCATCGCGCCAGGCAGTGTGAAAGACGGATTTATGGAACGTTTTATAGCAACACGAGGTCCAGGACCGCACCATCTAACTTTTAAAGTAAATTCGATTCAGGCTTCACTTCTAAAGTTGCAAAGAATTGGCATAAAAGCGTTAGGCGAGGTTAGCGGCCATCCCATGTGGCGCGAAGTCTTTATACACCCGAAAGCGGCGGGAACGGGAACGCTACTGCAACTGGTTGAAGCCGATGAGATTGCGATGGAAGCACTTAATGGCTACCCGGCTCCGGATGGCTTCCCAACTTCCGCTCCACCTAATCTCAATATCGCCTGGGTCGGACTTACGGTGCATTCGGTTTCGGTAGCCAGGGAGATCTTCGTTGAGATATTGGAGGGCACAGTCGTCGACGAGGGCTCCGGTTGGATTCAAATCAGCTGGGGCCCAGGGCGAGTGCTTGTAGTGAGAGAACCTGACGCATATCCGGGCAGCCCAGACATCTGGACGCATGCTCTTGGCGTTTCAAATATTACCTTCGGCCCGGATCTAATTCCTTTGAGTACCTTCGCAACAAGAGACATCCAATGGGAAAGGTGGCCAGATGATCCATTGACCTGCGTCGATATTTGGGAGTTTGCTTTCTCGGAGCAGAATTGACGTAAAACAAGAACAGGAATTAATACTTCAAAGTCTTTGTCCTAATGCACCTCTATTTTAAACTTCCTAAGCATCTTAAGTCTATTCATGTTCTGTGAATTAACTGTTTCAAGTTGTCGTACAAAAAGGCACAAATCTCACAAATTCAGCAGATGCCTGACGTGTTCGGCCGCGATAAATTTTGGCAACGGCAGGTCTGCTGATCGATTACGAGAATCACGCATGGAATGGCATTCGTAATTACCGCACTTAATGGATTACGTAATTGTCTTGCGCGAAATAGTATCCTCTGAAATACTGAAAACAGATTCTAGTATTAAATGATTTCAACCAATGTTCTGAACTTGCATTGGTGCAAGCCCCTGTCGGGGAGCGAGCAATTACATGCTTCAACTCACGTCAATGAATAAGTCTTAAACAGCATGTCAAATTTGTAAGTAGCCAAAGGAGTTTCGAGCCATGCCAATCGCATTATCAGCAGACCAGAGCGAGCTTGCGGAGGCTGTGTCAAAATTTGTGTCTCGAGTTGCGCCTTGTCGAGAGACGCGCCAAGAATTCGAGAATCTTGCAGCCGGTAAAGTTCCCGCATACTGGTCTGCCTTAATAGACATGGGGCTACATGCGATTCACCTTCCCTTAGCAGCCGGGGGGCAAGGGGGAAAATACGATGATCTCGCGGTCGTCATAGAAGAGGCCGGGCGTGGGCTGTTACCGGGACCATTGCTTCCCACAGTACTTTGCAGCGCTGTCGTTATGGAGGCCAAAGGCGGAGGACAAAAAGCCGCACTTGCAAAATTCATAACAGGATCAACCGGCGCACTTGTTCCGCCCGGTTCTGAAATTGTAGGGAAAGTTAACGATGGTGGGCAGTGGGAACTGACTGGTACGACGAAGCCGATCATTGGGCTGCTGTCAGCGGAGCTTCTAGTCGTCGGCGCATTAGTCGGAAACGCAACGGAGTGGTTTGTTATCGCGGCGGATTTGCCTGGTTTAGTGCGTGAACCTGTCCAAGCCACTGATCTGACTCGAGATGCTGGGATTCTCAAAATTTCAGGATTGAAACTTGGTGAAACAGATCGCCTAATAGGGGTAGCTCCTGAACGAGTGGCGGCGATTTCCGGCATGGTATTTGCTGCGGAAGCCGCAGGTATCTTGAGATGGACTTTGGATACCTCGGTTGCCTATACGAAAGTTCGTACGCAATTCGATAAATTGATTGGTTCTTTCCAGGCGGTTAAGCACAAGTGCGCGCGTCTTATGGTTACGACAGAATTGGCAGCTGCTGCGGCTTGGGATGCAGCGGTGAGCCTTGACCAAGACTCAGATCAGCAGTTGCGAGCTGTTGCAACCGCTTCCGTTATGGCGTTGGGGCCGCTTGTTGATTCAGTTTCTGAAGGCGTTTCCATTCATGGAGGTATCGGCTTCACTTGGGAGCACGACCTTCATTTGTACCTTCGTCGTGCTATTTCTATCGCTGGTGCTGCAGGCCCATCATCGACAATGGCACAAAAGTTGGGCGTGGCGGCTCTGACGATTCAACGCAGAATTGAAGTAGAGCTACCGGAAGAAGATCCAGAATTTCGTGCCTGGGTTGGTTCTAAACTTGATGCTGCAATGGAGTTGCCAGGCGAAGGCCCAGACAGCACGAGAGCATCAGGCCGGATGAGTGGAGGACTGACTCCTAGTCTCCGTCGATCATTCTTGGCAAATAACGGTCTAGTGAGTTCGCATTGGCCAAAACCATGGGGATTGGGTGCAAGCCCTACAGAACAGGTTGTGATCTCCCAAGAATTCTCTAAAAGATCACTCAATCAACCGACAACCATTATTGGTGAATGGGCTATGCCTACAATTTTTGCTCATGGAAGTGCACTACAGCACGAGAAATTCGCACTTCCATCATTGCGAGGCGAGATTCGTTGGTGCCAGCTATTTAGTGAGCCGGGTGCTGGGTCAGACCTTGCAGGATTGTCGACTAAAGCGGTAAAGGTTGAGGGTGGGTGGCAGATTGATGGACAAAAAGTTTGGACTTCATCGGCACGTGAAGCCGATTGGGGGATATGTCTAGCGCGCACTGATAAGGATGTTCCTAAACACAAAGGCATAAGCTACTTCCTCGTTGATATGCGAACTCCAGGTGTAGATGTTCGTCCCTTGAAACTTTCCAATGGTGAATCAGAATTAAACGAAGTCTTTTTTGATTCAGTGTTTGTTCCAGATGACATGCTTGTGGGAAGTCCAGGTGAAGGCTGGAGACTGGCGACAACAACTTTGAGTAATGAAAGAACGGCAATAGCAGGTTCTCTTGGATCTGATGTCGAACTTCCTTTAATAGATATATTGAAGTCTGAGACGTATGTAACTTCGCGTTCTGATGCAGAATTGGTTTTAGGAAAAATTGTGGCAACCAGCGAAGCAATCGGTGCGCTGAATCTGCGCGAAACTCTACGCCGCCTCAATGGACTAAACCCTGGAGCTGGAGGAAGCGTCGCAAAAGTTGCAGCCGCACTACTTGCTCGAGAAAGCGCTTCAGCAACGCTGAACCTTGTTGGCGCGGCGGCTATCTCCTCGAACAGTCCCGCCAACATCGTAAATGTTGAACTTGGAACGCCAATGCAATTTATAGGTGGCGGAACAGTGGAAATTCAATACAACATCATCGCGGAGAGAATTCTCCAGATGCCTCGGTCCTAGAAGATTGCTATCAGAGTCAAAAGGAAATTCGACTATTGACCGTGAGCGCATATGTAGGCCGGAACAGACTAGTTCACGAATATTCGGAATCAGGATGGTCTCTGTGAATTGCAGTTCGAAGGAAAGGTAAGGGCCATGGCAAATGCCAGCAACCAAAGTATTTCACTCGACCATGTTGCATTCGCAGTAGAAAATTGGTCACAGGCCGGGGCGTTACTAGCAGAACGCTTTGGTGGCATTTGGTTACATGGACTTGAACAACCTGCATTCAACCCCTGTCAATTGGCGTATGCAAATGGTATGCGCGTCGAATTAATGGAAGTGGGATCGCAGTCGAATTCATTCATACGGAAATTTCTTCTTGAAACAGGAGTTCGTGCCCGACCTCACCACGTGACGTTCAAAGTTCCAGACATAAAGGAATCAATAGAGAAAGCGATTTCCTTAGGATTTGAACCAATTCTTGTAAATATAGAGTTTGAATCCTGGAAGGAAGCGTTTCTTCATCCGAAAGAAACTGGACTCGGTTTTCTCGTTCAAATCGTGCAAGCTGTGGGCGAAATTAAAGATTCGGTACCAGAGTCCATGTTGATAAGTGCGCCATGGAAAGAGCCGTTAAACGCGCCGGCGTCACTGCCGGTGTTTGTCAGTATGGTCGCAGACATTAAGGCGACGGATATTGTCTTAAGAGATTTTCGTGACGCCCGCGTTACCAGTTACTCTGACTCTATTTATGCAAGCAGTGGAATGTCGGCTTGCATTTATAGCTGGGACACCGGAGCAGATTTGATGGTTATCGAGCAGCAGGAGCGCGAATTTGAAGAAGGAATCGGACTACTCGCTTTTAGGTCTGATGCCACACTGAGTTGGAACCCCAATGAAATTATCCAAGCTCTGAAGAGTGCGGACTTGGACGATGTTTTGGGAGTCAGGATCGTCGATCTTGCAACTGAAGGCTAAGCGCATTTTGAGGCTAATCTCGTGGTGTCTACTCAGGAAACCGCAGGGGACCATTTCATGCGCGGCGAGTTCTAGGTGCTGATGCTTTTCTTACAGAGTTGCCCGGAAGCTTCGGTGCTTGAGCATTGTCCTTATAGATAAGATTTATAGTGGCGGTCAACCTTCGTTTCCCTTCTTCGTAGGTAATTATTTCTCGATTCACTTGCATCGTATTGACGTAAAGCGAATTCGCGAGGGTACGAAAAATATCAAGATGGCGTTTACTAGGCGAGTCGGTGAAGACTGGGCTTAAAATCTGCAACATCTTCTTTTCGATATCGCCATCCAGATTCGGTAAGTTTGAATCGGTTGATGTTTCAATAGCAAATAATATTTTGGTCATATTTTTATGAAGCCACAATTCAGAAAAACTTTCCATGAAAATCTTTCGAACGTAACTCTCTTCAGTTGTAACTCGAATGTTCTTTGCTCTCAACAATTCGTATCGGTGCTGCTGCCAGACTAAGTACGCTTCCCCGAAAAGATGTTCCTTGCTTATGAAGTAACGGTAAACAGTGCCTAGAGCGACATGGCTTTTTTTGGCTACTGTCGTGATCATAATTTCTTCGTAGTCTTTTTTTTCGAGCAGGAGTATCGTCGACTCGATGATTCTGTTCCGCCTAGCCAACTGGTTAGGGTGCAAATCTGCTGGGTCTGGTACTAAAACGTATTCCACGATTGCTATTTCCAAGCCTGTATAAGGTATTTAGGGTAAATCGTACTACTGCAAAAGCGACATTGCATACTGGGCGATAATTCAAGACAAATAGGACTTTTGAGGCTTCCCAAGGTGAGAATGAGATTGAGAAGTCGCACTTCGAAGCGGAGGTCACCACAAGGGAATCTCCTTTAGCCTCAAATGCGAGAAAACACTTGCTCTTATGCCGAAACACACGGTTAGTGGATCTGTTCTTTCTGGAAGGTTAAGTGGATGAACAGATTTTTTTCGATACTTTTGAGGTACGTTCTGGCAGGCGTGATGACAGGCAGTCCTCTCGGTGATTCAGCATGAAACTGAAGGTTAGGGGTTGGACGAATGCGTCAGGCGCTGAGTGACCTAAGGGTTGTCGAGATCGGGAGCGGGTTCGCCGCTGGGTGGTGCGGAAAGGTATTTGCCGACCTAGGGGCCGACGTAATAAAAGTTGAGCCTTCTGGCGGCGACGAGTTACGGGCTGACCCAGGGCTGTTCGCTCACCTGAACACCAATAAGCGAAGCGTCCTTCTAGATGTGTCGCCAGCTGCTGGACCGGCATTGCGCGAGTTACTTGCGGGCGCCGACCTT
>JBIIAA010000129.1:0-4770 GCA_044240165.1 Candidatus Nanopelagicales bacterium
AATTCTCGCACCGGCCGCTGCAGTTTGGCTTGGAGCATTGCTGGTTGAGCTTTTCGCAAATTCTGGTTCCTTTGCAACGCAAATCGTTGTTCGAGTTTGTCTAGTGATTGCGCTGGTCAGTGCAGTGACGACAGGAATCTGTTTATGGCTCTTGCGGGGATGGCGTCAATCCTGGATTCCTGCAGCGATCGCAGGAGGGGCGCTAGGGATTCTCGCAGCGACTATCCATGTCGGTGGGCTCACTTCAAATCCAGTACACACTTGGGTAGCGCAGAAAAACACCCTTACCGTCGTTGGGCTCGTGCAAAGCGAAGGAAAGGAGCAGCAATCCACAACTTCACGAATTTGGCAGCAGTCACCACAGTTCGAATGGCGATTAGACACCAGCACCTTTACGTTTCGCGACGAAGAGTGGATCATTGAACTTCCGATCACTGTCACAAGCAAGCATCCGCCCCCTGAAATCGGCAGTCTTGTTCGCGTGCGGGGAAGTCTCGCAGCCGGTCGACTTCCGCAAACTGCAGCCCTTTTGCGTATAAGCCTGCTGCCTGAAGTCATCGCAGTGCCAGCGCCTATTGATCAGTCAGCAAACGCATTGCGATCGGGATTGCGTTCTGCGTTAGCAGCTAGACCAAGTGATTCGGCGTCACTTGTCGCTGGGTTGGCTATCGGTGATCAGTCGCAGCAGCCGCCTGAACTCAAAGATGCAATGCGCACAGCCGGACTCTCCCATCTCACTGCTGTTTCTGGCGGAAACCTAGCAATTCTCATCGTGTTGGTTCTTGGTGGATCTCGACTGCTACGAATTCGTTTGCCAGCGCAAATCCTTATCGCGTTGATTTCGGTGGTGTGGTTTGTAATTTTGGTGCGTCCACAACCAAGTGTGTTGCGAGCGGCGGTTATGGGTTCAGTTGTTCTCGTTGGGATGTTAGGCGGCGGTCAGCGTCGAGGAACAGGTGTGCTTGCGTTCAGTGTTGCTCTGCTGATCGTGGTTGCACCAGAACTTGCAGTCTCTTGGGGTTTTGGTCTTTCTGTTGGAGCAACGATCGGACTGATTCTTTGGTCGCCAGGAGTATTGGTCTGGATTCAGCGCAAGTTGCCTCGGGTGCCACCTGCTTTAAGCGACGCATTAGCCATCACGATCACTGCCCAACTAGCGACGCTACCCATTTTGATTGCGATGGGAAGCTCTGTTGGTCTAGCAGGCATTCCGGCAAATCTACTGGCGATGCCGGTGGTACCGATCATCACGATTTTGGGCTTGCTGACAGCATTGCTGAGCGTCATCTACCTACCGTTAGCCGTTTTCACTGGGCTCATTGCTACTTGGTGTGCGTCATGGATTGCGAACGTCGCATTCACGTGTTCGCGCTTGCCACTCGCGACGCTGCCGTGGCCATCAGGCTGGAGCGGCGCGGTTCTTGCACTTCTTCTTTTACTTTTCGTGGCCGTTATCCATCGTTGGTTACGCAAGCACTATCCGACCGGTATTCCATCAATGTTGCAATGGTCGGTCTTAGGTTTGGCAATAGCGATGGTGTGCTGGATTGGTTTCTCTTCTTCAAGTCGACGATGGTTACCAAGCCAGTGGGCGTTAGTGGCGTGCGATGTTGGGCAAGGTGATGGCGTGGTGCTTCGTACTGGGCCCGAATCGGGAATGCTGATTGATGCCGGGCTGGATGGCCAAGTGATCGATTCATGTCTTGATGATTTGGGTATAGAAGTGTTGGAAGCTGTGGTTATTACCCACTTTCATGCCGATCATGTTGGTGGGTTACGAGGAGCAATCGCCGACAGAGAAGTGAAAGCTGCATTCACCACTCCGATGAACGAACCGGTGCATGAGGCAAACGCCGCGCACGAAATCTTGCGTGCTCAGGGTCTTGAATTTCAGGTGTTGCATGCAGGCGAGGTTCATCTCACTGGCGAGGTGAGTTGGCGAGTGTTATGGCCCAGTCATCCCATCTCGGGTGGTCCAAATAATGCAAGCATCGTGTTGGTAGCTGACGTTGCTGGACTTCGTTTCGTCCTGCCTGGCGATATTGAGCCTGCTGCCCAAGCCGCCGTCATGACCGAAAATCCTTCCCCAGCCGGCGATGTAGCCAAGGTTCCCCACCATGGAAGCCGCTATCAAGACCCAGGGTTTGCCGCCTGGACCGGTGCCAGTTTGACCCTGATAAGCGTGGGTGCGAGCAACAATTACGGCCATCCCGCGGACAGCACCATCACAAATTGGCAGGAGGCTGGCGCCCAGATTGCCCGAACAGATCAACAAGGTGGGCTTGCCGTATTTAGACAGCCAGATGGTTCGATCGGGTTGGTCACTCAGCACGGGTGAGTCATGGCATGCTGGTTCCATCATGGCCAAGGCAGCAGCAGTTACCCCGCGAATCACCATCGCGATGGGCAATGAACCGCTGCTCATTGATCGAGTTGTGCGCACCACCTTGAAGCAGCTGGGTGCATCTGAAGGCGAATTGCAAATCACGACGCTGGCTGCCAATGGTGATGATGCTGCGGCAACGCTGCGCGAAGCTTCCTCCCCGAATCTGTTTGGTGATACAACCGCAGTGGTAGTGACCGGTATTGATCAGGCCACAGACGAGGTCGATGCGATTCTTCGCGTCTTCGCGCAGGATCCTGCTGATCACGCGTGGTTAGTGCTCACCCATCCCGGAGGAGTTAAAGGCAAGAACCTGCTTGATGCTTTAAAGAAGGCAGGCGCTGAGCAAGTGCTGTGTGCCCAGCTCAAAGGCAAAGAGTTGCGAAGTTATCTTTCTAAGGATCTGTCTTCCTATAAGCGGGCGATGACCGATGAGGGCCTAACGGCACTTATTGATTCGGTAGGCACTGATTTGCGTTTGCTTACTGGTGCGATTTCCCAGCTGGTAGCCGATGTCGAAAGTAATCCCATCAGTCTTGATGATGTGCACGATTACTTTGCCGGTGTCACGGGAGTAACTGGGTTCGCAGTATCAGACGCAGTATGGGATCGACGCCCGGCTGACGCACTGAGGTCGCTGCGCTGGGCGATGCGTGAATCAGGCGACGTATCGGTACCGATGGTGATGGCGATGGCTGCGGGATTACGTTCAATCATTCGAGTTGCTGCCGCAGGGCCGGGAACTTCAGAAGCCGATGTTGCGCGTCAGGCTGGAGTTCCGCCGTGGAAAGTCAGGGCTTTGCGTCATCAATGGTCTGCGTGGAGTGGGGATCAACGTCGCCTAGCGGCCGCCGCCGTAGCTCTTGCAGACGCTGATGGTGCGGCCAAGGGTGGCGTTGGTGAAGGAACATCCTTAGACCCGGAACAAAAGTTACTCGCCCTTGAACGCCTAGTACTGCTGACTTCGTCCAAGAGCGCACTGTAATTCATTCCTACGCAGGAACAGATACAACGCTAATCGTAAGTTCGCGTGGAGTTAAGCGCCGGAGTAATGCTTAAAAACGATCAACGACGTCACCACAATAATTAGGAATCCGACGTATCCAGTTGCCTTCCACCTAGTGGCACCACCCGATCGTGAAGCAAGGAAGCCAATGGCGCAAACGAAGGCAAGTAGGAGTGACTCAGATAGCCAGATTCCTTCGTGGCCAAAGAAGATGATTGGAACTACCGCGAGCGTTGCAGCAGTCGCAGCACCCAAGGCCTGGGCAAGCAGTAAGCGCGGAACCTCGCGGTGCATCACCCCTGCGTTCATGAAACGACTTGAGAGCCGAAACGCAATTTGATGGGCGATGAGTAAGGCCAAGGTAGTCATCAATACAAAGACCACCATTTGAATGCGGGTTTGTCCTTGATTAACCGGGATCACCAAGAGCACTGCCAACAAGGTCAAGTTGATATAGAGCGACATGGTCATGCCTTCACGAAGTTCTTCGTATCGGTGCTCTCTACCGACAAGTATGCGATTCAGCAAGCGTGATTCCTTAGGTGAAGTAAATGAAAAGACCCTCGTATCCGCCAGAGGCAGAAGCGAGGGTCTTCACTGACGAGGTTGCCCTCATCGAAGTTATTTAGAGTGCTGCAGCGCGAGTTGCGATCGCTGACTTGCGGTTTGCTGCCTGATTAGCGTGGATAACGCCCTTGCTGGCTGCCTGGTCGAGTTCGCGGTTTGCAGCGCGAGCCAAGTCCTTGGCTTCTGGCTTGCCCTGATCGGCAGCTTCGCGGAACTTGCGGATGGCAGTCTTAAGACCACTCTTCACAGCTTTGTTGCGCTGACGATCCAACTCGTTGGTCCGGTTACGCTTGATCTGCGACTTGATGTTGGCCACGGTTCTACCTTTACTCGAATCAGGATGGTGAACTCGAATCCGCAGGTGGCGGTTATCCGAGGGTGAAGCAGGGCCTTAGGCTACCGGCTAGGTGCCGAAAGCACCAAATGACCCCGTATCTATCCCAAAGGAACCACGTGCCAGGACCGCAGCCCGGATCCACAGACCCTTCGGTCATCCGGAATTTCTGCATTATTGCCCATATTGACCACGGTAAATCTACCTTGGCTGACCGGATGCTTCAGGTCACCGGAGTGGTCGATGACCGCTCGATGCGGGCTCAATACCTAGACCGGATGGATATCGAGCGCGAACGTGGCATCACGATCAAGTCTCAGGCTGTCCGCTTGCCTTATTTGGCCGATGATGGCGAGCAGTACGTCCTGAACATGATCGATACCCCAGGGCATGTCGACTTCACCTACGAGGTTTCCCGATCCTTGGCTGCCTGCGAAGGTGCGGTGTTGCTGGTTGACGCGGCCCAGGGCATCGAAGCTC
>JBIIAA010000038.1:0-15590 GCA_044240165.1 Candidatus Nanopelagicales bacterium
AGAAGCCGATGAACCCCGAGCCATTGGTGCCACCTGCGGCGGAGTTCGTGTCTGGAGCATCTACGTTCCCAACGGTCGCGAACTCGATCACGACCACTACGCATATAAGTTGGATTGGTTTGCGGCGCTGCGTCGCACTGCCGAAGCTGAACTAGCTGCCAACCCATCAGTGCCGTACGTGATTATTGGTGACTACAACGTCGCACCGACCGACGCCGATGTTTGGGATATTTCAAAATTCGAAAACAGCACACACGTAACCCCTGCGGAACGCGATGCTGTCACGGCGCTCACCACTGTTGGGCTTACTGAAGTAATGCCGCGCTCATTAAAAGGTGAGCCATACACATTCTGGGATTACCGCCAAGCAGCATTTGGTCGCGGCTGGGGGATGCGTATTGACCTGGTCTACGGAAATTCCACATTTGTAAGCGCAGTGAGCGACTGTTATGTCGATCGCGAAGAACGCAAAGGCAAGGGTGCGTCAGACCATGCACCAGTAGTGATTGACGTGAACTTGCCATGAAGTTAACTGTTCGGGTAATCAGCGCCGATCAACATCGCGAATGGATTACTCAGCGCTCATCTGTGTCTTTTTTGCAACTCCCTGAATGGGGCAAGGTCAAGGCTGGTTGGAAGACCGAATCGTTGGGCTGGTTCCTAGGTTCTGAACTCGTTGGTGCTGGCTTGGTTCTTTACCGACCTGTGCCAAAAATACCGACGCGTTCATTGGCGTACGTGCCAGAAGGACCTGACATTGATTGGTTACACGAGGCACATCCAGACATTGCCATCAACGACTGGTTGGCTCCCATGCTCGCGCACTGTCGTGAACGCGGCGCCTTCCAGTTGAAAATGGGCCCACCAGTTGCCACTCGTCGGTGGAAAGCGGATTCCATCAAAGACGCGATGGCGCAGTGGCGCGAAGATGTTGCAGCTCCCCCTGCACATCTGCACGACGTGATTGCCGATTGGCACAGTGTTGAAGCGCAGCATCTTTCCGTGCAATTGAATTCGCGTGGTTGGATCCAAGAAACGGTATCGGGCGCTGGGTTTGGCGATGTTCAACCGCGCTACGTTTTTCAGATTGATCTGCGTGATCGCACGCTCGGTGAAATATTTGCTGGCTTTAATCAATTATGGCGACGTAACATCCGCAAGGCTGAAAAGACTGGCGTCGTTGTGACATTAGGCGAACGAGAAGACCTTGCTGAATTCCACCGTGTGTATGTCGAAACGGCAGCTCGTGATCAGTTCACTCCTCGCAGCCTGTCCTACTTTCAAAAAATGTGGGACGAGCTCAATAGCGTGCACCCTGGTCGACTCACCTTGCACGTGGCTCGATTCCAAGATCACGTCGCAGCCGCATCATTAATGGTTCGCGTAGGCACGCATGCTTGGTATGCATACGGCGCCTCAACCACTGCCGACCGCGAAGTGCGCCCGTCTAACGCTTTGCAGTGGGACATGATTCAACTTGCGCATTCATCTGGTTGCCAGATTTACGATCTACGTGGGATCGCTGACACCTTGAATCCGGATGATCATTTGTTTGGTCTTGTGCAATTCAAGGTTGGAACTGGTGGCTACGCCCAGGAGTACCTTGGGGAATGGGACTACATCCTGCGTAGTACTTGGTCTAAGGCCTACGGTCTTTATCAGTCACGACGCGGTTAGGAGTAGCAATGTCATTCGTCTTAAGTGTTGACGCTGAGCGCTGGCGGGCCCATATGCATTCCACCGCTGCCACAATCGAGTCAGTCACCGGTTTTCCTGTTGTTCCAGTTATCAAAGGAAATGGTTACGGTCTGGGACAAGTTCGCCTTGCACGCGAAGCAGAAAGCCTTGATGGAACTGTTGTGGCTGTCGGAACAGTCTTTGAACTTGAAGAAGTGCTGGCCCATTCACTCTCCGACGTCATAGTGCTTGAACCCTTTGACCCTCGCAATGCTGCAAGTTCGAGTGCTTGGTGGGAAGCCGGGCATCGTTGGGATAGCAAGCGCATCATTCGCACCATCTCTTCCATGGCAGGCCTTGAATCACTGCTCGAAGGTTCGGGCTCAGTACGAGTCATTCTCGAAGGTCGCACTTCGATGCATCGTTTCGGTTTTTCCGAATCCGAATTACTTCGCGTTCTGGCTGACCCCACAGTGCGTGCCGCAATCACTGCTGGGCGGATCCAAATTCTTGGGCTCGCGCTGCACTTGCCACTTGAACAACCAGCTAACGAGCCTGCCGGAAGTGGCACCCCGCGCTTGCGGGAGGTACTGCGCTGGAACGGGATCTGGCAAGCCGAACTCACAACATCCGAACTCCCGATAGATCCGACGTTATGGCTGTCGCACCTCACCGATGCTGAGTACTTAGACATTCGTCGCTTTGCCGGTGAAGTGCTCGTTCGCGCCCGGGTGGGAACCCGATTGTGGCTTGGGGATCGCAGCGCACTCACCGCCCAAGGCTGCGTACTCGCCGTGCACCCGCTTCCCGACGGGGTTCACGTGGGCTACCGACAACGTTCCGGACCAAACGGCGGCACCTTGCTTGTTGTTGGTGGCGGCACCACTCACGGCATTGGGCTGTCGGCCCCATCGCCTGCTGCTTCCTTGCGCCAACGAGTCGTGACCGCTGGTACAGGAGCACTCGATGCCGCTGGGCGCGCGCTGTCCCCTTTTACCTGGGATGGCAAACAACGATGGTTCGCGGAAACCCCGCATCAACACCACAGCATGATCTGGTTGCCTCGCGGCGTTGTTGTACCGCAAATCGGAGAATTTCTGAACGCAGAGGTGCGATTTACTACATCGCGCTTTGATGCTGTTCTTGGTCTGAACTAACTTCTGCCGATTGCGTGTCTCTTGGCTTATTGATGTCTTGAATAACGCGATATGCAAAGTACAACGTGCCAGCAATGTGAACCACCGTCGCAACGGCATACCACTGGGGAGTTAATCCTTTAGCGCCATCAACGTTATAGCCAGCTAGGAACCACCACACTGCGATGAAGTACACCACTTGGCAGGCTTGCCAAATGAGGAAGTCGCGCCACCGTGGGCGAGCAAGTACAGCCAGCGGAATAAGCCAAAGGCCAAACTGTGGTGAATAGCCCTTAGCCACCAACGCGAAGGCTGCCACGACAAGAAAGACTATCGACGCAGTACGCGGTGGCACGGGCGCCTGAAGGGTGAGCGCAAGAATTCCCATAACTGCAGCAGCGAAAAGCAAAAGCGATGCGAAATTCAGCAGCGTAGTGTTCACCGAAGGCCCGCCAATTTGGATGACCGCGTACCAAATGGAACCAAGCTCAGCGCCCGACGTCACTATCTTTTTGTAAATGACGACCCAGCCGTCAAAGTTCAGGATCGCAAAGGGAAGGTTGATGACCAGCCAAACAGTTGCTGCAGACACTGAAATCTTGGTCGCACTATTCCAGTCACGTGTGCGGGCAGCGAGAATGATTATCGCTATGAAAATCGCAATCGGGTAGTGCGCGCTAGCTAACGCGAGGCCAAGGAACATTCCTGTCGCCAGAAGTTTCTTCTTGCGATAGGTCAAGAAGGCGAGCGAAACACATGCGATCGCGAGTAAGTCCCAACTTATGGTGGCGGCTAAAACCATCATGGGTGCCAAGGCAACCATTGCCGCATCCCAAGGCCTGTTCGTCACGGTTTTGAGTGTCGCAATCACGGTGACAAGCAGTGCAATGAAGAGCAGCGTCACGGTGACGTCGTAATAGACAATGCCAACATCGGCTTGCGGCCAAATCCCATTAAAGAAAGTTGTGATGGTCGCTGCAACTTGCATGAAAAGCCCGACGAGAACCGGCGAGTCAACCATTTGATCAGGAGTTGCATTTCCTAGATAGGGAAAGATTCCTTCAGCAAAACCCTTCAGTGTGTAGAAGGGATGGATATCCGTGTAACACAAATGCTCATATCGCTCCGGCGAGACCCAACTCGAATTTCGGCATGAAGAATCAAGCCAAATACCGATCGCGTAACTCATTGTGGTCAGCACGATGATCACTCGAATTGGCGACCACCAAGACGAGTTCCAGCGCTGATACTTGCCAGCAGGTCCACCAATGAGTTCCGCATTTACCGCGATAAGTGAATCGTCGTGTGTCGGGAAAATGTGAGTCACCGAGATCTACCCTGCTCGGCCAGGAGCCCCATCGCCACCACTTTGTGTGGGCGCCTTGGTGCTCTTGGATTTTGTGGGAGTCGGTGTTGGAGTAGCCACTGCACTTGGCAGCTTTGGTGTCTTGCCAGGCCTGGTATTGATGTTCGGCGCACTGTCACCAATGTTTGGTATGACCGTTGTTGATCCGGGAATAGTGAGCCCATCCGGATTGCCTGCCTCACCAACCTCGCCGGCTGCAAATTCCATCGAGGCTGCACCAGGGCAACCAAGCGGCGGGGTACCGCCATTGCTGGCTGAAAGGTCTGCGCAATTCCAACGATCATTGATCGAATCCGGCGCTGGTGGGAATTCAACTACTGGCGTTCCAGCCAACGCGCCCTTCATGAAGGCCGTCCACATGGCAGCCGGGAATGAACCGCCAGTGACGGTTTTTAGGCCGCCGGTGCCAGACATCGAAATGGGTAACCCATCTATTTCTTTAGCCATGAGTACAGCCGTGGAAAGTTCAGGCGTGTAGCCCACCAACCAGGCACTCTTGTTTCCGTCTGTGGTTCCTGTCTTTGCGGCTGCCGGGCGACCAAGCGCACGTGCCGCAAAGGCTGTTCCCTTTTCAACGTTTTGGTTCAGCGCATAGGTCACGGTGTTCGCGATCCTGGAATCAAATGCAGCAGTCAAGGTGGGGGCGTATTCATAGAGCAGACCACCATTTTGCCCCAGCACTTGCTTGACAATTGAGGTACTAGAACGCACACCTTGATTCGCAAAAGTGGCGTAGGCATTGGCCATATCTAGGCCAGAAGGTGATGCAGTACCTAAAACGAATGTGAGATCCAAAGCATCGAGGTTCAATCCGGGAGTGCTTGATGGAACGCCTGCACGAACAGCTGCATCTGCAACCTTGTCTACACCGACTGCCGCTTCGAGCTGGACATAAGCACAGTTGATGGAACGCAGAGTCGCCTTAAGTAGTGAAGATAGTCCAAAGGATTTATCGGCATAGTTCGTCAACGTATAACCATTGATCGTGCATGGTGAATCTGCATTCCACATGGTGTGCAGGTTGTAATCCTGCTCTGTAGCTGCGGCTAATGCGAATGGCTTAAATGTAGATCCAGCTTGAGCGAATGGCCTCATTGCGTTATTTATCTGATTAGTAATGAAGTCTTCGCCGCCGTAGATAGCGACAATCTCACCTGTATTTGGTCTTACTGATGCAAGACCAATGCGCAAACCTTTGGTGTTTGACTTTGGCCCTTCTGCCTCGACAGCGGCTATAGCTGCATCTTCAGCTCTCTTGTCTAACGTCGTGATGATGCGCAAGCCACCCTTTTCAATCTCTTGCTCATCAAAACCCTGGCCTACGAGTTGGTCCTTTACTGCCTGGATGAGGTAGCCCGTTTGACCACCAAGTCGATTGGCATTGACCTGCCGATTGATGTCAGGAAACTTCGCATTCGCAGCTTGATCTTGGGTGATCCAGCCTTGATTGACCATCCCTTCGAGCACGTATTTCCAGCGACCTTTGAGTTCACCGTTATTCGGTGCTTCTGAGTAATAGCTGGGAGAGTTGATGATCGCTGCGAGCAAGGCGCTTTGTCCGAGATTAAGTTGATCAACGGACTTGCCGAAATAACTGCGAGCTGCAGCATCAATGCCATACGCATTACGTCCAAAATAAATCGTGTTCAAATAGTTTTCTAGAATCTGATCTTTGGAAGATACCGTTTCGAGTTTTATCGAAAGGAGCGCTTCCTTAATCTTGCGACTCCAAGAACGCTCCTGAGTTAAGAATGCATTCTTGGCGTACTGCTGGGTAATCGTTGACCCACCTTGAGTTGACCCGCCACTCACGTTATTGAACAGTGCGCGTGCAAAACCGATCGGCGAAATTCCACCATGGTTATAGAAGTCTCGATCTTCTGCAGCCAAGATGGCGTGTTGCGTTATTGCTGGCACGGTGTCAAGAGGGACGCTTCGACGTGAAGTGTCGCCGAGTCGACCGACTTCGTTCTTGCCATCTGCGTAATACACGATTGTCGCTTGCGTCGTGGATAACTCATTGGGTGTCGGCACAGTTGTTAATGCAAGTGCAATGACGAAACCGATAACGCCGAGCACTACAACAACGATTCCCGCAAAAACAATTCGTCGTATCCAGTGCCGACTTTTTTTCACTGGCCTGCGTGACGGCGGGCGAGGTTGCGCCGGTCGTCGAGCTGGTGGGCGCGCGCCACTTGGACGGCCGCCTGATCCGCGCTCGGTCACGAATTCCCTTCAAGGTCAATAAGGTCGCGAGGTGTACGTGGTGCACGACGCGGGACTCCATCTCCCAAGACGTATGTCTTGGTCAAAAAGTTCCAGTGACAACGCTGGCAGACCTCGACCACATACACCTTGAACTCGCCGAAGGATCTCGCAAGTTCTGGTAAATCCTTTGCCTGGCGAACTCGCCCCGAATACGGTCCGAGCTGATCCCCATAGACATAGGTGACGTGCACAAAATCTGGGTCTTTGCATACCGGGCAGGGTGAACCTGTGGCTTCACCGTGGAATTTGGCTGCCTTAAGTAAATACGGGTCGGCATCGCAGAATTCACTACTCAGCATGCCTCCGTTAAAGAAGGCATAGAGGGAAGCCCGGCGCTGGAGCGCGAAATCAATAGGTGAGCGGTGGGCTGTGGGGTCCTTGACCGGCTCAGCCGGTGGCAGCGGCTGATTCTTGCCTGGCTTGGTGGAGGTGCCGCGCACGACGCTGCCGCGAATCGCGGATTTGCGTGGGCCAGCCATCGCAATAGTCTAAACGGCGAATCGAGTGCTATGAGTTTGCTTCGATATATCGATTTGATATATCTTTCCGTTATGACCAAACGGGCCGACATCCTCGAATTTGCCGTTCTTGGCATGCTCGGCGATGGTCCCCTCCACGGTTATGAGCTACGCAAGCGCCTCGATACCGTGCTCGGGCTTTTTCGTAGCCTAAGTTTTGGCTCGCTTTACCCCTGCTTACGCCGCATCGAACAGCGTGGCTGGATCGCTCAAGTGACCGTCACCCCCGCCACCGAAAGCAGCGCGCCTGCTCTGAGTGGTCGACGCGCTCGCGTGGTCTACTCCCTCACCGGAGACGGTAAAGAAGCCTTTGAGCACTGGGTCAACGAATCTGGCCCTGAGGCTTGGGAAGACGAAGGTTTCGCCGCACACCTGGCCTTCTTTGGGCGCACTGAAGCTCGGGTACGCGTTCGAATCTTGGAAGGAAGACGCTCTCGATTGGAAGAGCGCGTAGCGATGCTTCGCGATTCAGTGACCAGATCCAAGGATCGCGTCGATACCTACACCCTCGAGTTGCAAAACCACGGACTCGATCGAGCCGAGCATGAAGTGCGCTGGCTCAATGAACTTATTACGACCGAGCGTAAGAACGCAGAGTCTGCTCAACCTTCAAGCACGGCCTGACAAAACAAGGAGAAAACCATGGGATCAGTTCGCGTCGCCATCATTGGCGTAGGCAACTGTGCAGCTTCACTCGTACAGGGTGTCGAGTACTACAAAGACGCAGATCCAACAGGCTTCGTGCCCGGTCTGATGCACGTGAAGTTCGGCGACTACCACGTCAGCGATGTGAAGTTCGTTGCTGCGTTTGACGTCGACTCCAAGAAGGTCGGGCTTGACCTCGCCGATGCAATTGGTGCTTCTGAGAACAACACCATCAAGATTTGTGACGTTCCTGCAACAGGTATCACGGTTCAGCGCGGACATACTCTCGATGGTCTTGGCAAGTACTACCGCGAAACCATCTTGGAATCAGATGCTGCGCCGGTAGACATCGTTGCTGCTTTGCGCGAAGCCGAAGTTGATGTTGTTGTCTGTTACCTGCCTGTTGGTTCAGAAGATGCAGCGCGCTTCTACGCACAGTGTGCAATTGACGCTGGCTGTGGCTTTGTCAACGCACTGCCTGTCTTCATTGCTGGCACCCCAGCTTGGGCCCAGCGCTTTGTTGACGCAGGTCTGCCAATCGTTGGCGATGACATCAAAAGTCAGGTCGGCGCAACCATTACTCACCGTGTGCTTGCAAAGCTCTTCGAAGATCGCGGTGTGATCGTCGATCGCACCTACCAGCTCAATGTTGGTGGCAACATGGACTTCAAGAACATGTTGGAGCGCGATCGCCTCGAGTCAAAGAAGATCTCAAAGACTCAGTCAGTAACCTCGCAGCTTTCCCATGACCTAGGTGCAGACAACGTACATATTGGGCCTTCTGACTACGTAGCTTGGCTTGATGACCGCAAGTGGGCATTCATTCGTCTTGAAGGCCGTGCCTTTGGTGACGTGCCGCTGAACCTTGAATACAAGCTCGAAGTTTGGGACTCACCAAACTCAGCTGGTGTCATCATCGACGCTGTTCGTGCCGCAAAAATCGGTATGGATCGCAAGGTCGGTGGACCTCTGCTTGCAGCGTCAAGTTACTTCATGAAGTCGCCACCTGTGCAATACACCGACTCTGAAGCAAAGCAGGCTGTCGAAGACTTCATCAGCGGAAAGATCGAGAGCTAATACCTTCGATTTGGTAAGGCCCGACAGATTTTCTGTCGGGCCTTACGCATGTGCGCTCATGGCACTACTCTCGCGATGTGACAAAGTTTTCGGCTCTGCGGGAGTTGCTCGCGACCAGAGACTTTCGTCGACTATTTTCTGTTCGGCTCGTCGGGCAATTCGCGGATGGATTAGTTCAAGCATCCCTGGCGACTTTCGTGCTGTTCTCACCCGAACGACAGCCTTCGGCTACCAAAGTTGCTGTCGCCTTCGCCATTTTGCTCTTGCCGTATTCAGTCATCGGACCATTCGCCGGCGTTCTCCTTGATCGTTGGCGTCGTCGCAACGTGCTGGTAAATGCAAACTTTCTCAAAGCTATTGGTGTCATTCCAATCGTGGCGCTGATCGCAGCCGGCAATGACGGGGCACTCCTTGGAGTTTCTGTGCTCCTTGTTCTCGGTGTTGGCCGTTTCGTACTCGCCGGACTCTCAGCATCCCTTCCGCATGTAGTTGAAGGCCGCGATCTGGTGACCGCCAATGCACTGAGTCCCACATCGGGAACAATCGCCGCGGCCCTGGGCGCCGGCAGCGGAGTTGCGTTGCGCTCACTTGCAGGCGGCGGCGATACAGGTAGCCAAAGCGTCCTGCTTCTTGCCGCGGTTCTCTTTGTGTGCGCCGGACTCATCGCAAGGCGCATTGCTGTCACCGCGCTTGGTCCAACCGGCGAGCGCGTGCCTGACACATTCATGGGAGTGGTTCAAGGATTCGTCGATGGGCTCCGCGTGCTTGGCACTCACGGCCGCCCGCGGCGAGCAATAACTGTCGTAGGAATTCATCGAATTGCCTTAGGCATGCTCACCGTTGATGCCTTGCTGCTCGTGCGCAACACCTTTAATTCGATGACGAATGCTGACAACGCCTTGAGTCAATTCGCAATCATTACTGGAGCCGCCGCATCCGGCGCTCTTATCGGCGCGGTGTGCACACCCTGGGCGTCCCGAACCTGGGGGACAGTTACCTGGTCATCTGCGGTGCTGGTTTTCGGCGGCTTGTCAGGTGGGGTTCTTGTTCTTGCTGGTGCTATGAATGAGTCCATGCCCGTGCTACTTCTCGGCGCCGCCTGTTTTGGTTTGATCGGTCAAGCGGTCAAGGTTTGCGCCGACACGGAGATACAAGTAGGCATCAGAGACGATCATTTAGGCAGAGTCTTCGCGCTCTTTGACATGATTGTGAACGCCTGCCTCGTCGCAGGAATCACGATAATGGCCTTGACTTCGCCTGCAAGTGGGCAAACACCTGCAATGATCAGTGCTGCAGGGATCTTGCTGGTAGTCACCGGTGCTTGGTTCTTCACTACAAATAAAGCAAAGGGGTAAGTCATGAGTCGTCGTTGGGGTGCACGTTCAATTGCATCGCTCTTGATTTTTATATTGGCTGCTCTACTCACCCCAAGCGCCATCATTGGTCACTGGGGCCACCGCACTGTGACTGATGCCGAGCAATACATCGCAACGGTAGGCCCACTTGCAAGCGATCCGATCATTCAGCAAGCTGTTGGTGCACAGGTCACCAAGGTGATCGTCGAAAAAATTGACACCACGGCACTCGTTGATTCCTTCTTGGGTAACTTCGTCAAAGACCCCTCAATAAATGACCGACTTTCTGGACCAATCGCCGCAGGAGTCAACGGACTCATCGGCCAAGCGGTCGATCGCGTGTTGGCATCCCCCGCATTTGAAAACATCTGGATTACCGCGAACACGGCAGCACAAAAGAGCGTTATGTATTTACTGGAAGGCAACCCTTCGGGAATTATCCAACGCAATGGCGATCAGGTCGTCCTTGATACAACTTCGCTGCTCAAGGAAGTCAAGGCTCAGATCGTGGCCTCTGGTCTCACCATCGCAGCGAACGTCCCTATTCCAGACACCGGCAATCAGGTCGTGCTGTTTGAAACTCCGCTCATCGGACAGATTCAGACGATCTACTCATTCACTTCACCAATCTTGAATTGGTTCCCGCTCATTGTTGCTGCGCTCTTTGCACTGTCAATTGCTTTGGCACGACGCCGACCTCGAGTGGTTCTGACCATGGGTATTGTGCTGGCGATAACAGCGATCATCATGTTGCTCACAATGTCATCTGCGGAATCCATCGCCGAGAATAAACTCAGCGCTGAAGGCCTTGGCCTTGCACTCACCGCCTTCTGGACAACCTTCTTTAGTTATCTCGTGGGTGGTTTACAGGCCCTTCTACTCATTGGTGTCTTTGCCATTGTTGCCGGCTGGTTTGCCGGTCGCTCTCGCTACGCAGCAATCCTGCGCGATCAGGTATGCGATGGACTCCACGAACTTGGCACCGTCATTCCGCCTGGACTGAATACCTTTGTTCGCAGTTACTCACTGTTCCTTCGCTGGGCAGTGTCGATCGTGCTCGTGTACATCTTGACGGTGTTCGGCACCATGTCAGTCGTTCGAGTCTTGTGGCTCACCGCACTTGGCGTACTGCTCTTTGCTGCCATTGAAGCCTGCAACCGACCAGACCGCGAGATTTATGCGGAAGCAAGTTTGGACGAGGTGACGATCTAAGTACGGGACTGCCACCAAGCCAATAGCGCTTGCGTGGCTTCCTCTTCACCTATCGGCCCACGATCTAAGCGCAGCTCCATCAGGAAGCGATACGCCTCGCCAACTTGCGGACCTGCGGGGATGTCGAGTAATCGCATGATTGCTGCACCATCGAGATCAGGGCGAAGTGAATCGAGTTCTTCCTGTTCTAGGAGAGCGCTGATGCGTTCTTCCAACATGTCATACGTTTTTTGAAGCGCGGCGGCACGCCTTTGATTTCTGGTTGTGCAATCTGCGCGCGTTAATTTATGAAGGCGCACTAGTAGTGGCCCAGCATCGCGCACATATCTACGCACAGCTGAATCGGTCCAGTCACCCGATCCATAGCCGTGGAAACGCAAATGAAGCTCTACGAGCTTTGAAACATCGTCAATCATGTCGTTACTGAAACGCATCGCTTTCATGCGTTTTCGTGTCATCCGGGCACCCACAACTTCGTGGTGATGAAATGAAACTTTTCCTTCATCAAATTTGCGCGTTCGGGGTTTGCCGATGTCATGGAATAACGCTGATAAGCGTAAAACCGGATCTGGTCCGCTCACTGGTTCATGAGTTGTTTCTAGCTTGATCGCTTGATCAAGCACAGTGAGTGAATGTTCATACACATCTTTGTGCTGTAGATGCTCATCTGTTGTGAGTCGCATGCCGGGGAGTTCAGGGAATACGTATTCAGCGATTCCTGAATCAACCAGCAGTTTTAGCCCTAGACGCGGATGATCCGACATGACGATTTTCATGAACTCAACTTGGCAACGTTCTATAGAAACGATGGTGATGCGTTCATGCATCTCAACCATCGCCTGCAACGTTGGTCCATCGACACTGAAGTCCAATTGCCCAGCAAAGCGTGCTGCCCGCATCATCCGTAACGGATCATCTGTGAATGACATCTGCGGTGAATGTGGAGTGCGAATGATCCCAGCGGCAAGATCTTGAATGCCATTGAACTCATCCACCAGCGTCAATTCTGGGAGTCGCAGCGCCATCGCGTTGATCGTGAAGTCGCGTCGACCTAGGTCACCGAGCAACGACTCGCCGAAGTTCACCTCAGGTTTGCGTGAATCTGGGTCGTAATGCTCACTTCGATAGGTAGTGATCTCACACTCTTGCCCGCTGATCCGAGCACCAACAGTGCCAAATCGGATCCCGACATCCCAGGTGGTCTCAGCAAAACCCTCGAGCAGCGCCAAAATCTGCTCGGGGCGGGCATTCGTGGTGAAATCCAAGTCTGGGGCTTGCCCAAGGCGGCCTAAGAAGGCATCGCGAACTGGACCGCCCACGAGTGAGAGCTCGTATCCGGCTTCTTGGAACCGATTTCCCAGGTTGGTGAGCAGGGGTTTAAGGGGCGCCAATTGGGCCACTGCTTGCTGCGGATCGAAGGTAGGCACTGGTAGAGCGTAGTGAAGTCTGCCAGCGGTTTATCCTGCTCGTATGTCCCCTCGAGTCGCAAAGACGCCGCGCATCGAGGAAGTGAGCGCTGGGGGCCTGGTTCTTGACCGATCAAGCAAGCCCTGGAAGGCCGCCCTCATTGCCCGTCTTGATCGTCGTGGACGCCTGATTTGGTCGCTTCCCAAGGGTCATGTGGAGGCTGGTGAGACCTACGAACAGGCTGCGATCCGCGAGGTTCAGGAAGAAACTGGTATCCAAAGCTTGGTACTCAGCGTTCTGGGTACCATCGATTTTTGGTTTATGGCTGACGAAAAACGCATTCATAAAACCGTGCATCACTACATTCTTGATGCCTACGGTGGCGAGCTCAGTGACGAGGATCGAGAAGTCGTGGAGGTTGCGTGGGTACCGATCGAAGAAGTCGAAGGAAAATTGGCTTATCCCGATGAGCGCAAACTTATGGCCCGAGTACCTGAACTCCTTGCCGGATTAGCGGACGCTTAAATGCGCCCAGCGATAACACTTCGAGCCTTGGTTGGCATCACCCTTGTGTGTATGACAGGTCTGTTTACCGTGCCAGCCCAAGCCGTCGATGCCACCCAGACAAACGTACAAGTGGTACTCGATTCGTTGTTGCCAATCGTTGCAACATCTGATTCCACCTTGCGCTTGAGCGGGCGAATCGTGAACGGATCGCCATCAGCACTGAGCAAGCCACGGGTGAACATTCGCCTTTCGACATCAGCACTCAGCGGTCGTACCGGAATCGACGCCGCAATTTTGGGGTCTACCTCATCAACTCGATCCGTTGCCACCCTCGATCTCAACACTGACGTCGCTGCAGGGGCCCAGGCTGGTTTCACGTTCACCCTGCCTTATAAACAGCTCTTCCTCACTACTCAAGGCACCTATTCATTAGTGATCGACGCCGTGCAGGGAACCAAGAGTCTGGGCAGCATTCAAACATTTCTGCCTTGGTTTCCCTCATCTGAAAAAATTCCACATGCTGTTGGAGTGGTATGGCTTTGGCCTCTGGCTGATTACCCAGCTCGCACAGCGACAAATGTTTTATTAAATAACCAAACACCTGTCGCGCTATCCGATGGTGGTCGGCTCGCAAATCTGCTTACTGTTGGTCGTGAATTCAGCTCGACGTTGAGTTGGATGATTGATCCGTCACTTGCGCAAAGCGCTGATCGCATTGGGCGCGGTTATCAAGTTGTGCAAGATGGCGAAATCGTGGTTGGGGACCAGAGCGCCAATGCCAATCAGTGGCTGGACGTGCTGCGCACTGCGATTACTCCATCGAACTCACATGCCATCGCCTACGCGGACGTGGACGCTGTCGCCGATCGCCGTAATGGCTTATCTACCGATGTCGTTCGAGCAATGACACTCGCGCCAAATGTTGCCAGCACCATCTTGGCCTCACCTGTGCCCGGCGGTGTCTACTGGGCACCAAGCGGTTGGTTAGATCAACGCACTGCCAACCTTTTAGCCAGCGCTGGGGCGACGACTGTGGTGTTGTCGTCGTCGACCATGGCAGGTGACACCAGCCAACCGCGTCAAGCAATCGCTGACTACCCAACAAGTTTCGGCAATCTCAATGCGGTCCTTACAGATCAACGTTTAAGTGAAACCCTTGCAATGCCTCAACGGACTGCGTCCGAAGTTATCTTGGCTCGACAGCGCTTCCTAGCCGAAACAGCAGCAATCGCGCAGAGTCCAGCAGCCCTCACGAACGCGCCACTCACGGTTGTTGCCGCGCCAAGTGATGTTCGTTGGGCGCCAGTTCCTAGTTTTTTGCGATCAGTGCTCCGAGCTACCCAGACGGCACCCTGGATGATTCCGACCCGGTTGGCAGCCCTCACAAATAGTCCGCGAGGCCTCAGTAATCGCTTGACGTATGTGCCAGGTGATCACCCAGCATTGACGACGGCCTACCTCACTCGTCTAAAGGCCGTTCAAGGCAAGGTCACCCAACTCACGGCGGTACAACAAACTCCCGGCCCAGTGAATGCTGCCTACTCCGAAGCCCTACTTCGTGCTCAGTCATCTGCGTGGCGAAATCAGCCCGGTATTGGCGCGGCACTCCTTGGAGCGATCAGTCGCGAACTGAACACGCAGATCAATCAAGTGCGCCCGATCTCAAGCGGCACCATTACGTTCTCCGGTGATGCTGGAAATGTGCCCGTGACACTTGCGAATGACAGCGACACAGTGGTCAATGTGGGGCTTGCACTTGTTGGCGAACCAAGTTCACGCCTGGAATCCACCGCAAAAACCGGCATTCTTATTGAGCCGGGTCAAAAGATCAGCGTGGAACTACCGGTACGCATTCTTGGCGGGGATCCATTACCAACCAAGGTGCAGATCCTGACCCCCAAGGGCGCTGTTTACGGAACGCCAGCAAACATAATTTTGGTCTCCACTGCATACGCGCGGGCTGCTGGTTGGGTAGTTCTCGTAGCATTCGCCGCAATTGCCATCTTCGTGGTTGTGGGAATTACGCGACGCATCGTGCAGGCTAGGGCTTCACATGAGTGACACAACTAAGTCCATGGCCCGATCGAGTGCTGTCATGGCCACGGGCACCATTGTCTCGCGCATCACAGGTATCGGGCGCGATATCACTGCCGCCGCTGCCCTTGGCTTCTATCTCGTTTCCGATGCATATTCACTCGGTAACTCACTGCCAAACATTGTTTATATTCTCATTATTGGTGGCGCCCTCAACGCGGTATTTATTCCGCAACTCGTTCGCCATATGAAAGATGATCATGACGGCGGTCGCGCATATTCAGATCGCCTCCTCACCCTCGTCGGGGTAACGCTTTTGGTGTTTTCGGTGATCGCAGTGTTGTGCGCGCCGTTACTCGTCTCGCTCTATACGCCCGCAGATTATCCG
>JBIIAA010000130.1:0-4737 GCA_044240165.1 Candidatus Nanopelagicales bacterium
CGAACTTCATCCTTAAATAATGAACGAAGCGGCTCGATAAGTTTGAATTGGAGATCGTCAGGTAGTCCACCAACATTGTGATGACTCTTGATGTTTGCCGTTCCGGTTCCACCGCCAGACTCAACCACGTCTGGATACAGCGTTCCTTGAACTAGCCATTCAACCTTTTCTCCTGATGCGCCTGCTTCTTCAATAACGCCACGTTCAGCAGCTTCAAAGACGCGGATAAATTCGCGACCGATGATTTTGCGCTTCTGCTCAGGATCAATCACTCCAGCCAGATGGTGCAAGAACTGCTCTTTTGCATCTACTACAACGAGCTTTATGCCAGTTGCCGCAACGTAATCCGTTTCAACCTGTTCTGCTTCACCTTTTCTCAGCAAGCCGTGGTCAACAAACACGCAAGTGAGCTGATCTCCCACTGCTTTGTGCACAAGGGCTGCAGCAACTGCTGAGTCAACACCGCCAGACAGTCCACAGATCACGCGACCGGTGCCAACCTTTTCACGAATGATTGCAACCTGCTCATCGATAACACTCGACATAGTCCACGTTGGCTCAAGACCAGCGATGTTGCGTAAGAAGTTAACCAGCAGGGTTTGTCCATGCTCGCTATGTAAAACCTCGGGGTGATACTGAACACCAGCCATTTTGCGCTCAAGGTTTTCAAAAGCTGCAACGGGTGCGCCGGGAGTGCTTGCCGAAATGGTGAAGCCTGCGGGCGCAACGCTAACGCCGTCACCATGGGACATCCAGACCTGAAGCTCAGCAGGAATTCCTTCGTACAAGCGACCTGGGGACGAGACAGCCAATGGTGTGCGTCCGTATTCGCGACCGCCTGTGTTTGCAACAGTTCCGCCAAGTGCTTGCGCCATTGCCTGGAAGCCGTAGCAAATGCCAAACACCGGAATACCCAGTTCAAGGATTGCTGGGTCAAGGGTTGGTGCACCTTCGTCATAGACCGATGAAGGTCCACCGCTTAACACGATTGCGGCTGGGCTTTTTGCCGCAACATCAGCAGCACTAATGGTGTGCGGCACGACTTCCGAGTAGACCTTGGCTTCGCGCACCCGGCGAGCAATGAGTTGCGCGTATTGCGCGCCGAAGTCAACCACGAGCACTGTTGGCTGTGAACTCACCTAGAAAACCTAACCTTGAAGGGACGAACGAGATCAGGTGCTGAAGGCACCCATGAAGCCAAAAATGACTAGCAATAAGCCATTGATAATCAAGCCCGCAATGATCGTGATCTTGAGCCAACGCCGAGCACGCGCACTCGATTTTTCTGCAGCTGGAAGATCTCCACGATCAAAAGCAGACATCGTTCGGATTGCAAAAATCAGAGCGACGATTCCGAACGGGAAAAAACACACGGCAGTAGCAGCAACTGCCCACCAAAGATATGTCTTCGGAGCGGTTGCTGATTCCAGTTCGATCTCAGTCATCCTCGTGATTAACCAATAACCATTTCAACACGCTGGAACTCTTTGAGATCGCTGTAGCCAGTTGTTGCCATGGCTTTACGAAGTGCGCCAGCAATATTCATCGTGCCATCCGCTTTAACCGACGGTCCATGAAGTACTTCAGCGAAGGTTCCTGACTGCTCCAACACGTTGCGCTTACCGCGTGGAAGGTGCGGATGCCAAGCCTCTGCTCCCCAATGCGCGCCATTGCCTGGCGCGTCAGTTGCTCGAGCCAAAACGGATCCAAGCATTGCTGCGTCGGCGCCACAGGCGAAAGCCTTGACGATGTCGCCACTTCTGCCAAGACCGCCGTCAGCAATCACGTGCACGTAGCGGCCACCTGATTCGTCTAGGTAATCCCGGCGTGCTGCGGCAACATCGGCGATTGCACTAGCCATTGGCACCCGCACACCCAGCACATCAGAACTCGTTGAATCAGACGTGCCACCAAAGCCAACGAGCACACCAGCGGCGCCTGTGCGCATTAAGTGCAAGGCAGCTTGGTAGGTCGCACAACCGCCAACGATCACAGGCGCATCCAGGTCGTAAATAAATTGCTTGAGGTTCAACGGTTCGCCAGCAGCAGTGACATGTTCGGCTGAAACTGTTGTTCCACGGATCACCACGAGGTCTGCACCAGCCTTAGCCACCACAGGTGCCAATACGGCCGTGGCCTGTGGGCTCACTGCAACCGCCACAGTCATGCCGGAGTTCTTAAGCTCTGAAATACGTTGGACAACCAGATCTGAATTCACTGGAGCAGTTGCGTAAATCTCTTGCAGCCGCTTGGTGGCTCTCTCGGCTGGCATCGAAGCTATCTCTTCAAGCAATGCCGTTGGATCTTCATATCGACCCCAAAGTCCTTCAACATTGAGCGTTGCGAGCATTCCAAGTTCACTAAGAGCCTGAGCAGATTGCGGTGAAACAATCGAATCCATTGGCGCTGCGATGAATGGCAACTTGAATTGATACGCGTCAATGTTCCAATTCGTCGAAACCCCCTGGGGATCTCTCGTTCGACGACTGGGGGCAATGGCGACCTCGTCAAAGGTGTAGCCGCGGCGGGCGCGCTTAGTCCCGCCAATCTCAATGGTGTCCATTGGGTTTCCTTATCGACCTGTGTAGTTCGGGGCTTCGATGGTCATTTGAACGTCGTGCGGGTGAGATTCGCGAAGTCCTGCAGCAGTGATGCGAACAAAGCGACCGCGTGCATGGAGTTCTGGAACATTTTGTGCGCCGGAATAACCCATTGCTGCGCGCAGCCCTCCAACAAGTTGATGAGCAACTGCGGTGAGTGGCCCGCGATAGGGAACTAAACCTTCAATGCCTTCAGGAACAAGCTTGTCGTCGCTGAGCACATCGTCTTGGAAGTAACGATCCTTGCTGTAAGAACGAGCCTCACCACGTGATTGCATTGCGCCGAGTGAACCCATGCCACGGTAAGACTTGAACTGCTTGCCGCCAATAAACACGACGTCACCTGGGGCTTCTTCGGTTCCAGCAAGCAACGAACCCAGCATCACAGCATCCGCGCCAGCAACAAGTGCTTTTGCGATGTCACCTGAGTACTGCAAGCCACCGTCACCGATCACGGGAACGCCGGCAGGACGAGCAGCAAGTGAAGCTTCATAGATTGCTGAAATCTGAGGAACGCCAACACCAGCTACAACTCGAGTAGTGCAGATCGAGCCAGGTCCAACACCAACCTTGATGCCATCGCAGCCCGCATCAATCAGCGCTTGAGCACCTTCACGAGTCGCAACGTTTCCACCAATAATGTCAATGCTGGTTTGACCCTTTAACAAACGAACCATGTCAGCAACAGCGCGTGAGTGACCGTGTGCGGTATCAACAACAAGGAAGTCAACGCCAGCTTCAATTAAGGACTTCGCACGACGCTCAGCATCTTCACCAACACCAACGGCTGCGCCAACAACTAAGCGACCGATCGAATCCTTAGTGGCGTTTGGATACTTATCAGTCTTGACAAAATCTTTGACAGTGAACAGCCCGCGCAGGCGCCCGGCTTCGTCAACCAACGGCAGCTTCTCGACCTTGTGCGAAGCAAGAATTGCAAGTGCGTCATCTGGCGTGATGCCGACAGGCGCAGTGATCAATGGCGTCTTAGTCATGACTTCATGCACGAGACGCGACATGTTATCTTCGAAACGCATATCGCGGTTCGTCACGATGCCAACGAGTACTCCGTTTGCATCAACGACAGGAACTCCGGAGATGCGAAAGCGTGCGCAAAGACGATCAACATCTTCAAGAGTGTCATTTGGTAGACAGGTAATGGGATGACTCACCATGCCTGCTTCTGAGCGCTTAACCATGTCGACCTGAAGGGTTTGCTCGTCAATTGAGAGGTTTCGGTGCAACACACCTACCCCGCCCAAGCGGGCCATGGAGATTGCCATGCGTGCTTCGGTGACCGTGTCCATCGCACTTGAAATCAACGGCAATTTCACCGTGATGTTGCGTGAAACGCGCGAGGTGGTGTCGACCTCGCTAGGCACTACATCAGACTCGGCTGGCAATAGCAGCACATCGTCATAGGTCAAACCCAAATATGCGAACTTGTCCGCTACTCCGCCAGTCATGGGCTAAGGCTACCGGCCTCTAGCGATCCTCAAACCAGCCCTAGAAAGACTGAAGGCGGCTTCCCTAGGGGAGCCGCCTTCAGGGTGAGGTATTTCTAGTGGTTATGTCCGCCTGCGCCATGGCTGTGGCCATGTCCGGCTGACTCTTCTTGATCTTCACGCTTCTCAACCACAAGGGCTTCGGTGGTCAACAGCATCGCTGCAATTGAGGCCGCGTTGACGAGGGCTGAGCGGGTCACCTTGACTGGGTCAATGACGCCATCAGCGATGAGGTCGCCGTAGGTGTCGGTGGCTGCGTTGTAGCCCTGACCTGAAGGAAGTGCCTGAACCTTGGAAACTACGACGTAGCCCTGTTCTCCAGCGTTTTCAGCGATCCAGCGCAGTGGCTCTAGGCCAGCACGAGCAACGATGCTCACGCCAGTTGCTTCGTCACCGGTCAGTCCAAGGTTTCCCTTGAGCACGCCAACAGCCTGCACGAGTGCTGCGCCGCCGCCGGACACAATGCCTTCGTCGATTGCTGCACGAGTTGCTGACACGGCATCTTCGATGCGGTGCTTCTTTTCCTTGAGCTCAACTTCGGTGTGGGCACCGACCTTGATCACAACGACGCCGCCGCTGAGCTTGGCTAGGCGTTCCTGAAGCTTTTCGCGATCCCAATCAGAATCAACGCT
>JBIIAA010000006.1:0-44011 GCA_044240165.1 Candidatus Nanopelagicales bacterium
GGTGGTCGGCATTGAGGCAGTGCTGGCAGATGGCACCGTGATCGCCCATCTTGGTGGATTGCTGAAAGACAACACAGGGTTTGATCTGGCCGCACTGCTGTGTGGGTCAGAGGGCACCCTTGCGGTGATCACTGCTGTTCGGCTGCGACTGCATCGCCCGCCTGCTCGAACGTCGCTCGCCATGGTGGGCTGTAATACCTATTCCGATGCTCTAGAACTAATGTCGGCTGCTGCCGGCCAGAGCCAACTCATTGCGGCTGAAGTTGTAGATGCAACAGGCATATCGCTCGTGGACTCGGTGTTGGGTCTGACTTCCCCTCTTGCTAGCTCGTGGCCAGTGGTCGCTTTCCTTGAGGTGGCAGACGGTGGGGATGCAACAGGGCTCGAATGCACTTTGGATCGTGATGCCGTGGTTGCTCTGGAGGCCACTGACCAAGCTCGGCTATGGGCGTTCCGAGAACGTCAATCTGAGGTCTATGCAACGTTGGGTGTCGTTCATAAGCTCGATGTATCGATTCCGCTGGCGCGAATGCAAGAGGTATTGGATTCACTTTCCGCGCTTTTGCGTGACGACCCGGCTGTTGAAATCTTTGGGTTCTTTGGACATATCGCTGACGGCAACATTCACGTGGAGTTCACGGGCCCGCAAGCTGACGACACTCGAGTTGATCACCTTTTACTCGAGCACGTGGCTGCAGTTGAAGGTTCAATCTCTGCCGAGCACGGAATCGGTCGAATGAAGGTTGATTCTTTGCATCTTGTACGCTCAGCGGCTGAGATCGCTGCCATGCGGGCGATAAAGACTGCGTGGGATCCGACTGGGATTTTGAATCGAGGGATCCTGTTTCCGTAGCTACGGCTCTCCTCGAGCGTTATCGCTTAATTTTGCTGAAGCCCAAATCTAGAAGTGCGCGAATTCGAACAGTGCGCTTGACGCTTCGCCATACATGGAAAAGTGCGGACACTTCGACCGTGCGACTCTTTTGGTAAAGAGTCCAGAAATCTGGCTGCAGTGCTTTTGGTACTGCGATGACGCAGTCATCCACCACGACTGTTGCATACCCCGCTTGATGTAAAACAGCGCACACTTCCCCGAGAGTAGGCCAGCCAGGTTGTGTTCCAAGGCCGCGAGCGTCATCAATCGCGATCACTGTGGGCGCATCACCTCGAGCTGCCGTCACGACCGCGAGCTCTTCCAGAATTGGATTTTCTTCGGCTTCTGAATCCTCAAAGTTGTAAATTCCATGAGCATCTAGCCATAAAAAGCACGGGGTTTGACCCTCTGGCATGGCTTCTGCAAGTTTGTCTCTAGAGCTGCCCTGGATCACAGTCACCCTGGGATCCCCGGCAAACCGCTGGCGTGCTTTGTTCACAAAATCAGCACTTCGCTCGATCGTGACGCAGGTACCGAAGTAGTTGGCTAGCAGTTCGCTCGTATCTCCTCGAAAGGTGCCAGTCTCAACGGCGACTGTTCCTTCTGGCAGGAAGTCTCGAGCCCACTCAAGGACGTAAGGCGGCAGGCCTTCCCAGTAGAAACCCATTGGACTTACTCCCCACATATGAAGATGACGAATGCATCTCAGAACATGCATCCTAGGAGTCACCATCGCCTTTGGCTGGTGTCGAGACGGGAGCGTCGCAGATTGCCTTGCGTCTATGAAAAGGTAGAGATGTGAACTCGGTAACTCTCAATGGGAAGCCGCCCTTGGTGGTTGCCCACCGAGGATCCAACGAGTTCGAACCCGAACACAGTTTGTCGGCCTATTTGCGCGCAGTAAAAGAAGGCGCAGATGCGATCGAATGTGATGTTCGCTTGACGGCTGACGGCACCTTGGTATGTGTGCACGATCGAGCTATTGGTCGCACAAGTAGCGGCCGCGGATCAGTTTCAGCCCTGCGCTTGCATGACTTAATGCACTTTGATTTCTCAGCCCCCGAGAGCGAATCTTGGCAGCGAAACTCGTCCCTTGACGAACGCCGCTCTGTGTTAACACTGCGCGTGCTGCTGGCTTCAATGTTGGAAGCCTCACCAACCTTGTCCTTCTCAATTGAGACCAAACACCCCACGCGTTTTGGCAAATACGTGGAGATGACACTGGTCGACGAACTTCGCCATTTTGGTTTGTTAAATTCACAACGCGTGCGCATGATGTCATTCAGCCAGATGGCAGTGACGAGAATGAATGAGTTAGCGCCAGAAGTTCCGACAGTTTTCCTGATGAACAAGATTCCCAAACATCGCCTCTTGGGTGAGTTACCAGGCTCTGCAACTATTGCCGGGATTTCGATAGAGGCACTCGGTTTACATCCTCAATATGTCTCTGCGGTGCATGCGCGAGGCGGACAGGTGCATGTGTGGACGGTGAACAGCGCCGAGCAGGTTGAATTGTGTTTATCCCTGGGAGTTGACGCCATCATCAGCGATAAGCCCGGGATGGTGCGCGCGCTCGTTACCCCCGTTGCCTAAGGTTCACCGCATGGCCAAGAAAAAAGTTCGCGTCGAATCTGCTGCAACCGCAATCGCTACGGATGGGGTCATTCCTGTTGTTGGGATGCGCGAGCCGTGCCCTTGTGGCTCAGGGCGCCGCTACAAGGCTTGCCATGGCAAGGTCGAAGAGGTAATCGAGACCACCCGGCCCTTTGAAGGTTTCGCTTCCGAGTGCGACCTCGTTGCTCTTCGCGAGCTCGTGCCCTCTGCCACAGCCCCGTTAACTCTTCGGTCAGATGCAGTGTCAGCCTCAGGCAAGCCAGCTGGCGTTCGACGGGTCACGTTGGCAACAGTGCTGCCAATGGCCTACCCAGCATTAGTGCGAATGGACGGCGAGATTCTGCTTGGTCTTCAGGTCAACACCAGTTCAGGCAACGCCAGCCGCGACCTCGGGCGAGTGCTTGCTGCTGCTTTGGATACCGAGCCAGGAACACCGGTTGATGTGCCACGCGAGGCAGCGAACTCGCTTCGCTTGCAGGATTTGATCGACGAATCGGTTCCGCTCGACATCACTGTTCACACCGGGTTTGATTTCTGGAGCGACGTTAAAGACATGGACGAGGAAACTCGCGCCTCCCTTGACCGCGCTAGCGCTTACGCACATCCAACCGTTCGTCTGACTTCGGTTGACTCGGCTTATTGGTGTCAGATTGGCGAGAAGGAGCACCTACGTTGGGCGATGCCTGTTGCTGAAGAGGCGCTACTGAACGCGGTTGCTCGACTAGACGCTGCTGGTCAGAGCTCGCTGGGTGAAGGCACCAAGCTCGTTGGCATGTTCCGGGCGCACGGCATCGTGGTTCCGGTGTGGGACTTACCTTGGGGCTTTGGTGCTAGTGCCTGTGAGGCACCGGCTGCAGAATTCTTGAGTCGTCTCAATGCGGCGCTTGCGGACTCAACACCTCTCACTGACGCAGAGCGCCGGGCACGCTCACTGCTCACAACTCGTCAGGTGACGCTTCGCTAGTTCGTACTCAACGGCTGAAGCCGGACCGAAGGTGGCGGTACCAAGCCGTCGCCCGCCAGACGTGGCTTGATTCAATGGCCAGCAAGTGTGCCAGCGCTGCATCACGCTGAATTTCTGTGGCATGGGTATGCAGTTCGGAGTTCTTGGTCAGATCTGAGTTGGCCAGCGTTGCATCTACAGCCGTTCGGTAGATAGCTTCGTGAACCTGCTCGCTCCACCACTTGTCAAAGTCATCGTCGTGGATTCGACTCCACCATTTCTCAATTTCATCGGCTCTTTCGGCGGGACCAAGAGTTGTCCTGACTGACGTAGAGAGTTTGATGGTTGTGGCCTTGCGACTTGTGACTGCCCGAAGTTCAGGGATGCTGAAGAACTGCGCCCACATGTATTGGTCAGTGAAGTGCCCTTGGGGAGTTTGGCGCCATCCATGCGGCAAACGCTGGTAAATATCTCGGGTATGGACCACTCCCGTGAGGGAAACTGCATTTCGCGGCGGAGGACCAACATGCCAGGAAAGACAATCTGATCTGGATAAATCAGTCGGAACAATCACTGGGGCACCGTCGGCATTAATCAGGACTGGTAGGGGGTGTGCAAAATCGTTCCCATCGAGAACTTCCAACAGTTGCTCAAGATGGCTAGGTAGGAGTAGATCGTCATCCCCGTGATACCCGATGATGCAAGATTCTGTCGACTTAATAACTTCATCGCGAACAAGTTCAGCGTGACGAGGTGACTTCTCACGATCTAAAAAGTGGACCCGTGCATCCTGTGCGGTGATGTCACTCATCACGTCACGGCTATCGTCCTGGACTCCGTCGCCGATAACCACCAGCGCGAAATCTCCATAAGTTTGCGAAAGCACACTTTGGATTGACAGACCCAAGGTGGAAGCATGATTAAAAGTAGGCAGGATCAAAGTCACCGGTGCGGCAGGAATCGTCATTGAGATGCCATCTTGCGGCGCCGATATCGCCGACTAAGAGCAATGATGATGATCAGTCCCGGTGAAGTGCTGGATGGGAAACAGCGATGCCAAATCTGCGGGGATCTGCTCGGAATCCCAAGGAAGCAAAAGGCGATCCGGATGTTCGTGGTGATAGACCTCTGTCGGATGGTTGATGAGGTGAGATTCGGACTGGGCAATGTTGACGTTGGCGTGCCAGACACCAGGTGGAATAGTCAATTGCCGCGCCCCATTTTCCGTGAGGTATACGCGTTGGACCAGGCCATGCGTTGGTGAGTCAAGTCGAGCGTCATACAGAACAGTCATGATTTCACCGTTTATGAGGGTGTAGCGATCATCTTTTTCTAGATGTAAACCCCACCCCTTGACTTGATTAACCCGCACGCTGAACATGTAGCAGTAGACAACTGGTTTGGTCCAATAATCATCTGCTCCGGGGAAAATCTCAAAGACCCTGCCGCGATGGTCGGTATGGACCGCAGGCATCTGCGTCATCACACCTTCGATAACCCGAGACGTCGAATGCCCAGCTGCTGTAACTGTTTGTATATCGAGGGCGGCGAATCCAACAGAGTCGTCTAAATGGGTGTTTGAATCCATGCCTATAGTCTAATTCGGCCCAAGATCCTCGCCTGATTACGAGGGACAGCCAAGCTGGTGAAGGAGGGCTTGAGGCTCCAGCTAGGCCGCCTGAGCGTCAGCATCTGAGCGTGCCAGCCAATGGCCTGGGGTTTCTATGGAAGTGTCCCGAACTCCAGACCTGGAAACGCCAAATCTGCACGTATGAGTCCCGGGCGATCCGCAAGGCGTATCTGCCCCTGTGGAGGCCATACAATTTCGCAGTGAACATCGATACGAGTGCCCTAAGCGTCCTCGTGATTGTTGCTCTGGTTTTCGGGCTCGCTGGCATCGGAATTGGTGCCTTCGCACTGGTTCGGCTCTCACACATTCACCGCTCGCTGGCTCTCCTGGGTGCTTCCGAGGGCAAGGACACTTTTGTTGATGTCGTGGCTCGCACAATCTCGGAGTTCCATGACCTCCGCGATGATGTGTCCGATCTGGATCGCACCTTGACCCATACCCGCAATGAACTGGCCCAAGCCCTTCGTCACGTGTCGGTTGTTCGTTACGACGCCTTCGGTGATCTTGGTGGCCGCTTCTCATTCTCAGCGGCGATGATCGACGACTCCGGCGATGGCATTGTGTTGACCTCGATTCATGGGCGAACTGAAACTCGTACTTACATCAAGGGAATAAGTGGCGGAAAGTCAGATATTGAACTTTCTCCGGAAGAATCAGAATCTCTGAAGTTGGCAAAGAATAGAGGTGACTCGTGACGCGCATTGCATTCTTAGGACCTCGCGGCACGTTCGCTGAGGCGGCTCTTCGAACGATAGCTTCGGCCGCGAATGCGGAGTTGATTCCTGCCATCTCGGTATATGCCGCATTGGAAATGGTGCGCGACGGTTCAGCTGACCAAGCACTTGTGCCAATGGAAAACTCAGTCGAAGGTTCAGTGCCCCTAACCCTGGATGAGTTATCCACCGACGGTGGCTTGGTGATTGTTGACGAAGTTGTGTTGGCGGTGACCTTCGCTTTGGTTGTGCCTCGCGGGGTTTCGCTTGCATCCGTTGCACGCATCGCGACGCATCCGCATGCCCACGCACAGGTGCGTGGTTGGCTAAGTGCGAATCTGCCAGAAGTTGTTGTATTGCCAGCACTTTCTACAGCTGGAGCCGCTGAAGGCCTTCTAGATTCTGAGCGCAATTATGACGCTGCAGTGTGCCAAGAAATTGCTGCAGAGATCTATGACTTAGATGTTCTGGCAACAGATATTGGTGACACATCCGATGCGCACACACGGTTCGTGTTAGTTGCGCGCGATGGTGTTGCTCCTGCGCCTACTGGTGCTGACAAGACCACGCTTGCTCTCTACATTCACCATGATCAGCCAGGTGCTTTGCTTGCAATTCTTAATGAGTTCTCAGTGCGTGGTGTGAATATGACGCGCATTGAATCTCGCCCGACCCGCAAAGCTCTAGGTGACTACTACTTCAGTGTGGATATTGAAGGACACATTTCGGATGCACGAGTTGCCGAAGCACTCATGGGCCTGCATCGCGTATGCCTAGATGTGCGCTACTTGGGTTCCTATCCGCGTCACGATGGAAAAGAACCAGTTTTGCGTGACGGCGTAACCGATGCTGATTTCGCTGAAGCCCAAGAGTGGCTGCGAAAGTTGAAGGGAAAGTAACGTGCGTTATTTCGTAACAGGAGCAGCAGGCTTTATTGGTTCGCACTACGTGCGCGAACTCCTTGCCGGCTCCTACGGTGACGATGTCACTGGCGTGACGGTCTATGACAAGTTGACCTACGCAGGCAACCTCGAGAACCTCGCCTCAGTTTCTGCAGATCCGCGTTACACCTTCGTGCAAGGCGATATTTGCGACGGCGCGTTACTCGACCAGGTGCTGCCTGGCCATGACGTCGTGGTGAACTTTGCCGCAGAGACCCACGTGGACCGTTCAATCAGTGGCCCACAGGCATTCCTTGTGACCAATGTTGTTGGCGCGCAAACGCTTTTTGATGCTTGCCTGCGCCACGGCATCCCGCGCACTGTTCATATCGGCACCGATGAGGTCTATGGCTCAATCGATGAAGGTTCCTGGACCGAAGCGGAGCCGTTGATCCCTAACTCGCCATATTCAGCTGCCAAAGCCGCCGCTGAAATGTTGGTGCGTGCATATCACGTGACTTACGGGCTCAATATTTCTTCAACCCGCTGCTCGAATAACTACGGACCTTTCCAGTTCCCAGAAAAGGTCATCCCGTTGTTCGTCACGAACTTGATCGACGGTGGCAAAGTGCCGCTTTATGGCGATGGCTTGAATGTTCGCGACTGGTTGCACGTTGACGATCACTGCCGTGGCATTGCAATTGTTGTTGCTAAGGGTGAAGCCGGCCAGAGCTACAACATCGGTGGCGGGCTAGAACTCACCAATCGCGAACTCACCGAGCAGGTGCTTGAATCGATGGGTGCAGACTGGACAAGCGTTTTGCCCGTTGAAGATCGCAAGGGCCACGATCGCCGCTACTCCGTTGATGATTCAAAGCTTCGCGCCATGGGCTACGAACCGCAGCATAAGTTCGTTGATGGTCTGGCCGAGACAGTTGCTTGGTACAAAGCTAATGAGGCTTGGTGGCGCCCATTGAAGGCAAAGGCTGAGCTTAAGTAATGCGCGTTTTGGTCACTGGCTCCTTGGGACAGTTGGGTTCTGAACTCGTTTCAATTCTTGGTTCGCGCGGCACGCCAGTGATGGGTGTTGATCGTCCAGGGATCGACATCACTCAAAGTGGTTCGATTGCAACGGCTTTTTCACTTTTCGAACCGACGGTAGTGATCAATTGTGCTGCTTGGACAGCGGTTGATGATGCAGAATCCAACGAAGCTGCCGCCCTTCGGGCAAATGGAGTCGGGCCAGAACTTCTTGCGTTGGCTTGTGTCGAAATTGGTGCATGGATGGTGCAGATTTCCACCGACTATGTGTTTGCCGGCGACGCTTCGTCTCCATATTCAGAAACTGACGAGCCAGCACCGTTAACTGCCTATGGCCGCACCAAACTCGCTGGCGAGATTGCTGTGCAAAAGGTTTTGCCTGATTCGCATTACATCGTGCGCACGGCCTGGCTCTATGGAATCAACGGAAATAACTTTCCTAAGACCATGTTGAAGTTGTTGGCAGAGCGCGACACCGTTTCGGTTGTGACTGATCAGGTTGGTCAACCTACCTACGCACGAGATCTTGCGCATCAACTCATCGCATTAATTGATGCCAAACCAGCAGCCGGAACCTTCCATGGCACCAACTCTGGCGTTGCTTCCTGGTTTGAATTTGCGCAAGCTGTCTTTGAAGATGCTGACGCTGATCCCGCGCGTGTGCTTCCAACTGATTCCGCTTCATTTGTGCGCCCGGCCCCTCGACCCGCATATTCAGTGCTTGGGCATGACGCCTGGGCCGCCGCAGGGCTTGCGCCAATGCGCGATTGGCGTTCGGCGCTAGATGAAGCTTTCAAAGACGGGCTCACGGGTTAACCACTGCCATGACTGATAGATATTTCGCCGAAGAGGTCGGCAGTAGGTTCAATGCCATCATTCTTTGCACCAGGAACCGGCCGAAGGAAGCTTCTTCAGTTTTACACCAGATCCACGCAAGTGAAGATCGGCCAGAGTTGATCCTGGTGGTTGATGGTTCTGATGATGCACAATCGCTTGAACTCCAGGAAGACATCTCTGATCTGTCTGAAGTGGTTTTCATGAGGTGCGCGCCGGGCCTGACGAAACAAAGAAATGTTGGTCTAGCAGCTCTTCCTTTGAATACGGGGATTGTTCACTTCTTGGATGATGATGTTGAGATTCAACCTGATTATTTTCAGGTAGTAGAACGCGGCTTCTTGGACGAGCCAACCGCGGTTGGCGTAGGAGTAAGAACCGCAGACAATGTTGATAATAAGCCAAGTCGTTTGAAGACATTTTTTCTCATCACGAGTTCAAAATCAGGTGTGTTATTGCGTTCTGGTGTCAACGTTGGATATCGGTACCACCCGGAATTACGTCAAGTTGATTGGTTACCCGGCTGCACGATGGCGTGGCGGTTTTCATCAATCAAAGGGCTAACTTTTGATGAAACAAAGCCAGGGGTTGGTTGGGGTGAAGACGTGGACTTCTCGTTGAAAGCGCGAACAAGAGGCCCGCTCTTTTTAACATGTGACACCACAGTCATCCACCATAAATCTCCAATCAATCGAGATTCAACGGGAACTCGTCGCAACAATGATTTGAAGCATCGTCTGCAATTGGCGGCGAGCAAAGACGTGGCTGTGTCAAAAAACGCGGTGCTGTGGTCGGTAGTAGGCGAGAACTTCCTTAAGAATCTGTACGGGTCGTATCTTTTCTTGCGATCAGGTGCATGGTCAGCACGAAGGAGCCTAGGTGACTGGGGCCTGTCTGTACGTTGTCTACCGCGCATCGTCGCCGCGCCAGTGACCTCCATCTTGGAAGTTCGACGAATACAAAAAGAGCTCGAACGCGTCAGTGAATCCCTTGAGGGCGTTGCGCCCCTGAGCAGTGAGGACAGCGTTTCAACGATCCCCCTTGAATCAAAACCACAGCGTGCAGTGTCGGTCGTGTTGCAAGGCGGGTTGGGTAATCAACTCTTCGGCTATGCAGTCGGGCTAGAAGTTGCAACCAGGCTTGGAGTCACCCTAGAGCTGAACACCAGCGACTTCATTCGTCACTCGACCCTTCGGAATTTTGCATTGGATGGATTGCTTTCAGATCACGTTGTTCAAAGTGGCGAACAGCCAGTGAGGTTTGCATTTACTGAGCGCTCATTCGCTTATGACGAGGGCATTCAACATGTCGTATCAGGGCTTGCATTGCGCGGGTATTTTCAATCGGAAAAATATTTTGTCTCGATAGCAGATCAAGTTCGTAACTCGATCAAGGCTGCGTTTGGTCCTTCAGCTCAAGTTGCAGGGCTGCAGGATTCAAATTTCATAGGCATTCAAGTGCGGCGTGGAGATTACCTCGATCCGTATACGCATGAATTCCACGGAATCTGTGATTTTGATTATTACCGCAGAGGTCTGGAGATCACTCGAGGTTTGGTTGGCGATCTTCCTGCAGTAATTTTCAGTGACGATCAAAACACTGCTGAAGAGTTCGCGAAGGCTTTGCCGAACGCATGCGTTGATTTGGCGCTGCCAGACGAGGCACCCATGAATGTGCTTGCCCGTTTATCCCAGGCATCAGGGTTTGTCATTAGTAACAGTTCTTTTGGGTGGTGGGGCGCCTGGATTGCCGGACCCGATCGAGTGGTTGTGGCGCCTAGGCCTTGGTTTACAAGTCGCGAACTTCAGACGCAAGATTTATTGCCGACGCATTGGTTGACTCTTGATCGCAGTTCAGGCCACTGAATCTTCGCACTCGCGCGACCGTTCCTTACTTGCAGTAGTCGCCACTCACGAAGAGCGCATCGACTTGATTTAGCGTTGCCCTGGTCCACTTGAATTGGGCAGCCTGATAAATCACCGCGTTAGCCAACATCGGGTTCGTGGCTCTTGAAGTGGTGGAGTCAGTGCACATTGCCGTCTTAATTTTGGTGATAGATGGCTGAGCCGTGAGCTTCATTATTGCCGGTGTTGCGGCACGCAGATAACTTTTCGCCTTCTCATTTGGCTGCCCGTTTGCACACAAGACGCCGCTAATCGTGCCGTTCTGATTCTTGGTGACAGCGCAGGTGGTGGCTTGCGCTGAATTGAATGTCACGCCAAGCAAGGCCAGGGTTGCGACCGAAGTGAGTGCGATCATGCGGGTTGACTTCATGGCATCTCCTTGAGCTGACGGATGTGGAAACTGTCGTGCTAACTGGCGCGGTTAGCAACCGCTTCGAGAACTTCAGCGACACCAATGCCAGGCTCTTCATGGGTAACAGCATCGGCAAAAGTCTTCACATGATCACTCGCGTGACCCATGGCAACACCAAGGCCGGCCCACTCCAGCATGCGAGTGTCGTTGTCGCCATCACCAATGGCAATTGAACGGGCTGGATTCAAATCAAGGCGGGTGCAGAGTTGCTTGAGCATGTAAGCCTTATTGAGGTCTTTGGGACCGATATCTAGCCAGGCAACCTTGCCAATTCCGAATTGCACTTCATGTAATCCGAGGGCTTCGACGATATGGCCTAATCCCGATTCCATATGTTCTTCACTGCGGATAACCAGACGTGCAGCATCAAGTTCGCGAATGAGTTCAAGCGGGAGTTCACGCACGGACATACCTAGTGGGCCGCCACGGAAAGCTACGTTGGTGTTGAGTACTCCCCATTGATCTTCGACGGAATAGATCGCGTTAGGTAGCAGCGGCAACATTTGATCTATGAAGTCTCTGGGTTTGAAAGTGACGGCTTCGATAATCGTTTCTGGTTCAACTGTTGCCAGAATCGCTCCGTTTGAACACACCAGCCAGCCATTGAGATGGGCTGCGCGCGCAATCGGGCTCGTGGTGCTCAGTGATCGACCGGTGGAAAGCACAACAGTGACGCCGGCGGCTTGCACTGCTTCCAGAGCCTGAATGACGCGATGGCGCACAACGCCATCATTGGGAATCAAGGTGCCGTCAATATCGATCGCAATGAGATGCGGAAACTCGATGGTGTCCAAAGTGGCAGCGTCGAAGGAAGTCACGTTGCGGTCTCTCCTTCCGGTTGTGGCACAGATTAGGCAGGTGGGGTGAACGAAGTCTTTCCGCCAAGGAACGGTTGCAAGGCTTTTGGAATACGAACAGATCCGTCAGCCTGCTGATGATTTTCGAAAATAGCGACGATGATGCGTGGCATCGCACACAACGTGCCATTCAGGGTTGCTAGTGGCGAAGTCTTGTCACCGTCACGCATGCGAATCTTCAAACGGCGAGCCTGGAATTCATTGGTATTCGAGGTACTAGTGATCTCTCGGTAAGCGCCCTGAGTTGGAATCCACGCCTCAATGTCGAACTTGCGTGAAGCGCTGGATCCGAGGTCACCGGTTGCAACATCGATAACTCGGTAAGGGATCTCAAGAGCCTCAATGAAGTCGCGCTCCCATTGCAGCAGTCGCTGGTGTTCGGCATCTGCTTGATCAGGAGTGGTGAAGACAAACATCTCGACCTTGTCGAACTGATGTACGCGAATAATCCCGCGAGTGTCTTTGCCGTATGAGCCGGCTTCGCGACGGAAACAACTGCTCCACCCGGCATACCGAATGGGAAGAGCTTTGACGTCGATAATCTCGTCGGAATGGTAGGCAGCAAGGGGAACTTCGCTAGTGCCCACCAGATACACGTCGTCTTCTTCAAGGCGATACACATTCTCGGCAGCTTGACCTAGGAAACCAGTGCCTTCCATTGCTGACGGCAACACGATTGCTGGCGTGATCATCGGGATGAATCCGTTAGACACGGCCTGCTGCATTGCCAGATTCAGCAACGCGAATTCAAGTTGCGCGCCAATGCCTTTGAGGTAGAAGAAACGTGAGCCGGAAACCTTTGCGCCACGCACAGTGTCGATCGCATCAAGATGCTCACCGATGTCTAGATGATCTTTTGGCTCAAAGCCTTCTTTGGTGAAGTCGCGAGGTGTGCCCACCACATCAATCAAAGTGAAATCAGCCTCACCTCCAACGGGGGAATCCAGATTGACCAGGTTGCTGATTTGTAGCCAGAGTTTGTCTGCAGTTTGAGCAACTTCATCGGCGTGCGCATCCGCAGCCTTCACTGCATCAGCCAAAATCGTGGCCTGCTCCATGAGCGTGTCGACTGCAGTTTGGGCCTGTGCTTTTGCTGCCTCGTCGGTGGCTTTCTTCAAAGCACCTTGCAAAGGTCCGATCTGCTTACCAAGCACCTTTTGCTGATTACGTAGGTCATCAAACTCCTGCGCAGAGGAGCGCTTGGCGATATCAGCTGCAATCAAGAGATCGACTACTTCAACGCTCTCGCCACGACGACGCTGGGATTCGCGGATGCGGTCAGGGTCGGTGCGCAAGATATTGGGATCAATCACAACCAAATCTTAGTGCGAGAGGCCCTTGAGTTAAGGACTCACTCCTTGAGCCAAGAATTCTTGCGCCAAGTGGGCATCCCCATCAATTTCAACTGCGCTGAGCGGCACACGGCCCCACAGCAACAAGAGAAGGTCCGAAGCAGACCCGATGATGGTCACGGCTGGGCCAGCAGCAGAGGGATCTGCGGCAAGTTCAATACGCGCATCTGAGCCGATCGGTGCCAGAACGAGCTTTTGAGGCAGCGGGGTGATCGTGCCTCGCCTCAAGCGCATAGGCAGAAAGACCTCTGCGATCTCACTGATGCCATCGATGGCTATTTCAGACGGAACTTCATAAGTCTTTCCTTGGGAATCGTAGGCATCCCAAAGGTGCACCATGATTTCGTGCGCTTGACGCCGCGTCCAAAACTTCGCGATGCGAGGCTCCGGCCCAAATGACCACGTCGGGCGCTGGGGGTCCGTTGCGATTGAAGACTCAACAATTAAGCGAGCGCCTTCATTGAAATAAGCCAAGAGTTCGGCGCGCTCATGAGGTGCCTCTGTATGTTCACCGAGTTCGCCGGTGACGAGTGCATGGTTAGCCCAGCGTTGAGTTCTACACATGTGTTGCGAGAGTTCAGTCAAGGTCCAGCCGGGGCAAGCCGAGACCGTGGCATCAAGGTCGCCATGCTCAATCAGTTCGGCGAACTGTTGAGAGGCATCGGTGATTACTTCTCGAAAATCATCATCGGTCAGCATGCGCCAATCATGTCATTATCTGCACTCGTTATACCGTGTTAGAGATATTGACCTGTGCTGGGGCCACCTTGGCCAGGTGGTAGTTCGCCCTGCATCATCGCTTGACGACGCATCTCTTCGAACTGCGCTTTAGCAGTCATTTGCTGGGCGTAGAGCGCAGCTTGAATGCCGTGGAATAAACCTTCAAGCCAACCAACGAGTTGAGCTTGTGCAATACGAAGTTCAGCCTCACTCGGCGCAGGTTCATCAAAGGGTGCGCTTAAGCGCTGAAGTTCTTCAACAAGTTCAGGGGCTAAAGCACCTTCGAGTTCATTGATTGACTGCATATGAATTTCGCGGAGGCGCACGCGTGCGGCTTCATCAAGCGGCGCACTCTTCACTTCATCAAGCAGTTGCTTAACCATCGAACCGATGCGCATCACCTTTGCAGGGGATGAAACCAACTCAACAACTTCGTCGCCATCTTGGCGATCGCTGGGCACAACTTCGCCGATTGGTTGCCCATCGGGGCCAACGACGGTCACCCGATGCGGGGCATTCTCGGCACCTGGGAGATCTTGGGGTGATGAAGTCATGGCTCCATCGTCGCACTAGCTCAAGGCCAAAAGGGAAGCAGGGACGCAGACAGGCCCGCCCAGTGTTCATGAATGACGGGACTGCTCGTTGTATTTTTGTCAAATATATTTGACATAAAACTGGTTTGGTGGGTACGATAATGCCTATGAATCTCACAGAAGTTGGGCTTGTCGTGCGGGATGCTCGATGTTCGGTAGGGCTCACTCAGGCCGAAGCCGCGACCATGGTCGGGATCTCTAGGGCCACACTAAATTCGCTCGAAAATGGTCGCGGAGACATCAGCTCAGTTACCTTGTTCAAGGTCGCTGAACTCTTGTCAATCTCGATTGATTTTATGCAAAGAACAGTGAGACCTCACCACTCCACGGTGCTCTCTTCGCTCGAGATGGCAGTCAGATCCGCATCGGTGAGCTATAAAACAATGCTACCTAGCGAAGTACTTAAAACTGCCTTGCTTTCGGGAGAGGTCGATTTGAGATGGACAGCGCACGTAGCGCATTTCGTAGACGAACAATCAGATCCGATAGTTCTAAGCGTGGTACGAGAAGTTTCTGAATCATCAGGCATTGAGCCTAAAAGGATTTGGAGAAACGCGAAAACACTCGCGCTCAGTGTGGACAGTGCTCATCCCAGGTGGAAACAGGCGATGTGATGTCTGGGACTACGCGTGAACCGTGGGAGTCCTTATTTATCTCTGCGATGAGTTTGATTGACCAAGTACTCGATAACGGCCAATCGTCATGGTCCTTCGGCGGTGGAACAGTGTTGATGTTTCACCTGAACCATCGCAAAAGTAAGGACATAGATCTCTTCCTGGACGATCCACAAGTGCTCGGGCTTTTCTCTCCGCGGTTAAGTGATGTCGCGTTGGCCCTAACCCCTTCGTATTCGGAAAGTCTTGGATCGCTAAAACTCCTATTACCTGAGGGCGAAATCGACTTCATTGTTGCAAAGCCGCTGACAAGCGACCCATACGAATTCGGCGAAGTTCTGGGAAGACAGATTCGGCTAGAAACGCCAGCGGAGATCATCGCAAAGAAGCTATGGCACCGGGGGCACTCGGCAACAGGACGAGATCTCTTTGACCTAGCAGCCGTTGCGTCATCCGATGCTCAATTATTACGAGGCGCGAATATAGCTATGGCTAAGAACGCCAAAATTTTTCTTGACCAGTGCCGAACACGCGAACGCGTGGTGCGAGCTCAATACGAAGCAGTCGATGTTTTAGATTTCCAATTGACATTCGCAGAGAGTCTTAAAATCGCTGAACATGTCTTGCGTCCCTTGATCGTTTAATCAGTTGGGCTTGGCTTGGGGATTGCCGAAGAACCCGCTGAAGGAGCGATTCCGCTAGGCGTTGGCGTGGAACTTGGCGTTGCAGTCGAGGTTGGAGTCGCGCTTGGTGTCGGGATGAGCAGGCTCTTGGCAATCTGGGCCAGCGCCTCGAGCAAGTAGTAATCGCCCCATACGTAGCTGCCATCGCGGGCTAGGGCCGGAACGTTCAAACTTTGCTGCAGCAAAATGCCAGGGTTCTTTGTGTTGGTGTTCAACCATCCTGGTGTTGCCAGCGTACCGAGGGTCAGGCGTGCGTAAGTGTTGTAGGTCTTTGCTGCATCAGGGCTGGGTTCATTGCGGGCTAACACAAGCAAGCCACTTGCCGCGATCGCAGCAGCCGAAGAATCTCGGGGCGCTTTGTCATTGCTGACATCAAGATCCCAAGCTGGAATACAGCCTGGCGGCACTCGACTCATCCAATAGTTCGCCGTTGCTTCTGCAGCCTTCAAGAATTCTGGGTTCCCTGTTAATTCGTAGGCCTGCGCAAAACCATGAATAGCCCAAGCTTGGCCACGCGACCAGGTGCTGGAAGTGCTTGCAAGTCCTTGCCCAGCAATGGGACCCAGGAGCGCACCGGTTTTAGGATTAAAAGCCATGCGGTGGTGCGTTGACCCATTTGGACGAATGAAGTTAGCGGCCAAGGTGAGCATGTGTTGCTCGCCTTCGTTAGCAAGGTATTCACCCTCGGGCCCTAACCACTGACCAACCTGAATCATCATTGGAGCATTCATCGCGGAGTCGATGATGACTCCCCATTTGCCGTTATAGGTGGCAGACCTAATTGCATGCACCGTGTTGCTATAGCGACTTGCCAAAGATTTCGCCGCAGTGATTTCCGCGTTCAGATATGCACGCTTGAGTTTGCTGGTCGGTTCAAGATTTGCAGCCTGGCCCATCGGTACACCGATCATGAAACCAAGATCATGTGTGCCTTTATCGTTTGCAACGGGGATGAGTGCTGCGCTGTATTGATTTGCGCGTTTGAGCCAACGATCATCGTTGGTGTGTTGATACATCAACCACAACTCACCAGGAAAGAATCCAGCAGTCCAAGCTGATGGCCCGGTCTTTACATATTTGGTTTGGTTAGCAAGAGCGCCGAAGGGATAGCGCTTCTTGCTACCTGCGGTCGCGGCTGCGAGTTTCTTGGCGGCTACGGAGTAGACAAGCTCAGACTGAGTTTGAGTGATTTCACTTGTCGTAACCGGACACACCACACTTGTGCCACTCGTGGGAGTAGCGAATGGAGTCGCAGTGGGAACTGGGCTCGCTGTCGTTGTAGGCGACGCAGAACTCGTGGCGTTAGGTGTCGCGCTAGGTGAGGTGGCAGGCGTGGCACTGGAAGTCGCGGTTGGTGATGCGTTCGGATCAGGTGTGTCGGCAGCATGAGCGGTTGCCGCGATGAACGCCGTGCCCGCGAACGTCATTGCTAAAGCAGCAAGCGCTGCAGTGGTTTTCAGTTGCTTCACGTGTTCGTCACACCATCAATAGTCAGCACAATCTTGCCCGTAACTTCACCAGCTTCGATCATGCGATGTGCTTCACCAGCCTGGGTAACAGACATTTGCGCGTCAATAATCGGCTTCACTAAACCGGCATCAATCCAAGGCCAAATGTGGCGTTCAACTGCTCGGCAGATTTCAGCTTTTTCACTCACTGGTCGACTGCGCAGGGCCAGAGCGCTCATCGTTCCGTTCTTTTGCAGCAGTGCTTGTAAGTTGATTTCGCCTTTGACTCCGCCAAGCATTCCGATGATGGCAATTCGACCATTGCGATTGAGCACATCAATATTCTGCGCTAAGTATTTGGCCCCGACCATGTCCAAGACAACATCAACACCACCGATGCTTTCCTTGATAACTGCAGCGAAATCTTGCTCGTTGTAGTTGATCAGTAACTCAGCTCCGAGTGCTTCGCAGGCGTCAAGTTTCTGCTGGCTACCGGCAGTTACTGCAATGCGTATGCCCGCGGCTTTCGCCAGTTGAATTGCATGGGTGCCGATACCCGAGCCACCGCCATGGATGAGTAGCCACTCACCTTGCTTGATATTGGCAGCCATGAAGACGTTGCTCCACACGGTGAAAGCGACTTCAGGCAAAGAGGCGGCTTCGATGAGTGAAAGATTTCCAGGGATCGACATGACTTGGTCGACAGGCACGGCAACTTTTTCGGCGTAACCGCCACCAGATAGCAGTGCGCAGACTCGATCGCCAACCTGAAAGCGTGTGACGCCGGCACCAATTTCGCTGATCACTCCGGCGCATTCGAGGCCGATGATGTCGGTGGAGCCAGCGGGTGGGTTATAGAAGCCTTGTCGTTGCAAAGTGTCAGCACGATTAACGGCAGTAGCGGCGATGTCGATCACGACTTCGCCAGGTCCAGCCTTGGGATCTACCGCTTGCCCCCACACAAGAGTCTGAAAACTGCCGGCTCCGTCGGGTTGGGTAATTGCGTGCATTACCTGACTATCTCACCTCGGCGGGTGCTTCACCTTCTTGCGCCTCGTCTCCTGAGGAAACTTCGTTCAGCGCATCTACCTCTGGCACCTCGTCTTTATTGCGAAGTTCGCGGAGCATCAGACCACACACAAGAGCAACGCCCGCAATGGCGATGATGCCGGCGGTCAAGCTGCTAACAACGCCAAGCAACTTCAAAGCGGTAGCGCCCAAAATCACGATGAGCAGGTATCGAAGCAAGTGCCCGTCGTACTTCGTAGACATACGCGCACCGAGGATGACGCCTGGGATCTGGCCGATAAGTAGTGAGACCACGACAGCGATATCAATAACACCGAAGCCAGAGTGCGCGATGGCACCAGCAACCAACATCGGAACGGCCTGAACGAGGTCTGTTCCCACCAGCACGCTTGGGCGAAGAAGCGGGTAGAGCAGAAGTAGCACGGTGACGATGAGCGAGCCGGAGCCAACACTGGTCATGCCCACGATTAAGCCGACACATGCGCCGAGAATCACGGTCGGAATTGGTTTGACTGGCATGTCAATGCCGAGCTGTGGTTGGGCGCCGTATTTCGCCTTCTGACGGCGGGAGATGTAGGTCTTAGCGATCATCGCGGCAACGGCGACAATAAGCACTGCGCCGAGCCAAAACTTGATGGTGTCAGCAGCATCAGATTCTTGGAGAGTGGCATTAAAGATCCAAGTGCCCACGAGCACACCTGGGATGGATCCGGTGCAAAGCCATCGCACTAATCCCCAGTGCACTGTGTGGTTGCGAATGTGAACCCAAGAACCAAACGGCTTCATGATGGCCGACGCCACCACGTCACTTGAAACGGCAGTTGCCGGATTCACGCCGAAGACCAGGACCAGCATCGGGGTAACCAACGCGGCACCACCCATGCCCGTGAGGCCAACAATGATGCCGGCGATCAAGCCGCCAAGGCTGAGGGCAAAGTCGATGTCGGTAAAACTCACTCGTGAAGTATACCTAGTGGAAAGGTAGACAATGACCAACATTCTTTACTTTCCCTTGGCGCTTCCCAGATGCGTCGCGCACTCAAAGCGAGCAGAATTCGCCTTGTGAGCACACCACCAGCCGGAATTGCCAGGCTTCTCCCCGTGAATTCAGCAGGGGCGGCGATGGATTTGCGTTCACTCGCAGCCCATGAGGCCCACTTTGGCCGGCTCCCGCTGGTCGAAGGTCCTCGCATTGGTAAGCCCGGTCCGTTGGCACATGAGATCGAGAAATCAGGCCTGCGCGGCCGAGGCGGCGGCTGGTTTCCAACCGCTCGCAAGGTGCATGCCGTAGTTGAAAGTGCCGCAGCTCGTCGGGCTTGGTCATCTGGCCGTAAGCCAGTTGTGGTCGCCAATGCGATGGAAGGCGAACCAGCCTCCAGCAAAGACGCGATCTTGTTACGCCACAGCCCACATCTGGTGCTTGACGGCATCACTGCGCTGGCCGCCACGATTGGGGCCGAGAACGCATACATCGCTATTCATCGAGGTTCACCAATTATCGACGTGGTCACGCGCGCCCTTGCAGATCGCAATGACCCGATAACGATTGAACTCGTGTCTCCCCCAGCGCGTTATGTGTCCAGCGAAGAAAGTGCGTTGTCGCATTGGATTGGCGATGGCATCGGCACACCCGTGTTCGGCAAGCGACCTTTTGAACGTGGCGTGAACGATCGACCAACAGCCGTGCAAAATGCTGAAACGATGGCGCACATCGGGTTAATCGCGCGTTTCGGTGGTGAGTGGTTTGCATCAGTTGGTGAACCAACAGCCCCAGGCACCTGTCTGGTTTCGGTCAGCGGAGTGGTCAATTCCCCAGGCGTCATCGAAGTAGCAGTAGGTACTCCGGTATCTGAAATCATTAGTCGCTGCAGGGGTTATTCAGGAGAATCATCCGGTTTTCTCACGGGTGGCTATGGCGGTGCTTGGGTCAGTCAAGAATCATTAATGGCGGCAACATGGTCACCAGATTCGGTAGCCGCAGCAGGCGGCGTGATTGGTGCAGGGATTCTCTGGGCACTGGATGCACGCACCTGTCCGCTACATGAAGTTGCGAGAGTTGCTCATTGGATGGCTGGCGAAAGTGCTGGCCAATGTGGGCCATGCCGATTTGGTTTACCTTCGCTCGCAGATGACCTTGATGTCATCGCGGGAAAACAGGCACAGATGTCAGATGTTCATCGGCTGAATGCTCGCCTGCCACTCGTTCAAATGCGAGGTGGATGCAAGCATCCTGATGGAACTGCGCGATTTATTGCCAGCGCCATGCAGGTGTTCCAAGCTGAAGTCGCTCACCATCTACGTGGCCACTGCTGTGCCACAACGACCGGAGCGGTTCTCCCAATTAGCGGCATGCGCCCTTCGCCCGTTGGTTTGCCAGGGAAGGATTTCAAATGAGCGACCTCAACGAACTCCGTCTGGATCCGACCCTTTGTGACGCGCATGGGTTCTGCGTCGAGATCCTGCCTGAGCTTTTCACTTTGGACGAGTGGGGATACCCCCTGATGAATTCGGGATCCTTGGTCACCGCTGTGCCTGTTGATCTTGTCGCGGCAGCCAGGAAGGCTGTCGCGGCTTGCCCAGTGGCCGCATTGCGCCTGGTTAAGAACAAGCGCTAGCCCCGCTCCAAGAATCAATAATTTCTTAACTGTGTCTTTACCTCCGCTGAATCCTTCCTTGTAGGTGAGTTCTCTACGTTAGGTAATAACGCACAAAGAGGAGAAAGCCATGAACGCGAACTACCGCAATACACGAGCTACATCAGCCAGCCAGAAGATCCTGGCCTTGGGTCTAGCTTCAGCTACCTGCGTTGGTTTGGTCGGAGTGCTCGCTGTTCGCAGCACCCAGGAAGCCTCAGCCCAAGAAGCCATCACGCTCGATGTCGATACACAGATCGCGTTAGCAGCGGCAACGACTTCTGATGGAGTTACACAAGTCCAACTCGACCAATACGCCGCCCAACTTGCTACGGAGCGCGCCCGCCTTGAGGCGTACCGCCAGCAATTAGTCACGGCAGCCAATCAACTTTCTACACAGACGCGCAGCACAGTGACCACAGTTAAGCCGCAGCAAGTGCCCACGAAGCCGAAGACCACACAGCAGAATTCGACTGCGTCTTCTTCTTCAGCAAACACTGTGTATGTAGCACCGGAACCTCAGACTCCAACGGTCCAGGCACCGGCGCAGAAGCAGTTTGTGCCCGCCGCCCCCCAGCAACCAGCTGCGAGTTCAGCCAATAATTCTGCACCCGCGCCGGCACCGGCAGCTAAAACCAAAGCAAGCAAGGGATAGTCATGCACTCATCGCTGCAATTTCGCGCGATGGGTGCTGCTTGTGCCGTGTCGGTTTACGCAGACATCGCGACGGAAGACTTGGCACAAATCGCAGCCTTGCGCGTTGAGCTCCTCGAACAATCTTGGTCGCGATTTCGCGAGTCCAGTGAATTGAATCGGCTGAATTCCTTAGCGGGTTCAGGCCCAGTTCTCGTCAGTTCAGATTTGCTGAGCTTGGTCTGGCATATGAAACGCGCTTGGGACATGACCAACGGATTATTTGATCCAACGATGTTGTCTGAGATTAAGGCTGCAGGCTACGACGCTGACTATGCAACGGTGCTCGCCCGCGGCGCACTTGCTGATGCGGCAACCTGGAATCAATCGTCTGCTTCTTCAACCGTGCGTTCTAGTGCGATGGGAGCTGTCGAGGTTGATCTTGAGGCGAGCACGGTCACGTTGCCGCTGGGCGTAGGGCTTGATCCAGGGGCCATAGGTAAGGGCTTAGCCGCAGACATTATTGCTAGCGAAATCATGTCGGCCGGAGCAGGCGGAGTGCTTGTTGATCTTGGTGGAGACATTGTGGTTGCTGGGCAACCAGAAGGCACGCCTGCTTGGGTTTTGGAAATTGAAGATGAACGTGATCCGGATAATCCGGACCGAGTGGCTCAGCTTGTGTCGTTTACTGCGAGTGATTCATCTGTTGATGCCGATGGCAACGTGAAGTTCGACTCGATGGGTATAGCTACATCTTCAACTCTTTATCGGCGCTGGGGTGGAGGCAAGAGACATCATGTGATTGATCCACGCACCGGCCAGATGGCTGATCCTGCGCTCGTACAAGCAACAGTGTGGTGCGGAGCGGGGTGGCTCGCTGAAGTTCATGCGACAGCAGCACTCCTCATGCAGCCTGACGAAGCGGTTTCATGGCTGCAACAGCATGAAGTTGGGTATACCTTGTTGACTTCAACAACTATTTTGACCTCATTAGTGGGAGCAGAGCATGGGTGACATTGCCTGGACTTGGTTTGGGATTCGCGCTTCTGGCATCACTTCCTGGGGTTTGCTAACTGCGGTTGTGCTGTGGGGCATTTTGTTGCGCACGCGAATTCTTGGGCACGCGGCTTCCCCAACTCGACTTCTTGATTTACACCGTTGGCTCGGCGCGGTTGCAGTGGGATTCTTATTGCTACATATGGTCTTATTGCTCTTTGATGCCTACTTGCCATTCACGGTAAGTCAGATTCTCATCCCTGGGCTTTCTTCGTGGGAGCCGTTGCCGGTGGCCTTGGGAATCTTCGCTTTTTGGATGCTCATTCCGGTGTCAATTATTGGCCGACTACGACCACGAATGAAAAATGCGGGAGCCTCGCTCTTTCAACGCACGCATTGGTTGGCCTACGCAGCTTGGCCGTTTGCAACCATGCACTACATCCTCGCTGGCACAGATGCGTTGGAATCATGGTCGCTGGCGTTGCTGATTGCAGGCGCGGCACTCTTGGTCCTGGGATTGCTCGCCAGGGGGTTCATCCCATCGCCAGGCCCAACCCGCGCGGCTGGATCCGTGGTCATTCGCTCAGTGGCTAATTCAAATAAATAACAGGCACAACTGAGCCGGGGGCACCTGCATTTGGTGCAACGACAGCAATGCCATCGGCATTAGCCCAACCTGCAATATTTGCCATGCCTGAAGGAATCATCTTTGCCACAATGTTGGCACCAGATTTTTGTAGTTGCACTGGTATCAAGCGAGTGTCATCTTCGTAATCACCAGGTGGTGCCTGATCGATAAGCACTGCGTTCACTGGCTCGATTTGTGGGGCACCGCGCATTGCGCGAATAAGTGGAGCAACAATTGTGATGAGCCCAGCAAGTGCGGAGGCAGGGTCACCAGGAAGTCCGACCACCATGCGTCCGTCTGGAAGTTTTGCGAGCAACATTTGTGTGCCCGGAGCGCTAGCAACTCCGTCGATCAGCCACCGAGCACCAAGATCACTCATCACTTGGCGCACATGATTGTCAGGAGTCGGCGACGTTGATCCGGTGGTGATCAGCACGTCGACATTCGCATCGTCGATATGTTCTAAGAGAAGTTTTGCAGTGTCAGGCGCGCGCATCGGTGGGTTTGAGCGCGCACCTTGGGCACCAGCAAAGGCAGCGACAGCTGCACCCAAAGCATCGCGAACCCGACCATCTCTAGGCAGGCCTTGGGTGAGCAGGGAGTGTCCAAGCACAAGCGTGCCAACGGTGGGTGGACGAAAGATTTCAATCGTGTCGTGCCCGGTTGCGGCAGCCAGCGCAAGAACGGATGGAGTCACGAGTCGGCCGGCAGGAACCAAACTCGCGCCCACCTTCGCGCGAGCGGCCTGCTTCACAATGCCTTCGCCTAACGCCGGTCGCACCGTTTCGTCGATGACTCCGGTGAGCGGATCCAAGGCGATCACGATGAAGGTGCCATCGGCGGCTTGGCGCGCATCAACTCCGGCAGCAGCAATCACAGCATCGGTGTGACCCGGAATGGGCTCACCGGCATGAAGTTGGCGGCATTCTCCGCGTTGTAATTGAAGTTCTTCGACTGCGAGCCAGGGGCCTTCGCCACAAATTGCGAAGCCATCGAATTGTGCTGAGTCAGCGGACGGGTCATCGGTCAAGAGGGCGAGATCGCGAGCCAGAATATTTCCGGCAGCTTCATCCAATCGAGCTGCTGTCACCGGCAGGGTTCGCCCGGAGGTCACCGCAACATGTAGAGCTTGACTCCACGCGAGAACGCCTTCAAGACCATAAGTACTCATCGGGTCGAACAATACGGCCCGATGAGTACTTATCAGTGGTTAGTCGTCGTCTTCATCGTCGTCTGAGTCGTGCGAAGACTTGCTGTCTTCCTTATGCGTATCTTCTTTATGGCTGTCTTTCTTGTCATCATCTTTAGGCTTCGTAGTTTGAGGTGCGGCTGGTGCAGCTGGACCTGACCCGCTGCTGCTACCCGTTGCAGCAGGTGCGCCTACAACATTCCAGTCAAAGACCACGCCGCTCTTCTTGTCGACATAACCCGTGGCTGTACTGCCGTCATTGAGGTTGACCTTGACCGCAAATGCTTCGTAACCGTTACGCGTTACCTCCGTGGTTGACACGACCGTGCCATTGACCTGAGACAAGACAGCAGAACGAGCCTGAAGACTCGTGATTTCTGGCAGCTTTGCCGAAGACGTTGCTTGAGGCGTTTCTCGCACAGAAGCAGCAGGGGACGGCTGGGTGGTAGTGAGTTGCGAGGTCGAGCTTTGGGCTGAGGAGGTCTGGCTGTTTGCCGAACCGCTCGCTTGGCTCTGCTCAAAAGTCATCACAGCGGGAAGGTCGCCAGGCTGGTAGAACGGCACCTGCCCCGTGGATGTTTCATTGGCGAGCAAGGTGATGGTGTCAGTTGCTGTAGAAGTGCTGGAGGAACTCACGACAGCAAAGCCAGCGATGCCAGCAACAGCAACCATTCCAATGGATAAAGCGGTGGCGGCAATAACTTTCACAGGTGACATGAGCTTTCCTCCTAGATCGCAAACTTTCGTGATTCCAAGGTAATTCACGTGACATGTTGTTGAAACCATGTTGAGGTTAAGCCTAGGTAAGGAAGTAGGAATCTCAGGTCGAGCACGCAATTAGTGGTGCTGACATGCCACGATGAGCCTTGTGCGCATCCTTGTAGTTGAAGACGATCCAGCCGTTGTGCAGCCGCTCGTTGAGGGTTTGATCCGCAATGGGTTTGAAGTTGAGCATGTTGGCTACGCGACTCAGGTAATTCCCGCAATTTTGTCGATGGCCGGTATTGACGTGGTTTTACTTGATTTGGGTCTTCCAGACGGAGATGGTCTCGATGTGCTGCGTGAAATCCGCCGCATAAGCGACGTGCCCGTGATCATCGCTACAGCAAGAGGCGATGAGACAGATCGCATTGTTGGATTAGAACTGGGCGCCGACGACTACGTAGTGAAGCCATTTAGTGTGCGTGAACTCGCTGCCAGAATTCGTGCAGTTGGCCGCAGGCGCAGGGTTGAACGCACCTCTGAAGGCAGTCGCGTTGTGATCAATCGTTCGCATCGCACCGCGGCAGTTGATGGCAAATCACTTGATCTCACTACGAAAGAATTCGACTTGCTCGCAGTGCTGGCTGAAGAGCCGGGACGCGCAGTTCCTCGCCAAGAACTCTTTTCTCGAGTCTGGGATCCGGTATGGATTGGTACGGGCAAGACATTGGATGTGCACATCGCGTCATTGCGTAAAAAACTTGGCGATCCTGAACTTGTTGAAACTGTGCGCGGTGTCGGTTACCGACTGGCGGATATTCCAGAGTGACTCGTCGACTTGTCATAGTCATGACCCTGCTTGCGGCGGGCGTGGCCTTAGCTCTAGCGATTCCCATGGGCATCGTGATTTCGCAGGATCAGCATTCCGCCTTCATTTCCCAAATGCAGGTTGACACTTTGTCGACGTCAGTCGCGCTTTCTGCACAACCAGAAACTCAATGGCAGAACACCGCTGACAAAGTTAGCGTGAAAACTGGCGCGCGAGTTGTCGTAGTTAACGTCGACTCTGCATTAATTGCTGACAGTGATCTTTCAGGCGTAGATCGAAGCTTTAACCGCCCTGAAATCACTCAGGCTCTCGCAGGAACCGTGACTTCTGACGAACGGTTATCGGTCACGCTTGGCACGGATTTGCGATACGTGGCAGCGCCAGTAGTGAAGTTGGGCAAGATTGTTGCGGCTGTGCGGCTGACACTTCCGGAATACGAAGTGACCAACGTCGTTCGCAAAACGCAATTTGCACTCACCGCGTTTGTCTTAGCAGTGATGTTCTTTGCTGCCTTGGTCGCCTGGCTTATTGCCCGCTCTATTGCTGCTCCACTTTCACGAGTTGCTGAAGTTGCAGAACATTTACCAGATGATCTCTCTCTTCGTGCTGATGAGAGGGATGGTCCTGTCGAGGTACAGGCGGTTTCTAGGGCACTGAACATCACGGCTGAACGCCTGACCGGGATCTTGGAGCGCACTCAGGCTGTCGCAGCTGATGCGTCGCACCATTTGAAAACACCACTCACTGGCGTTCGTCTTCGTCTTGAAGCAATCGAAGAGATTTCAAACCAAGAAGACGTGCGCACGGAAGCCGTTCGTGCCACTGCGGAAGTCGATCGACTGACCCACCGCATCGATCAGGTCTTAGCTCTCGCACGCACCGACTCCGGTGAGTTTTTGCAGGGCAGGTGTGTGGCATCAGAGGTGATTGCCGACCGCGTCGAGGAAGCAAGTGTGATTGCGGATGAGCGTGGACTGATTTTGGAAACATCGATTGATGCAAATCTTGAAGTGCAGATTTCTCAAGCACCCCTTGCTGCGGTGATGGATGAACTCCTTGGTAATGCTTTTAACTATGCCAAGTCTGTTGTCAAAGTAACGTTGACGACTCAAGGAAATATGGCGGTGCTCGAAGTTGAAGACGATGGGCCTGGGTTGGCGATTGCTGAGATGAGCGTCGTGTTTAACCGATTTGTTCGGGGAACTTCGGCCAAGCTTGGTGGCAGCGGTTTGGGTCTGGCGCTCGTAAGAGAAACTGCTCGCGCTTGTGGTGGCGATGCCATTGCCATGCCGTCGGAACTTGGTGGGCTGGTTATCCGCACGACCTGGCCGATTACCTAGCTATTCGCCGGAGGCGCTCGTTTGCTCGTCTTGATTGATGCTGACTAAAGCAGGACGAATTGTTGTCTCAGCATCCAAAGCGAGCGCATTTTTTCGGGATAACGCTGATCTCAACACTTGGATGGCCTGTTCGTGTAGTTCTACCAGTGGCCGATTGCGATGGGTGCGAACACCCAGATCTGCTTGCGCAATGGAATCAACTCCATAAGCACGAGCTACATCAATCAGTAACCCGATTTCTACGCCGTAATCAATTTCAAATGGCATAGCCATTGCTACGTCACGGCGAATTGCATATTCGCCGCCGAGCGGTTGGCGAATGTGGGCAAGTTCTGGATACATGAGTTTGAGTGCTGGACGAGCGGTGAGTTCAGTGACTCGGCCACCTTCGTCACCTTCACCGTGCAACGTGCGCTGGTAATTGGCGCGCACGAGTGTAAGCGAATCGTCGGTCAGTAGCGGTTCAACAAGTGCGGTCACGTACTGCGGGGTAAAGGAAGCAAGATCAGCGTCAAGCCAGACCACGATGTCGCCGCTCGATGCTGCGATGGAGCGCCAGAGCACGTCACCTTTGCCTAGGGCGGGACCAAATTCGCCGAGCACGCTATTGGTGTCAATGACAGTCGCACCGCATTCACGCGCAACTTCCGCGGTTTGGTCAGTTGAGTCATGATCCATCACGATCAGTTGATCTACGAGCTGATGCGCGTCCATGAGTTCGCGCTTAATGCGCAGCAGGATCGGGGCGATGGTTGCGGCTTCGTTACGCGCCGGAATACATACGCTGATAGTTCGGCCAGCTTTTTCTGCAACCAAGTTTTCTGCGTCAAGGTCTGAGGTAAGGCGCAGCGTGCGGACTTCAGCCATCTGCTTCCCTCGTGGTCGTTAAAGCCGTGTCGTTGAAGTTGTGCAATCAATCCTGTGCCGTGGAACCGCCGTTAAGCGACCAACAGGAATAAGCGTCTCACATGCCATTTGTGGAAGGAGAGCGGCTACAGGGTCGTGCAAAAAGAGGTTAGACAGCTGGGACGAAGCGGCCGTAAGCGGAGATATGAGCGCCGTACCAAGGACCGTTGATCGCGGCCACCTTCACGCGCTGGCCTGGCTTTGGTGAGTGCACCATTTTGCCGGAACCGATGTAGACGCCAACGTGATGAGCGCCGCGCTTGAAGTAGAACACGAGGTCGCCGGGGCGAAGGTTTTTCTTGGCAATGCGAGTTGAGGCGCGGTATTGCGTGAAGGAAGAGCGGGTGATGTCTTTACCTGCTGCGACCTTATAGACGTAATTGGTGAGACCAGAGCAGTCGAAAGAGTTGGGGCCGTCTTGGCCGGATACGTATTTGTCGCCAATTTGCGCACGCGCAACCTTGACAATCTTGCTACGCAAAATCATTTCGCGGGCTCGAGCCAACATTCGCGGAGTAGCTTTCGGCGCCATTTTCGCTGAGCGCAGCGTCAGTTTGAGGGTATCTACGCCATTGGTTGCTGATCCAGGAGTTGGAGCCGGATCACCAGTATCCGCAAAGGCGTTCGCGCCAAAGCCCATGGTGGTCATCAAAAGTGCGCCGGTAACTGCGCCAGTGATCACCCGGTGTGGGCGCTTGATGGTTGTTCGCACTGAGTCTTACCCCTTTGGTCGGCAGGCCCTCGGGCCTTGTTCCTTCGGTGGTGCGTGTCCAGTCATTTGGTGTCAAATGAAGGTCTAACTTTCGCGAGCAACCATGACGTTACGCAGGCCAACCGGTGAACCGTCTGCGGAGATCCCGATTTTCGGACGGTCGTTAGTGGGGGCTGTGATGTGGATCACCGGATTGCTCAATCAAAGTGGGAATCGTTCACCCCACCAGTCACATTCGTCACTTCTGTTACAAATGTCCTTCCAAAGTGGCCATCCATTGCGTAATCTCCGAGCACGCCAACACGGCGCTTTGAGCTGGAGGTAGGAATGGACGACAACGTCCGTCGGCATAAGTACATGTTGACTGAAGATCAGATGCCAACAACCTGGTACAACATCATGGCTGACCTTCCAACTCCGCCACCGCCGCCACTTCACCCCGGCACTATGCAGCCGGTTGGCCCAGAAGATCTTGCTCCCCTGTTCCCAATGGAACTCATCATGCAAGAGGTGTCCCAGGAGCGTTACATCGAAATTCCGGGCGGAGTGCTGGATGTGTACCGCCAGTGGCGTCCATCCCCACTCTTTCGCGCACACAATCTTGAAAAAGCGCTCGGTACTCCCGCACATATCTATTACAAGTACGAAGGCGTCTCACCTGCTGGATCACATAAGACCAACACCTCAGTGCCGCAGGCGTATTACAACAAGAAGGAAGGCACGACTCGCCTGACCACCGAAACCGGTGCTGGCCAGTGGGGCACAGCCCTTGCCTTTGCTTGCTCTCTGTATGACATGGAGTGTGAGGTGTGGCAGGTAGGTGCTTCATTTGACTCAAAGCCATTCCGCAAGTTAATGATCGAGGTCTTCGGCGCAAAGGTGCACCGTTCACCATCTGAACTCACCGACGTTGGTCGCGAATTCCTGAAGGATCCAAAGAACCTTCCGGGTTCCCTAGGTATCGCAATCTCCGAAGCAGTTGAAGTTGCAGCCAAGGATCCAAAGACTCGTTACGCCTTGGGCTCAGTGCTTAACCACGTGCTTTTGCACCAGACCATCATTGGCGAAGAAGCATTGCTGCAAATGGCAATGGCTGGCGAAACGCCAACACACATTGTTGGTTGCACCGGTGGTGGCTCCAACTTTGCTGGATTGTCATTCCCATTCCTACGCGAGAAGCTCGCCGGCAAGATTTCACCGCGACTCATTGCGGCAGAGCCGGCTTCGTGCCCATCACTTACTCGTGGCGAGTACCGCTACGACTTCGGTGACACGGCAGGCATGACGCCACTGATGAAGATGCATACCTTGGGTCATGACTTCATTCCTGATCCAATTCACGCAGGTGGCCTGCGCTACCACGGCATGGCTCCACTGATCTCTCATATCTATGAAGAGGGATTGATGGAAGCAGTTGCTGTGCCACAGACCGAGTGCTTCCAAGCTGCAGTGCTCTTTGCTCGCACCGAGGGCATCGTGCCGGCTCCAGAGCCAACACATGCACTGGCTCTAGCAATTCGCGAAGCACTCAAGGCCAAAGAGACTGGCGAAGAAACCATCATTCTCACAGCGCTGTGCGGTCACGGTCACTTCGATCTTGCGGCTTACGACTCATACCTTCGCGGTTCGATGGTCGATGAGAACTTCGACGAGGCTCGTCTGCAAGAAGCGCTTGCCACGATTCCGGTCGTTGCTGGCTAAAACCACAGCACTAAAAGTAATGGGTCCGACTATCCGCGAAATGGCGGAAAGTCGGACCCGTCACTTTTTCACTCACTTCAAGTTAGCAAGTCTTTGATGTCGTACATGTGGAGATCCATCATCTCTATTGACGGGATGAGTTGTATGTGGGTTCATTGGGCATGAAGTCGAAACTACTTGTCGCAATTGCCACCCTAGGAATGTTGTGTGTTCCAATCGTTGCCAAGGCGACAACATCTACTCCAACACCAACTTCCAGTCCTTCGTCAACCGCAAAGGCACTGTCGAGTAAGCAGATTGCTGAAGCGCAGAAGAAAGTGCGTACTGTGCTCTACTCCGTGACGGCGAATTCAGGAACACTGACGCAACTTGCTGGTGTTAAAAATGGTTATTCACTGGTGTTGCGTGGCGCAGACCCAAGCACCACGTGGTTTACCGATCGCCCATATCGCGATTCCGGTGTGCTTCCGACGCAGGCCGTTGCCAAGAGTTTCGCAGTGACAAAAGACCCAGCAAACGTGGCGTTAGTGCTGCACCAGCCAACACAGGGCACAGACACGTTGGTTGCAGTAATGAGTAAGAGCGCATATGACACAGCCACTCAGACATTTACGGCTGAGCTTCGACTGTTGAGTTCTCAAGAGCAGGCAAAAGTTACAACTGGATTAAAGCGTCACGTGAAGCGAGCTGACACTGCTGCACCAGCGGCTTTCAAAGAAGTTAGTCTCTTCATTGATACCGTCTTCTCTGGAACGACGGCACCATCGGCGTCATATCCGCCAAACCCTCAGGTCAATGACATGTACCAGTGGAATGACATTAATGAGGATTATTGCCCGATCATGTATCTGTTCACCCCCGCCTCAAGTGGCAGTGGCAGCTGGACGGTTCTCTGGCAAGGCTGCAAATAAAGGGAAGTGAGGGACTGTTACTTATGGACATAATGGGTAAGGAGGACCTCATCAATGAACGTTCTTCCGTTGGTGTGATTCTGAGCGAAATATTGCATGCAAATATGTATACTTATTTGTATGCAAACGACCTCGGTGCGTATTGATCGGGCAACTCATCTAGAACTCAAACGCCTCGCTTCAGAATTGGAAGTCTCCGTCGGCGAAGCGGTACGCATAGCGGTACGACGAGCCACCCAGGAGCGCATCGGCATGCAATTGGGCGCAGAACTGACTTCGGAAGAGAACGCGTGGCTTGATGCTGACCTCGGGTGATGTCGTTGATGTTGACCTAGGTGTTCCGATGGGAAGCGAAGCGGGATTCCCGCGACCAGGCGTTGTGGTGACGGCTCAATTGATTCTTGATCAACAGCCCTCAGTTATTCAGGTGGTTCCGCTGACCTCAACGATTCGAAACTTCCGAACCGAAGTCACTATCGAGCCTGCGCATTCGGGCCTCACTCAACTATCGGCAGCACAGTGCCAACACATACGTTCAATATCAACTTCGCGTATCGGTTTGCCACGAGGCAATGTAGGAACCGTCAATCTTCGGAGCATTCGAGAAATTCTCGCCTTGCTGATGGATCTGGATTGAAGGATCACCAGCGTCTTGCATCTATTGTGTGACGGTGACTGAACCCCGCTCCGCGCTCGCCAAAGGCCTGATCTTCGTAGGCGTGGCGACTCTGGTCGGCAATGGTGCGGCATACGCACTATCGATGATCGCCGCTCGAGTGCTGGACCCAGCTGATTTCGGTGCCTTTGGCGCGCTGATGGGCGTGTTGATCATCGTTTCTACCCTTTCGATCGCACTCCAAACCATGACAGCTCGCCGGGTGGCAGTTGCTGGCACAGATCGAGTTGATGTCGAAGGTCAAGCGGTTCGGCTCGCGCTCTACATCGCTGGGGCGATCGCTGCAGTAGGCATTCTGGCTGCCTGGCCTCTGGGTGAAATCCTCGCCATTCCTTATTTAGCTCTTCTTCTTGGTTTCTTCTCGCTTTCCTTCGTCGTGCTTGGCACCGCATCCCTGGGCATTGGGCAAGGCCGCGAAGAACACATGCGCTTTAGTGCCGGATTTATTGCTAACGGCATGGGTCGGGCATTTGTCGGTATCGCTTTCTTATTGGTGTTCAAAACAATTGAAGGTGCCGCGCTTGGCATTTTGATTGGCTGTGCACTCGGCGCGTTCGTGAGTTACCGCATCATCTGCCCGGGCGCCTGGGCTAAGTCGCTAAGCAAAGGTTCGCTGCCTGAGTTTGGACATGTTGCACACGCCCTCGTGGTGCTGTTTACCTTGACGAACATTGACGTTCTACTTGCACGAGTCTTCTTGTCGGAAGCAGACTCTGGTGAGTATTCAGTAGGCGTACTCCTTGCAAAGATCGCCTTCTTCCTACCGAACGCCATCATCATCGTGTTGTTCCCGAAGATGACATCCGGAGACAATCGACGTGCGGTGTTTATTGCAACCGGGCTGACAGCATGTATGGGCCTTGGCATCACGTTGTTCAGTTTCGTCTTTGGTTCATTCGTCATTCGAATTCTTGGTGGCTCTCAATACATTGACTTGGGTCTGGGTTCCAGTGCTTGGCGCTTTGCCCTTGAAGGCTCCGCCTTCGCATTGGTGCAGGTTTTGCTTTATGCGCGCCTGGCAGCACAAGATCGCCGGGCAGTGATTTTGGTATGGGCAGGGCTTATCGCGCTTGTCACGAGCGTTTCACTGTGGTTCCACAATTCGGTCGAAGAAATTGTCACGACTGTTGTAGTTATTTCACTCGTACTTACAGTGATTGGTTTGTTGCTTGATCGCCGATCGTCAATTTCAGGAACGGTCATCGAGCCAATCGAAATCGCTGAGTAATTCAGATTCGCTATTGAGAATTGCTACAGCAGAAATTCTCTCACCCAAAGCCCCAAGTGCTCTGAACAGTCATCGACCGATTCTTTCCAAGTTTTTCCTGCAGGTTCATTAGCCGTGTCGCTCACCCGCTTGACCAGACGTACGGGAACACCGGCAACCTGAGCCGCCTTGGCAACCGCGTACCCCTCCATGTCAACCAGATGAGCATGCTGGGCCAACTCTTCACGCTTAACTTGGTCGGCAATAAAGGAGTCACCGGTAGTGAGTGTTAGACCGGCACCGCCCAGGTTGATTGGCTCGCCAAAGTGCAAACCGACCAGATCAAAAATGGCCTCATCGTCTAAGTCATGCTGAGTGACCAAACTGATCACATGGGTACCCACAAAGTCATCGTGCAAAGCCCCGGCAGTGCCAAGGTTCACAATTTCTTTCGGGGAATGCGCACCCAAAATCGTGGCCACCGCCACAGCAGCATTCACTTTGCCCACGCCGGTCACCAAAATCGGCAGCTCGGTGATGTGTAAATGAACGGCCTCTTCCTCCAGGGCAACCACGAGGAGGGGAAGGTCACTTGAAATCGTTCGGTGCAGACGCATGAGCGACACTCTAAAGTGAGCACTTCACGACAAGAGGAGCACCATGGCACTGCCTGAGCTGAGAATGACCTCAGTGGTTCGAGCCATGTTCGGGCTCGTCGGCGGTGTTCTTGTTTTGATCGCTCTTGCCGTGCTTATGGCTGGCATTCGCTCAACTGACCCAGCTCAGATCCCAGTCGGTGGAAACCCAGCAGTTGCTGCGTCACCTTCGCCATCAGCAAGCGGGCTTCTTCCTACCGCTTTAGATCCAGCCGTTTCTGCGATTCAACAAAGTGATGTGCGCTCTCAAGAATTCGTCGCAGCAAAAGATCTGACAAATGTGAAGTCGACTGCCGTCGGCTATCGCGTTTCGGCTGGCGGGGTAAAACCTATTGAATTAGCTTCAGTTATTGCCCAACAGTTCGGCGTTCTTGGAAAGCCGGTCAAGGGTGACAACGATTCTTATGTTGTAAGCGGAGCCGCCAACGGACCTGAGGTCACGGTGTACTCGGATCCGCTTGTGCGTTGGCATTACACCGATCAGCGGTTGATCGCTGGGAAACCCTTGAGTCAGGATGCAGCTAAGCAGATCGCTAAGACGCTGCTGGCTCCTCTTGGCGTGCCAGTTGCCTCGGCGGAATGGGCCATCAGTACTGACCAGAATCGAGTGGTTGTACGGGCTTGGCTGGTCTTAAAAGGATTACGAACCGAACTGGGCTGGACCGTGGTCGTGGCTCCGGATGGCGAGGTGGTCTGGGCCGACGGCTTTGCAGCCGCACTCGTAGCTGTCCCGGGCTATCCGGTGCTTGGCGCAGCCGATGCTCTAGAGCGGGCGTTAAAGCCGGGATGGGCCTTTGCTGGCCCAACTCCCTGGACCGGATCAGGATCGACTGCAGAGCTCGCAGTGCCCGGACCAGTGCCAACGGTCAAGGGCCGGCCCGTATTGGTGGCTGGAATCCAGGAGTTACTCGTGAATAAAGCAGAACTGGGCCTTGCTCAGTTCTGGCAGCCAGATGGCAGTTTGTTGATTCTGCCCACGTACATCGTCAACACCGATGATGACCGTAAGTGGTCACTTTTGGCGGTCGGCGACGCGTATGTGACCACCCGAGATCTTGTTCCAGCAGCTGATGCGCCTAACCCCGCAAACATCGCGCGCTGAGAACAGGTAGCCTTCTCTTCGCATTCATTACGAATGTATGGCGAGGTGGCGGAGCGGCCGATCGCAGCCGCCTTGAAAGCGGCCGTGGGGAAACTCACCGGGGGTTCAAATCCCTCCCTCGCCGCAGTTGAACGGAGATGGCGATGAGCGACACTTTGTGGCTCATCGCCGTCAATGTTTTGGTGGTCGTTGCAATCTCGGTTGGAATCGGAGCCTGGGCCCCTCACTGGCCAGCACGGTGGCTGACGACAGATCGTTTTCCATTAACCGTGTTTTGGTTTGAAAAAGCGCACCACTATCGAAAATTTCGAGTCGCAAAATTACGAGCCCGGCTGCCCGAAATGGGTCAGGTTTTTGGTGGGAAATCTAAGGGTGCGCTCTTGGGTAGCGACCTAGAAAGCCTAGATCGTTATTTGCAAGAAGTGCGTCGCGCTGAATGGGTTCATATTCTTTCGTGTCTATCTGCGCTTCCACTTTTCTTGATCAACCCGTGGTGGTTGGCGTTAGCGTTCTTGATCGCTGTTGTTCTCGTGAACTCTGTTTTTCTTATTGTGTTGCGCCACAACCGTTTACGCCTGTTGCAGGTGAGACAGAAACAAGAACGCCGGCTGCGTGATCGCTGAGGATCACACAACCGGCGGTTGCTTGAAGTATTAAACTGTTAGGCGTTGAGCGACTCAATATCGATAACAAAGCGGAACTTCACGTCGCTTGCAACAACGCGCTCCCAAGCGTCATTTACATCTTGAATCTTGATGATCTCAATGTCTGATCCAAGGTTGTGCTCGCCACAGAAGTCGAGCATTTCTTGGGTTTCTTTGATGCTGCCGATGCCCGAACCAGAAAGACTCTTCTGGCTGCCAGCAAGTGAACCCGTGTGAACGGTCAGTGGATCAGTTGGCATACCGACCATGCACATCACGCCATGCAAGCCGAGCAGACCCAGGTAGCGATCAACGTTGATGTTCACCGAAACGGTGTTCAACAAGAAATCGAGTGAGTAGCGAGCAGCTTTCCAGGCTTCTTTGTCAGTCGATAGCAAGAAGTGATCGGCGCCAAGACGCTTGGCATCTTCTTCCTTATTTGGTGAGTGACTGATGAGGGTGACTTCTGCACCCATGGCCTTAGCGATCTTCAGGCCCATGTGGCCAAGCCCGCCAAGCCCAACAACACCAACGCGAGTGCCTTTGCCGACTTTCCAATGACTCAATGGTGAGTAAGTAGTGATTCCTGCGCAAAGCAGTGGTGCAGCTTCTGCGAGGTTCAAGCTCTTTGGAATGTGCAAGGTGTAGTTCTCGTCCATCACGATGTGGCTGGAGTAGCCACCGTAGGTTGGCGTGGACTTGTCTTTCTCAACGCCGTTGTAGGTTGCAACGCTGTGACCAAGGCAGTAGTGATCGTGGCCAGCAACACAGTTCGCGCACACACGACATGAATCAACGAAGCAGCCAACGCCAGCGTGGTCGCCAACCTTGAACTTAGTGACGTTTGAGCCGATCTCAGTGACCACGCCAGCAATTTCGTGACCTGGAACCATCGGGAAGATGCCTGCGCCCCACTCGTCACGGCCCTGATGAATGTCAGAGTGGCAAATGCCAGCGAATTTAATTTCAATCAACACGTCATCTGGGCCGACATCGCGGCGCGGGATCGTGGTTGGTGCCAGCGGTTGATTTGCGGCAGGGGCAGCGTAAGCCTTGACGTCCATGTGTATTCCTTAAAAGAGTGGGTGGGCACACATTAGCCCGACTGGATGTCCTTTATGTCAGAAATACGCAAAAAGCGTTTCCTAGCGGAAGACAATTGAGTTGCTTCTGGCGTTTGAACTCAGGTCGAGCGCATATGCCAACCAACCCGAGCGAACGGGGGTCACATCTGTGCTGAAGTTGCCTTGAGCATCAACTTTGACGTTGAATTGACGAGCAACCAATGCAGTGGGCGAGCTGGTCCGCACTGTAATAATCGTGTTTGCAAAATCTGGGGCCGTCCCTGTGACTCTTCCTTGACTTATGTCAGTCATCACTGCGGATTGCAGGGCGATGCCTTTTGCCATCAGCGTTGAAGTCGCCTTCAGCGAAGCTAACCCAGTGTCTGGAACGGCAGTTATCGAGCCAGGTGCAAATGCAAACACACCTACGCGCGTGACCTTCAGTTGCAATTGGCCCTGAGCGTTTGTTCGCCCATTCGTGACTGAATTGCCGCCCTCAAATCGAGCTGATCCCGTGGCGGTTGCTCGAACTTCTTGATCAACCACAGGCTTACCTGCGCCGTCGAGCACTGTGACAGTAAGCGGAGTCACCTCGTTGAGATTCACACCAACAAAGGTTGGGGTCATCGAGATGCTGGCCGGGATAACCGCTGAAGCGGCACTTGGTGCACCTGAAATACGCACTGGCATGAAGTTGACTGGAGTCGTTCCCTTTAAAATAGTGCTGGAACAATCGGTCCCACGCAGTGTTTGGCACACCGAGCCAAGAGTCCCCAGAGTGATGTTCAGCCCAAGAGGTGAATCAATATCTCCGTACCAAACCAGCGAGAAGTTCTCTGCACCCTTGGAGAACTGACACACAACAAGTCCCTCTCTTGGCGTAGCGCAGCGCTGTAATTGAGCACCGATAAGCCAGTCATAGGTTTGACGCCAAGCTTGTTGTTCATCGGTATTACTTGGAGTGAGTTGGATGCCAAATTTGCCGTCCGCAGCCTTGGTCCAGACGTACCAAAATGTTGAACCGAATCCATAGCGGACTGAGTCGATATACGTGCGCGATAACAAGGCCATGGCTTTGTCGCCAGTGATGTCAGCCTTGCCTTCACCAAGACCTGCAAGGCCGTAGTTGATTTCACTATCGAACACGGTGGTGAAAGGTGCCCCAGCAAGTGCCAGCATTGTGCGGAACTGACCAATGCCCTTGATGCGGTCATCAGCGCCACCTGACGCGGATGGGTAGGAGTGCACTGAGTAGGCATCAGCTGGCCAGTTGCGGGTCTTCAATTCTGCGAGATAAGCAGGGAAGAAAGTCGCGAAGGAATTCGTAGCTCGAGAGGTGGTGTTCGCAGCCACCACGAGCGCACTTGGATTACATGAGCGAATCTCTTGGAATGCCGCAAGAGTCAAGTCGGCCATTTGCGCCGGCGTTCCTCCGTAGAAGGTTTGCAGGTTCGCTTCGTTCCATACTTCGTACGCGTTAATTGACGCACCGTACTTACAAGCCACAGTCTTAACGTACGAGCGCCAGTCATCTATGTTCTTTGGGTTGTCAGTAACGCCGCCGCTACCAGCCCAAGCTGGAGTTCCGCCAAGCACCAGCATGACCTTGGCGTTCAGAGCCTGCGCGGTTTCAATTTGCTTACTGAGTTTGCGCCAAACAAATGCGCCTTTTTTCGGTTCTAGATCACGCCACGTTGTTTCGGTGTCCCAGAGCCGCACGTACCCAACCGGAACAGAAGGGATTGTTGCAGGGTTCGTAGGGCCTTCAAATCCGCTTGCTATATCGCTAAACCAGTCAGCCGGTGCATGAATACCAAATAGGTCTCGCCCAACCGCTGGCATAGTCGGAGTGCCGTAGGAAGTGAGAATCGATTGCCCACCTTCGCCTATCGTCAGCACTGGGCCCGCTGGAATCTCAGAGGCAATCTGTGGAACCGCGGTGATGCTATAAATTGCGGCTTCGTTTGGAACTGCGTACAAACTGTAATTATTTTCATTCAATGGCGAATTGACGGTGACCTGGAAATTCGCAAACACGTTTGGCGACAAACTCAAACCCCAAGCTTTGAAGTTCAATAAGGTGGCAAGAGTCCAAGATTCGTAGAACTTTGGGTTTTCAGCTTTCAGGCGAACAAGTTCTGCCTGGTTAGGGTCGGCATTGTCAATAATGATTTTGTTGATTTTGTTGATCTGAATTAAACCGTTATTACTGCAAAGAAAAATATTGTTGATAATTATATTATTCTGAACAATGTAAGTGATTGTGTTGATGTTGAAGTTAGGAATAATGTAGTTATTTAAATTTATAATGTTACTAATAATGATGTTGTTGTTTGGAGCACCGGGATCCACAGGCATTGGCTTTGACCGGAATCGGTTCGTTGATGTGGCCTTCGCGGGCGTGACCTTCGCTGCAGCGACCGTGGTGGTGAAAGCCGCACGTTGCGCGGGAGTCCACATGTAAGCGCCCTGGCCGTAGATGTATGCATCAGGAACTAGCTTCGCAAGTTTGACATCGGAAGCTTTTGTCGTGGTTTTAGTCCCGAAGTCCAATGACCATTGGCCGCCAGTAATCTTGCAGCCCTTACCGACGCGTGGCTTCTTTGTAGAAAGTTTGATGAGCATTTCGTTACGGAAAGTGCAGCCGTATTTATCTTTGGCTTTGGATGTCAATGATGGAAACAGCCCTTGCTTGAATCCGGTTCGTAACGGTGAAACTGCTGGAACCGTTGTCAGGATCTGGGCCGGGGTACCGGCGATGGGTGCCGCCCGCGAAGTCAGTGTTGGGGTGCTCGTCGAGGTCGTTATGGGACCAGTTGCCTGCTCAGCATGAGCGAGAGCGGAGGTAGGGAGAATCAGGGAAAGGCCCAGACCAATGACCGTGAGACGAATGCGCATTGCGAGAGTATGCATGAGCCAGGCAGAATTAACTAGCGCAGCAGATTTTTGGGCCCACCTGTGAAGTGTTAGAACTATTTTGCGTCAAGTAGCCAGATACGTGCGCCGCCAATGAGCGCTGCTCCGTTGGGCACGATCACGGTTTCGTCGCCGAGCCTGGCTAGGGACGTCGGAGTGAGGTGGCGAGAGTTTCCGCCACCAATAAATAGTCGATCCCATTGGAAAACTGGACGCAGGCTGTCGACGAGGCGAACGACTCGACGCGACCACAGGGCATCGCCAAGTCGGCGTCGTTCAGGTTCCCCGATGTAGTTGTCGAACACCACGCCTGGTTTTGCTGGGATTTGCGAAAGTTCCAGATGTGGAGCCAATCGGCCGCCGTCAAAGAGCGCGAAACCAAGCCCAGTGCCAAGGGTCAGCACCACTTCAAGGCCTTGGCCAGTGATTACTCCTGCAGCGTGCACTTCTGCGTCATTTAATACTTTGCACGGGATGCCAAGCGCAGCCGTCAAAGCCGTGCGGGCATCAAAGCCTTCCCACTGCTCGACAAGCTCCGGCAGCACGCGGCTTCTTGGGCCGGATTTGGTGATGTAGTGCGGAGTTTTAATCACCACTCCGTGCCGGATCATCCCGGGCAGGCCAATGGTGGCGCGATCCGCTTTGGGGAGTTGCTTGGCAAGTGCAGTCAACGTCTGGATAAAGAGTTCAGGCGATAAGGGATATGGAGTGGGAACTCGGATTGGCTGAGCGCGCATGGTGCCCGCTTCATCAAGGACGCAACCCTTGATTCCGCCGCCCCCGCAGTCGATAGCCAATGTGGTGTACACAAGACCTAAGTGTGCCCGATAAGGTTTAGGCGCTTGAACGTTGGAGACGTCGCATAGCCCGGTCGAGTGCGCCTCACTGCTAATGAGGTAAGGAGTTAAATCCTTCGGAGGTTCAAATCCTCTCGTCTCCGCAGCCAGAAAGAGACCTCGACTTCGGTCGGGGTCTCTGCTTTTTCTAGGGGAAATCGACCCTGTCACGAGGTCAGGCGAAAGCAGGCTAGACTTCCGTCTCGTTCCAAAGAACGCGCCCGTAGCTCAACGGATAGAGCACTTGACTACGGATCAAGAGGTTACAAGTTCGAATCTTGTCGGGCGCACTCTTCGAAGTCTCGAGACATCCTTATGGGAAGTCTCGGGATTTCTTTTTTTCTGGGGTTGGGCCGCGTGCCAAATCAGGTGGTTCGCAGATTAGAGAGCGTTTTTGGTCTAGTTAGGCCACTGTCCCCAATTTACGTACTTTTGGCAGACCAGCTGCACGTTCATCGGCAAGGTCTCGAGCAGTTTGCATGGCAAGCCAAGCGCGAGCAGTTCCGGCCCCCGCAGTCTCAAGCCTTAATGCCAGATTCGGTGAGATTCGCGCATGTTCATGGATTACTCGACTCAAGGCGACTCGAGAAATACCTAAGCGTTCTGCGGCTTCAACCACTGACAGGCCAAGTTCGCCCAGAACGTCTTCGCGCAGGATGGCGCCTGGATGTACGGGATTCTTCATATTGCTCACACTCCTTAGTGGTAGTCCTGATAGTCGACGAGTTCAACATCGCTCTCAATAAATCGAAAAGTCACTCGCCAATTTCCATTGACCCAGATCGACCAATGATCCGCGAATTTTCCTGACAAACTATGTGTGCGAAATCCTGGGATATCCAAGTCGCGTGGGCCCTGAGCAACATCGAGCGCAGACAAAACGCGCCGTAATTTTGGGGCATGTTCGGCTTGCACTCCCCGCACCGAGTCACGTTCGTATAAAGCTTCAAGCCCTTTGTGGCGAAAACTCACGATCACCACAGAACTGTATCGTGTATCGCTACGAGATACAAAATAAGTATTGCGCCCAAAACCTGAGATTGAGCTGGTTAAGCGAGTTAGCCGAGTTCCAGGGGCTGGTAGATACCCGAATTCGGCGCAAGCAGGCGTATTGTTAAGGAATCGGTGTCATTCAGACTCTGCAAGTGAGGGAATTCCCATGGGCGAGAAGACGAATCAGAAGAACGTGAAGAAGCCATCGAAATCGATCAAGGAAAAGCGCGCCGAAAAGCGTCAAGAAGCTGCGGGCGCGAGCGCGATTACCGTTCCAAAGAAGTAACACTTCAGTAAGTGCCGGTCTCAGAAGGTTGAGACCGGCACTTACTTGTTAGCGTGTGAAAAAAATTAGGCCCAGCACAGTTTTGGGTGGATAAAGATATGTATGGCTTGGTAAGGAAGTTAGCGGTAAATATCTCGTCGATGACCGATACGGAGAATAATTACCGTGACCACATCGTCGTCGATTTCGTAGACAACCCGGTATTCGCCTCGTCTGGCAGACCAAAATCCTGACAGGTCTCCCTTAAGCGGCTTGCCCACACGGCGCGGGTTTTCTGCCAGCGGGCCTTGAATAAATTCCCAGGCTGCCGCTGCAATAAATTCGGGCAATGTCGACTCTAAAGCTCTGCGAGCAGGCGGAGCGACCAATATTCGAAAGGTCACTTCGATGTACGGCGCATAATTTTCGACATATCCACGAGGTCACCTTGAGCGATTGCTTCGCGGGCTTCATTGATCTCAGCCATCGCTTCAGGATCTGACAGAAGTGCGATTGTTTCCTCGAGGGATTCAAGATCATCGGGTGAGATGAGGACGGCTGCCGGTTCGCCATTTCGCGTAATGACTACGCGCTCGTGGGTGCCGTGGACAGATTCCACGAAAGCCGATAGCTGTGCTTTGACTGTTGCCAACGAAGTCGTAGTCATGACCAGAATTATAGTCCGAAGTACGGGAATTCTCAATGCCCGGACGAGGGATGAGAGCTTTTAGGCAGGTCGAGGTCCTGGCTGCCCTGGCTGGCCACCCATTCCAGGCGGACCTTGCTGACCCGCAGGTGGTCCGCCGGGAGCCCCACTCATCGGTGGCATCGGTCCCGCTGCCCGCCCGGCCTGAGTTGTTGGCGTGCCCTTGTAGCAACCAATGATGTAGGGAAAAGTCGTAGTCGCGTGATAGCCATACGAGCCATCAGGTTCTAGGCGCCCGTTGCAAGCATCGAGAACATTGCCCTTTTGTTTGCTCCTAAATGCGTAGGAACCCCAAGCGTTGGTTTTTGGCGTTGCCGTTTGTAGATAGCCTGATTTGAACTTGCCAGTCTTCGTGCAAGTAACGTTGAGGCAGCCAATTGAGTTGTAAATAGGAAAACCATCAAGGGCGTAGCCAAGAACTTTGCGTTGCGACAGATTGCATTGCGCATCAAGACCTAGATAGTGATCGTGGTACTCACTTGCAGGTCCGGTGTGACCGCCACATGAATCCAAGATGCCGTTATAGATCGGATCGCCGAAGGCTTCAGATGCAGGCTGCGCTCCCTCCATCGGACCATAAATTGGAATGCCGGTGACCGTGAATCCGATCGTGCCCATCTTGGTGTTGATTGCCGTCGATGATTTTGCGACGGTCGGTGATACGGGGATCGTCCACGTCCAATCCTGTGCTTTCAATGTGTTGGGAGTCTTGGCAACGAATGGGTAACTGATCATGCCGTTCGACTTCACAGTGAGCACATTGCCGGCACAAGAGGCAGAGATTGTTGGCTTCTCGTAGCCGGTGCCCGCGCCAACTGATGTTGAGAGGTCAGGAAAATTCCCAGCAGGGCAACCAGCGGGAGCGGCATTCGTTGTCGTAGGAAAACCGACAACAGTGAATGCGATCGCGAAAAGTGCAAGGCCACCGATACCAGCTTTGGCCAACAAGAGTTTCTTCATTCCAATTCTTTCTTCAGGTTAGGGATGAGCGTAATGAACGTTGAGTACGGAAGTGGCAAGTGTTGAATTTTTCATTGCTTGGATTAATGAATCACGAGTCGCGCTATTTGCAGAGATGGTCAATCGGCTTGAGAGTGCATACGCGGTGATCGTGTAGTTCTTTAGTCCTGGGCCCTGAGAACAGGGGGGCGTGTAGGCAAGGGAGTTGTCTTTGAAGTTCCGCCCAAGAGTTCCGCCGCCAGTTGCACCTTGGACTATTGCCTTCGTGCTGGTAGGCAAGTTATAGAGCGTCCAATACACATGTGTGCTCGGCTCGGTTTCTCCTGGACGGGCTGGGCCTGGAATCCCATGCATGATCACCGTCACGCTTTTCGTGCCTTTTGGGATTCCTGAAAAGTTAAGAGCTGGTGACAGTGAAGCGCCATCACAAGTGTTAGCCGCGGGAAGCAGCCCGTCAGCTCCGATGGCTGGATCGCTGACCTTAAACACGGGAATCACTTTGACGAGAGTTGTCGATGCGAAAGACGGAGTTGCAATGAACATCAACGAGGTCGCGGCCAGAGTGAGACTAACGGTTGTTATCGCGACTTTTGACCTCATCATTTAGCTACCTTGGTGCGAAGAAGCACAGTGTTGTCCAGTTTTAAGTCTGGACCCCAAACAA
>JBIIAA010000007.1:0-43978 GCA_044240165.1 Candidatus Nanopelagicales bacterium
GACTGGACGCAGGAGTCCTCAACTCTGATGAACTGCCAAGCACTGTGATTGATGTGACTGGTGAGACGCCAAAAATACTGCGAGTTGGTGCGTTATCCATCACATTGCTTCGCGAGGTAGTCCAAGAGATCGATGAATAAGACGGTTTTGGGTGAATTCGCTGATGTTCCTTTAAGGAGTCGCGCACAAGGCCCCGTAGACTGTGATCTTCACCTTCACGAGGAGTTTCATGAGTACCACGCCGTTCTGGGGACCTGACTTCGATGCACTTGCACACGAAGATCCCGAAATTGCTAACGTTTTGTTGGCTGAGTTGCAGCGCGTCCGCAGCGGCCTACAACTGATTGCTTCGGAGAACTTCACTTCACCGGCTGTCTTGGCTGCTCTGGGTTCGGTCCTGAGCAATAAATACGCAGAGGGCTATCCAGGCAAGCGCTATTACGGCGGCTGCGCGGAGGTTGATATCGCGGAAAACATCGGTATCGCTCGGGCGAAGGAGCTCTTTGGAGCAGAGCATGCCAACTTGCAGCCGCACAGCGGTGCGAGTGCAAACATTGCCGTGTATGGCGCATTCACCAAGCCAGGCGACACCATTCTTGCAATGAGCCTGCCGCATGGTGGTCACCTCACGCACGGCTCAAAGGTGAATTTTTCTGGCAAGTGGTTCAACGTTATTTCCTACGGTGTGCGCCAGGACACTGAACTCATCGACTATGACGAAGTGCGCGCACTTGCGATTCAACACAAACCAAGAATGATCATTTGTGGCGCAACGGCGTACCCACGGTTGATTGATTTTGCTGCGTTCCGTTCGATCGCTGACGAAGTCGGTGCGATCTTGATGGTTGACGCCGCACACTTCATCGGCTTAGTCGCAGGCAATGCAATTCCAAGCCCAGTTCCTTATGCGGATGTTGTCAGCTTCACCACACACAAAGTTATGCGCGGACCGCGAGGCGGCATGATTCTTTGTAAGTCCGAGCATGCAGCAGCAATCGATAAAGCAGTGTTCCCAATGATGCAAGGTGGGCCACTGATGCACGCAGTAGCGGGCAAAGCCGTTGCACTCAAAGAAGCTGCTTCTCCCGAATACCAGGCGTACGCCAAGCAGGTCATCGCCAATGCTCAAGCGCTCGCTGCTGGCCTTGAGGCAGAAGGTATGCGCCCAGTAAGTGGTGGTACCGATACGCATTTGGCTCTCATTGACCTTCAGGGCATTGGTGTCAATGGCACAGATGCTGAAGCCCGTTGCGATGCAGCTCGCATCACGTTGAATAAGAATGCGATTCCTTACGATCCGCAACCACCTGCGATTGCTTCAGGTATTCGCGTTGGCACACCTGCTGTGACTACACAGGGCATGGGTGTCCCAGAGATGAAGATCATCGCCGAAGTCATCGGCCAAGCAGTGCGCGATGCAGATGGTTCTAAGTCAGCAGAGATTGCAGAACGTGTGAGTGAACTGACCAGTCGATTCCCGGCTTACGCTCGGCCATAAAGCCATATGCGCGAATATTTGCTCTGCCTGTTGGCCGCCGCGGCGGTCACGTATTTAACGACGCCAGTTGTTGAGCGGATAGCGCTGAAGTTCGGGTTCATTGCGGCTGTTCGTGATCGAGATGTCCATGCTGAGCCAACACCGCGTCTTGGCGGGTTGGCTATGTTCCTTGGCTTATTGACTGGATTGTTGTTGGCGAGCAAATTGCCGAAAATGGGTTCGGTATTTGGTGAAGCAGACACCCCAATGGCGCTGCTTTCTGGGGCAACGGTGATTGTCCTGTTGGGTGTCATCGATGATAAATGGGGCCTTGACGCTCCTGTGAAACTTGCTGGACAAGTCCTGGCTGCCGGCTTGATGGCAGCACAAGGAATTTCGGTGATCTGGCTACCGTTTGGTGGCACCTTTGTTGTCGACCCAGTCACGAGCGTCTTACTCACCGTCATCATCGTGTTGGTGTGTATCAACGCGGTGAACTTCGTGGATGGCCTAGACGGACTTGCCGCGGGCATCGTTGCCGTTGCGGCAGGAGCCTTCTTCGCCTACTCGTACCTCTTATCCGTTGAGTTGGGTATCGCTCGAGCAACATTGGCAACATTGGTCTCCGCATTGCTCTTTGGCATGAGTATTGGGTTCCTGCCACACAACTTCTATCGTGCCCGAATTTTCATGGGGGACACCGGATCGATGTTGCTCGGGCTGCTGCTCGCAGCCGCGACTATCACCCTGACCGGCCAGATTGACCCAAGCGTGGTCGCCGGTCCAGCACTGCTCCCAACCCTGCTGCCGCTACTCATCCCGCTTGCTGTGATGGCGATCCCACTTGTTGACCTACTTTTGGCCGTTATCCGGCGAACAAGAGCCGGAAAGAATCCGTTCTCGCCAGATAAGCAGCACCTGCACCATCGGTTACTTGAGATGGGCCACTCACAGGTGAGGGCCGTTTTCTTGATGTATGCCTGGACTGGGCTGATTGCGGGAACAGCCGTAGCTGTCGCTTTTGTCCCGGTGCCGTACGCCCTAGGCGGGTTTGCACTTGGCCTGGCCGTACTCATTTGGGCCGTCAAGCGCCCCAGCGTGAGCAAGGCCACCTCAGGCGCCCTTCGCAAGACAGGTTCCGTGCTGTAACGTCACCAACGTGTCGAGCGCTGCAGGTGTCCCAGTGCTGCGTACCGCGGGTTTTCTTACTGGAATGTTTGGCATTGCGGCAGTAATTCTTGGCAGCGTATTTGCCGGATCTGAAGGATTCATTGGCGCACTCTTCGGTGCTGTTCTGGTCATCGTCTTTTTTAGCGTAGGTCAGATCGTCATCGCCGGAGTCATGAAGAACGCTCCAGAGATGGCCATGACGGTTGCCTTGTTGACATATCTTGTAAAAATTGGCGTGCTCTTCGTCATCATTATTTTGTTCGCTGACACAACTGCCTTTAATACCAAGGTGTTTGCCTTGACCGTAGTGGCTTGCACGATTGCCTGGACCGTCGCCGAAGTTTGGGTCTACGGAAAAACTAAGGTTCTCTACGTGGATCCGGTGGTCAAGCCATGAGCATTCCTGCGCACTTTGAGGGCGCCGAAGATGTGGCAAAACTAACAACGGCTCCTAAGCGTTTTCCTCCCCGCAATGGGTGGTACGGTTCAGCCGCTGGAACAAGGTCACTCTCGTTGGACGATTCGCGAGCATTGGCTGACTCTGCTTGGACAATCACCAGTCGGATCGCTGCCGGTTTAATTCTTTACACCGGTCTCGGATGGCTGCTGTCTTTGTGGATCGGACATCAGGCACTACTGATGGCAACAGGCGCAATGATCGGCCTGGCACTGTCGTACATCCTGATTTTTGGTGGGCTAGCAAAAGAGAACAAGCGTTATATGGATCTCACGAACGGCAAGTCGTCGTGATGATGTACCTGGAGGATCGCGTTGTCGGCTGAAGTATTGATCGCGTCTGGTGGGCCTAACTGCCACCTGATGTCGGGCTGCGGTTTTCCTGCGCCCGGTGCTGAGATTTTCCAGTTTGATGCCGTGTGGACGTTCAGCATCGGATCCTTGGATATCCACGCCACAAAGGTGACCTTCCTGATCATCGGAATTTCAATTGTTCTGATGGCTTTCTTCACTTACGCCTTCCGCAAGCCAAAATTGGTGCCTCGCGGTGCTCAGAATGTTGGCGAAATGGGCTACACCTTCATTCGTGACGGAATTGCCCGTGAAGCTATGGGTAAAGAGGGCGACAAGTTCGTGCCCTTCCTCTTCACACTCTTCTTCTTCATCTGGCTCATGAACTTCGTCGGAATCGTGCCGTTCTTGCAGATTCCGGTTACCTCAATGTTTGCTATTCCCGTGGCTTTTGCACTCATCGTGTATTTGACTTGGGTTCCACTGGGTATTTATCGGCAGGGTTTCATCCCGTTCTTCAAGAACATGATGTTCCCTCCTGGCGTGCCTGCTCCGATGTACGTATTGCTCGCTCCAATCGAGTTCATCTCAAACATCGTCGTGCGCCCCTTTACTCACTCAGTTCGTTTGTTTGCCAACATGTTCGCCGGTCACTTGCTCATCGCTTCGTTTAGTGTTGCGACGTTCTACTTGATCAGTGCCAGCGTGGTCGGCATCTTGGGTTCGGTCGCATCACTTGCAGTCACCATCGCATTGACCGGCTTTGAAGTGCTGATTCAGGCACTTCAGGCATATATCTTCACCCTGCTCACCGCTGTGTACATCAGTGGTGCGCTGAAGGCAGAACACTAAAAAAATAGTTTGACCCCATAGACCCCAGACCGGCGGAACGACCGCTGGCCAGGCAAAGTAAAGGAACTGACATGTCGCTTCTCGCGGAAGTCACCGGCTCGATCGGCTCAATCGGCTACGGCCTTGCAGCTATTGGTCCCGGTATTGGTATTGGCATCATCTTCGGCCAAGGTGTGCAGGCAATCGCCCGCCAACCTGAGGCTTACGGCGTAATCCGCCAAAACATGCTGCTGGGCTTCGCCCTTGCAGAGGCGTTGGCCCTCATCGGCTTCGTCGTTCCCTTCGTTTACGGCAAGTAGTCCTCGCAAACCTGCAGCAGTGCAGGTTTCAACCTGAAGGGGTCACCTCGTGACAAACCTTTTTGCTTCGGTGGCGGTTTTCGCCTCGGGCAGTGCAGAAGAAATGCCTTCTGTTCTTTCCGTGCCGGTCGATGAATTAATCATCGGTCTGGTTGCTTTCTTTATTGTGTTCGGTGTGCTGGGCAAATTGGCACTCCCTGCAATCAAGAAGACGCTCGAGGAGCGCACCAACACCATTGAAGGCGGCATCCTCCGCGCAGAAGCTTCTCAGGCGCAAGCCCAGCAGATGCTCGAGGAGTACAAGGCGCAGCTCGCTTCTGCTCGCGAAGAAGCTTCGGCTATTCGTACGCAAGCACAGGCTGATCGCACAGCCATCATCGAGGAAGCTCGAAATGAAGCTCGTACTGCTGCTCAAGCGGTAACGGCGGCTGCTGAAGCCCAACTTGGTGCAGATCGTGCCCAAGCCACCGCTTCACTCACCCGCCAAGTTGGAGAACTCGCAGTTGGCTTGGCTGGCAAGGTCGTAGGCGTGTCGCTTACCGACGATGCTCGCGTAAGTCAGACCGTCGAAGACTTCATCAACGAGCTTGACCAGCAGGTGGCTCGCTGATGCTTGGAGCCAGCCGGGGTTCGCTGAACCACCAAGTAGAAGCCCTTGAGGCTCGTCGCAGTAGCGCGGGCTTTGACGGTTTAGCAGCAGAACTCTTTTCTGTTGCTGACCTGCTTGGCCGGGAAAAGCAGTTGCGCAACGCATTGGCTGACTCAGGTCAACCAGCGCCAGCCCGCAATGCCCTTGTTCGTGAGGTTCTTGGTTCGCGAGTCAGCGCGCTTGCAACCGACGTCGTAGCCGATGTCGTTGCAGATCGTTGGTCAAACGACAAAGACCTCGTGCTAGCAATTGAAGAACTCGCTTGTCAGGCAGCCTTCGCAATCGCGGATGCTAACGGGCAACTCGATGACACCGAAGAGGAAATCTTCCGCTTTGGTCGGGCACTCGATGAGTCTTCAGATCTTCAGATGGCTCTGACGAACCCAGCTACATCTGCGAAGTCCAAAGCGGCAATTGTTCACGACCTGCTCGCAGGACGTGGCTCTGCTGCAACCGAGCAAGTGTTGGCGTTCATCGTGGGAAATCTCCACGGTCGCCGCATTGATGCGGTTATCGAACATCTTTGCGACCTTGCTGCTCGCCAGCGTGAGCGTGTGGTTGCTGAGGTTCGGGTAGCTCGTCCTCTTAACGAAGATCAGTCACGTCGCTTAGCCGACGTACTGAGCCGAGTAAAGGGACGTTCTGTCCGTCTAAACGTTGCCGTGGATCCAAGTGTCCTCGGTGGCGTGTACGTCAAGGTTGGCGATGAAGTCATCGATGGCACCATCGCTGCCAAGCTTGAGCAAGCCCGCCGAGTCGTTCTCGGTTCTTAGACCAAACACCCAGTAGTACAAGGCGCGTCCCACTGAAACGTGGGTGCGAGAAAGAAAGGTCACCATGACGGAGCTGACGATCCGACCGGAAGAAATCCGGAATGCGATCGAGCGGAACGTCGCGGCGTACTCGCCCGCAACCGCCCGAGAAGAAGTTGGTCGCGTCATCGAAACCGGTGACGGCATTGCACGTGTGGAGGGTCTCCACTCTGCGATGACCAACGAACTACTGGAGTTTGAGGGAGGCCTTCTTGGTCTCGCACTCAACCTTGACATTCGCGAGATTGGCGTCGTGCTCCTCGGCGACGGTTCCAAGGTAGAAGAAGGCCAGGCTGTGCGTCGCACAGGCGAAGTCCTCTCCGTGCCTGTTGGTGACGCGTTCATGGGTCGCGTGGTTGATCCACTCGGCGCACCAATCGATGGACTTGGTCCGATCGTTGCCGAAGGCCGCCGTGCACTCGAAGTGCAGGCACCAACGGTTGTTGAACGCCAGCCAGTGAAGGAACCACTTCTCACCGGTATTAAGGCAATCGACGCAATGACAGCTATCGGTCGTGGCCAGCGCCAGCTCATCATCGGTGACCGTCAGACCGGCAAGACTGCGGTCTGCTTGGACACGATCTTGAACCAGCGCGAAAACTGGTTGACTGGTGATCCAAAGAAGCAGGTGCGCTGCATCTACGTCGCTATCGGCCAAAAGGGTTCAACCATCGCTTCGGTGAAGGGTGCACTCGAGGAATACGGTGCGATGGAATACACCACAATCGTGGCTTCCCCGGCATCTGACCCTGCAGGCTTCAAGTACTTGGCTCCATACACCGGTTCGGCTATTGGTCAGCACTGGATGTACCAGGGCAAGAACGTCCTCATTGTGTTTGACGATCTGTCAAAGCAGGCTGAGGCCTACCGCGCAGTTTCGCTTCTCCTTCGTCGTCCACCAGGCCGCGAGGCTTACCCAGGCGACGTCTTCTACTTGCATTCCCGTCTACTCGAGCGCTGCGCAAAGCTCAGCGATGAGCTTGGTGCTGGTTCGATGACTGGACTTCCAATCATCGAAACCAAGGCGAACGACGTTTCGGCATACATTCCGACCAACGTTATTTCGATCACCGATGGCCAGTGCTTCCTTGAATCAGATCTCTTCAACTCTGGTGTTCGCCCTGCAATCAACGTCGGCATCTCGGTGTCTCGCGTTGGCGGCTCTGCACAGCCAAAGGCGATGAAGAAGGTTGCTGGACGTTTGCGTCTTGACCTTGCTCAGTTCCGTGAACTCGAAGCTTTCTCAGCCTTCGGTTCCGACCTCGATGCAGCGTCAAAGGCGCAGCTTGGCCGCGGTTCGCGACTCGTTGAGTTGCTCAAGCAGCCTCAGTACGATCCACAGTCAATGGAACGTGAAGTTGTTTCCGTGTGGTCTGGTACCACTGGAAATCTTGACGATGTTCCTCTTGAAGACATTCGTCGCTTCGATAAAGAATTCTTGGACTTCTTGGATCGCACTAAGCCTGCAGTGTTTGATGCAATCCGCACAACCACGGATCTCTCTGATGACTCAATCTCGGTTCTCCAGACCACGATTGATGACTTCAAGAAGCAGTTCACCACGACCGCTGGTCACTTGCTTGTCAATGACGAGCCAGTGCGCGCAGTTGCCGATGAAGAGATCGACCACGCGCAGATCACCCGGACCGTTCGGGGCTAAGACACATGGGTGCTCAACAAAGAGTCTTCCGCCGGCGCATTCGCTCCGTGCAGGCGACCAAGAAGATCACGAAAGCGATGGAGCTCATTGCTTCATCGCGCATCGTGAAGGCGCAGCAGCGCCTTAATGCGTCATTGCCGTATCTGCAACACCTGACGCAGGCGATCAGCGCTGCAGCGACGGGCGCATCAGATGTGTCAAAGCACCCCCTCATGGCGAACCCGGAGAATCGTTCCAAGGCAGCAGTGCTAGTTATCACTGCTGACCGCGGTTTGGCTGGCGCTTACTCAGCTAACACTCTTCGTGAAGCCGAGGGTCTGTACGCAAACTTGCGTGCAGCCGGCGTCACCTCGATTCCTTTTGTCGTTGGTCGCAAAGGCGTGGCTTATTACAAGTTCCGCGAGCGCGCAGTTGGTGGCGAGTACTCAGGGTTCACTGATCAGCCAACGTATGCAGATGCAAAGGCGATCGGCGAAGACTTATTGAATGCCTTCTTGACCCCTATCGAAGAAGGTGGCGTCGATGAAATCCACATCGTCTTTACCCAATTCATCAACAGTGGAAGTCAGGAAGTTCGCATCCGACGCGTGCTGCCTTTAGAAGTTGTAGACGAAGTCATCGAAAAGGATTCGGCTCTGCCGTTCCCGCTCTATGAATTTGAACCTGAGGCTGAGACCGTGCTTGATGGTCTCTTGCCCGCATACATTCAGCACTCGGTGTATTCCGCATTGTTGATGTCAGCCGCTTCTGAGCATGCAGCACGTCGTCGTGCAATGAAGTCAGCAACAGATAACGCAGAAGAACTCATTCGCACACTTACCCGTCAGGCAAACCAAGCCCGTCAGGCCGAGATTACCCAAGAAATCAGCGAGATCGTTGGCGGCGCAGACGCGCTTGCCGCGAGCTAGGAGAAGGAATCGTCATGACTACTCAGACCACCACACCCGGCGTGGGCCGCGTTGCTCGCGTCACCGGACCGGTTGTTGACGTCGAGTTCCCAGTCGAGGCCATGCCAGCGCTTTACAACGCCCTCCACGTCAACGTGTCCTTTGACACGGGCGAAGAAGGCGGCGGCGAGCGCATGCTGACTCTTGAAGTTGCCCAGCACATTGGCGACAACATGGTTCGCGCCATCTCGATGCAGCCAACTGACGGCGTTGTCCGTGGTTCGGCTGTTGAAGACACTGGCAACCCGATCATGGTTCCCGTTGGCGATGTCACCAAGGGTCACGTGTGGAACACCCTAGGTATTCCACTTGACGTGCCAATCGAAAGCTTGGACATCAAGGAGCGTTGGAGCATCCACCGCAATGCCCCCGCATTCGATCAGCTTGAATCAAAGACTGAGGTCTTTTGGACCGGCATCAAGGTCATTGACCTTCTGACCCCATACGTCAAGGGCGGAAAGATCGGCCTCTTCGGCGGCGCCGGCGTAGGCAAGACCGTTTTGATTCAGGAAATGATTTACCGCGTTGCGGAAAACTTCTCTGGTGTTTCTGTATTCGCCGGTGTTGGCGAGCGCACCCGTGAAGGTAACGACCTATTCCTGGAAATGAGTGAGTCGGGCGTTCTTGAAAAGACCGCACTTGTGTTCGGCCAGATGGATGAGCCACCAGGCACGCGTCTTCGTGTTGCATTGACTGCACTCACCATGGCTGAGTACTTCCGCGATGTGCAAAAGCAGGACGTGTTGTTGTTCATTGACAACATCTTCCGTTTCACGCAGGCAGGTTCAGAGGTCTCCACTCTGCTCGGCCGTATGCCATCCGCAGTGGGCTACCAGCCAACTCTTGCTGACGAAATGGGCCAGTTGCAGGAGCGAATCACGTCGACCCGAGGTCACTCGATCACGTCGCTTCAGGCAATTTACGTACCTGCAGATGACTTGACTGACCCAGCGCCAGCCACCACCTTCGCTCACTTGGATGCAACCACCACCTTGAGTCGTCCGATCTCCGAGCTTGGTATTTACCCAGCTGTGGATCCACTTGACTCAACCTCACGCATCCTTGACCCACGCTATGTAGGTGCTGAGCATTACGCAGTTGCTGCTCGCGTCAAGGAAATCCTTCAGAAGTACAAGGATCTTCAGGACATCATTGCCATTCTCGGTATCGATGAACTCTCCGAAGAAGACAAGATCATCGTCGGCCGCGCACGTCGCATCCAGCGCTTCTTGTCACAGAACATGTTCGTGGCAGAAGCCTTCACCGGCCAGCCAGGTTCGTTTGTTCCTGTCGAAGAGACCATCTCATCGTTCAAGGCACTCACTGAAGGTGTGTACGACCACCTTCCAGAGCAGGCCTTCTTCATGGCCGGTGGCATCGATGACGTTGAAAAGGCTGCTGCCGAGTTGGCAAAGAAGTAAGTCATGGCAGATCTCAACGTCAGCGTCGTCTCAGCGGAGCGTGCTCTTTGGAGTGGCGAAGCCAAGTCGATCGTTGCCAAAACACCAGAGGGCGAGATCGGCATCCTTGCTGGCCATGAGCCAGTACTTGCCCTTCTCCTTGGCGGACCACTTCGGATTGAAAAAACCGATGGTACAAAGTTGTTGGTAGCTATTCACGGCGGCTTCTTCTCTGTTTCAGATAACTCGGTGCAGGTTCTGGCCGAGGTTGCAGAACTCGGTGAAGATATCGACCTGGATCGCGCAAAGGCAGCTCTTGCTCGTGCGCAAGCAGATACGCCTGAGCCTGATGACGCAGCAATCCGTCGTGCGGAAACACGCATCACCGTTGCTGGGTTGGCTAGCACCATCCGTTAAATCAAGACATACAAAAGGGCCGGGAATTTTCCCGGCCCTTTTGCTTTTAGTCGCTACTCGCGATTGGCTCCGGGTACCCAGAGCACATCGCCGCCTACATCCTTATTTGCCAAGCGAGACAAGATGAACAGCAGATCGCTGAGACGATTGAGATACGTGGCGGTCATCGGGTTCATACCACCGTGATAGGTATCAAGGGCTGCCCAGGTGGTGCGCTCAGCCCGGCGAACAACGGTTCGGGCTACATGTAGTTGCGCTGAAGCCGCGGTTCCGCCAGGGAGCACAAATGAGCGCAGCGGCTCAAGTTGAGAGTTGAAGTCGTCGCACGAGCGTTCTAAGTAATCGATGTACGGCTGAGTCACGCGCAATGGCTCATGCGGTGGGTTGTCGATCACCGGGGTGCAAAGATCAGCGCCGACATCGAAGAGGTCATTTTGAACCCGGACGAGCAGTTCAGTGACTTCTGGCGAAAGAGCCTGCATCGCCAGGGCCACACCGATTGCGCAGTTGGCTTCGTCAACGTCTGCATAGGCCTTAAGGCGCGGGTCATTTTTGCCCGTGCGGCTCATGTCGCCTAGAGAGGTCGTGCCATCGTCGCCTGTGCGGGTATAAATACGCGTCAAATTCACCATGGCTCAACTTTACGCCCATGCGTGAGTGAGTTTTATGGACCCTAAGCAAAGATGCACCGGCAGGTTGGGGAAAGGTCCATCGAACTCCTACGATGAAGCCGTGGAACTCTTCAAAGTTGTCGGCGGTGGTCGGCTGGTCGGAGAGGTCCGCGTTACCGGGGCTAAAAACTCGGTCTTGAAACTGATGGCTGCAGCGCTCTTGGCTGAAGGCACCACCACGTTGCTGGATGTGCCAGACATTCTGGATGTAGAAATCATGGCCGAGTTGCTTCGCCGATTGGGCTGCGACGTCTCCCACGATCAGTCGACTTCGACCGTGGTGATCTCGGTGCCAGCTGTTCTTGACCACCGCGCTGATTATGACCTCGTGCGCAGGATGCGAGCTTCAATTTGTGTGCTGGGTCCGTTGCTTGCACGTTGTGGGGCCGCCGAAGTTGCGTTGCCTGGCGGTGACAACATTGGTTCGCGTGGACTAGATATGCATGTTGAAGGATTAATTAAGCTGGGCGCGCATGCAGTCAATGAACATGGATATTTGCTGGCATCAACACAGGAAAGACTTCGCGGGGATTTGGTTTATCTAGATTTCCCCAGCGTTGGCGCAACGGAAACAATTCTTATGGCGGCCGTCACTGCGGTTGGAACTACTGTTATCGACAACGTCGCACGTGAACCAGAGATTATTGATATTTGCGCAATGCTTGTAGCGATGGGCGCAAAAATTTCGGGCATCGGTACCTCGACGTTAACTATTGATGGTGTTGATGAACTGCAGCCTGTTACGCATCGAACTGTTCCGGATCGAATAGTTGCTGGTACGTGGGCGGTTGCCGCTGCTATTACTCAGGGTGACATAACGATTCGCAACGCCAGAGCGGAGCATTTGCAGATTGCTTTAGAGAAGTTAGTTACTGCAGGTGCAGTCGTAACAATCTTGGATGATGGCTTTCGAGTTTCAATGAACCAGCGTCCGCTATCGGTAGACATCGTGACACTTCCTTATCCAGGATTCCCAACTGATTTGCAGCCGCAGTTCATTGCCTTAAACGCCATCGCAGATGGGGCCGCATTGGTAACCGAGAATCTCTTTGAAGCACGCTTTCGGTTTGTGCAAGAGTTGGCTCGACTCGGTGCGGACGTGCGTACTGACGGACACCATGCTCTCGTTCGCGGCCGTTCCAAACTTTCTGGCGCCCCCGTTGAAGCAACAGATATTCGTGCAGGCGCAGGATTGGTACTTGCCGGTTTGGTAGCAGAAGGTGTCACGTCGGTTTACGGGGTTTCCCACATTGATCGCGGGTATGCGCAATTTGTTCAAGATTTACAGCGACTAGGTGCCGATATCTCACGCATTGAAGAGGATGCGGTTAGGCCTCAAGAATAGCTTTGGCTTTATTGATATCCGCGGGCCACACCATGACTCTTGGCCCATCTAGCGTATGTGCGAGATTTGCACGTAACCCGGCGGCTTCAAGCTTTCGACGTTGAATTTCGCCTTCGATATACGTTCCAGGTGTAGAGACCGCAACGAGCAGGCCGTACTCCTCAGAAGTGCCAGGTGTAGGGGAGGCTGCAATAACGGACTTTCCTCGGGAAAAGGCCCATCGCAAAATGGCCATCAGTATCCCCACGCCAAGCAGGGCCAAGATGGGGCCAAAAGCGAAAGAGAAAGCATTCCATGCAGGCACGTGACAATGGTGCACCCTGCTCAGCGACGAAAGTGACACGGGTACGGTTACAGGGTGCGAATAGTTGTAGCGAGGTGCACGGTCGATTACGTCGGCCGGCTAACAGCGCACCTACCGTCAGCCATTCGGGTAATCATGGTCAAGGCCGATGGTTCAGTCCTCATCCATGCTGATGGTGGATCGTATAAACCGTTGAACTGGATGAGTCCGCCCTGCTCTCTCAAAGAGAGAGAGGCTGATCTTGAGCAGGATCATGCGATGTGGTTAGTCGAGAATAAAGCTGGTGAGCAATTACTCATCACTATCCATGAGGTGCACCACGATTCTGCTCACGAATTAGGTCTTGATCCTGGGCTACAAAAAGACGGAGTTGAAGCGCATCTGCAGGTATTGCTGGCAACCCACGTGGGGATTCTTGGCGAGGATTGGTCACTCGTTCGCAGGGAATATCCAACAGCGATTGGCCCAGTGGACCTGATGTGCAAAGACGACCAGGGAAGATCAGTGGCAGTGGAAATCAAACGCCGCGGTGAGATTGATGGAGTTGAACAGTTGACTCGCTATCTGGAGTTATTGAATCGCGATCCACTGATTGCGCCTGTAACTGGCATTTTTGCTGCGCAAGAGATTAAGCCACAGGCCCGAACCTTGGCTCAGGATCGTGGAATCCGTTGTGTCGTTTTAGACTATGAGGCGCTCAAGGGCACGCAAGATCCAAGTCTGCGACTGTTTTAGTCATGGGCCGTAAACACCGTCGAGAGCCCGAACGCAACGCAGATCGACCAGCTTTTTTCACCTATCGAGATGTAGAAAACTTTCATGGTGAAGATTGGATCGTGCAGACAGTTACTGGTTCTGCTGCAACTAAGACCTATCGATGTCCAGGCTGCGATCACGAGATTCGACCGGCTACACCTCATGTTGTGACCTATCCAGCACAGGGTTTGGGTGGGGTTGAGGCTCGTCGCCATTGGCATAAACCATGTTGGGCAGCGCGTCATAACCGTGGTCCGCGTCATTAAAGTGGAGCGATCATGCCAGAAATAGTTGCAAACTCAGTACTCCCAGCGCGACGTGAACACATCACGTTACACACGAGCGATGGTCTGGAACTGGTTGGCGAGCTTGCGCTTCCGCTTGACCATGAACCGACCGCCACGATTGTGTGTTGTCATCCATTACCCACTGCTGGTGGCTATATGGATAGTCACGTGCTGCGCAAGATGGCCTGGCGCCTACCAGCGTTGGCCGACCTGGCAATACTTCGATTCAACACACGAGGCACAACGAGTGCAGCCGGCACCAGTCAAGGAACATTTGATGAGGGCAACGCGGAAGGACTGGATCTAGCCGCGGCACTTAGATTTGTTCAAGAGCAGGAACTCCCAACTCCCTGGGTGTTGGGCTGGTCCTTTGGCACTGACGTTATTTTGAAACATGCGATTCAGCAACAAACATCGCAAGGACTCATGGGCGCGATTTTGTTATCGCCGCCGTTGCGCTTTTCTGAGGAGTCAGACCTTGGTCGATGGGCGGATTCTGGTTTATCACTCATGGCCTTAGTCCCAGAGAACGATGACTATCTGCAACCACCTGAGGCAGTGCAAAGATTTTCTCGTATTTCGCAAGCTGAAGTGAAAGGTATTGCAGGTGCGGGACACCTGTGGGTGGGGGAGAAGTCCGTACGCGTGGTGTTAAACGAAATAGTTGCGCGAGTGGCCCCTGACAAAGCCCCGCTGCCTCTCAACTGGGATGGCGCGATGGAACGCTGGAGCGACCTTTAGTTTGTGTCGTTTATAGCTTGTTTAATAAGAGCGGCATACGCTTGCGCTCCCTTTTTCGTGAGGTGGATTCGGTCAGAGACGAAATATTCAGGGTGGTCCTTTGAAGCCCCACGCCAGTTGGCAATCACGGCGTTTGGGTATTCAGGAATGACATTCCAGATTGCCTCATTATTCGAATCACGCCAACTGCGCGGCATGTTGTTGTTGACCACAACAACTCGTGGATGTGTTGCCACGATATTGAGAATTGCACGCATCATCGACTCGGTCAGAGTTCCGTTAGTGCCTGGATGAATGACGACAACGGGGCTTAGCGTTCCCTTTGTCTCATACCTTCGCATTGGTCCTAGGAAGCCGCCTGGAAAACGCGAAACTGCAGCATCGACCGCGAGTCCAGGTAGGAACTTTTTGAGGGTGGAACGGGCTCCAAGCATCACAGAGTCGCCGATACCGATGATGGCGGGACGAACCAGCCCATCGATCCGCACGCGCTTTTCAGTGCCAACGGCCGCAACGACATCTGCAGCCGGCTTACTGTTCTGCGCTGACGAAATCAATGAAACTGAAATCCAAGTAAAGGCGATTACTGCAAGAGAACCCACCGCGATCGATTGGATCCACACCTTTCGATGCACCAACGTGCGTGTCGGATCAGTGCTCTTCAGTTGTTTTGTGAGCCGTCCAATCGCACCTCGGCGAATCGGTATTTCTAGGTAGCGATAGCTCAGTTCAGCGATGGCGAAAGTGAGGATCAATCGCAAAGCAAGAAGTGGAAGCCCTTCGAGAGGGGTATCAATTTCAGGCCGAGTAACTGCGAAAATTGGCCAGTGCCAAAGGTACAGCCCATAAGACCGTTGCCCGATATATCGCCAAGGCTGTGTACCGAGGATCTTGCCGAAAATTGTGCCTGGGTGAGTGGCAGCAACGATAAGCCCTGCAACCACAAGCGCAAGGAGTAAGAACCCACCGCGATACAGCCACGGAGTGAACTCACCAACGTATATGTAGAACGCGAGAAGACCCAAGAGTGCGAGAACGCCGCTGGCAGTAAGGAGATCTTTGGTGGTTCGGTTAATCGATGCATTAACTCGACCGGGGCGCCACACGCTTGCTAGTGCTGCACCTACAAGCAAACCCATGGCATGCGAATCGGTGCCGAAGTACACCCTGCTTGGATCTGCGAGTTCTGGGTAGCCGCGCTGCACGGCGAGATAAAACATCCACCCGGTGGAGGCGAGGGCTAAACCGGTGGAGGCGATGAGTACCCCGCGTCTGTGCCACGTACGCATCAGTAAGTAGGCAACGAGTGGCCACACAAAGTAAAACTGTTCCTCGATTGCGAGGGACCACAAGTGCTTCAGTAGCGGTGGTCGTGCGATGAAATCAAAATATGATTGATCGGCAACGATGTACCACCAGTTATTAACGTAGAACGCGGATGCGACGATGTCACTCGCTGTTTTTCTCGCGGCATCCTGGTAGAAAAATGCACATGCACTCGCGACGACTACAAGAAGTGCAATGAGAGCTGGGAACAAACGTCGCACTCGACCGAGATAAAAGGTCTTGAAGTTAATAGTTCCGGTGCGCTGAAATTGTTCCAGTAGCAAAGTCGTGATCAAGAAACCGCTCAGCACAAAAAAAACATCAACGCCAAGAAATCCGCCAGGTAAGAACCCTAAGTCTGCGTGATAGAGCAGTACCCCCAATACGGCGATGGCGCGAATGCCATCAAGACCGGGGAGATAGCCCATTTCTCCAGATGTACGACCGCGGTCAAGGTGCCAAGGCGTTCTTGGACCAGAGCGCGCCGATAAAATCGTCGCAGAGGAAGTTGCCACGCCTCATCGTACGAGATGTGGGGCTATTGAGCGATCTGGAGCAAATCCTGAAGTTGTGACCAGACATCTTGCGAACGCGAAAGCCACCAAGCTGCTACGAGTGCGGCACAGATGACCAGCACCACGAACAACTTGATGGCTTTGCGTAAGAGCGCTAAGAGTGCGAGGGCACCCAGTACGCCTACGACAACAGCGACAATTTCACTTTGATGTTGGTGAAAGAACGCTGAAAAATCGTTGGGCATATTCCGTGGTGCTAGTGAGCGGCATTCTTGGCAGGCTCAACGAGCTCAACGAGTACGCCACCGCAATCCTTGGGGTGCGCAAAGTTAATCCGAGAGCCGCCAGTGCCACGACGAGGAGCGTCGTAGAGCATCCGAATACCGCGAGCGCGCAGCGCATCTGATGCGACTTCAACATCGTCCACCGTGTAGGCCATTTGTTGGATGCCAGGACCATTGCGATCAATGAACTTGGCGATCGTGGATTCAGGTCCGGTTGGGGCGAGCAACTGAAGCTGAGCTCCGCCGCCGTCGACGGCCACCATGCATTCGCGCACGCCTTGTTCTTCGTTGACTTCTTCGTGAATGACCTTCATTCCAAAGGTCTCTTCGTAGAACTTCATCGCTACGTCAAGATCAGGAACTGCAATGCCAATGTGGTCTACGCGCTTAAAAATTGGGTCCATGGGCTTCATCTTGCCCTATCCGATGCGACGCTGCCATGCACCTGGCTCATCTAGTAGAGCGCTGATTGGCGCAGGCAGGTTATTTGCAGCCACATCGGCCAAAGTGATGTGTTCCAGGACATCGCGCATGGCTGCGCGTAAGGCGACCCAGACTTCTTTTAAATGCTCAGAAGGACCGACATATTCGACGTCTTCTGGGCGCTGGCCGCGCACGGCAGCAAGCGGACCATCAAGGGCGCGCACCACATCAGCGATGGAGACCTCGTTAGGAGAGCGGTCGAGGCGGTAGCCGCCTTCAGCCCCACGTTGGCTGGCCACAATTCCAGATTGGCGCAACTGACGCAGAATCCCTTCGAGAAACTTCACCGGGATGCTCTGGGCCTTGCTGATCGCTTCACCTTTGACGAGTTTTTTTGGGTTCTCGACATAACTGGCAGTGAGTTCCAGAAGGGCTCGCATACCGTAGTCAGCTTTGGCGGAAATATGCACGCGTCTATTGTCCTCTTTTCCCGGGGAATAGACCCGGAGGGGGTTTATTCGGCGAGTGCTTGTCCGGTTTGAGTAATTTTCAGAAGGCGAAGTCTTCGTTGATAGCATCGCGATCTTTCACTGGGACAGCGATCTCCCTGAGTGATGGACGTAGATTTAGGTTGATTACTGGTTACTTGTGGTGTGCCAGCCCACCACTTCAGTAGTTCTATGAGACAGATGACTTGTCAGTTATTGGGATGCGTAAGAATGGTGTGGTGAGTACACCTTTTGCCGGCGGCGGAGCGATAGATCTAGCGGCATTGGCGGCTGCCCGAAAGCAGCAAGAGCAAGCCGCCGCTGCGATGGCCAACGCACCTGAAGGCATCATCATCGACGTTACTGACGAAACATTTCAGTCAGCGGTGATCCAGCAATCTGAAACGGTGCTGGTCATCTTGGATCTTTGGGCAACTTGGTGTGGGCCCTGCAAGCAGTTATCGCCAATCCTGGAGAAACTTGCGGCTGAAGCCGGGGGGCGTTGGATTTTGGCCAAGGTTGACGTTGATGCACAACCTCGCATTGCCCAAGCTTTTCAGGTGCAATCGATACCTTCTGTATTCGCAGTGATTAAGGGTCAGCCAGGGCTTGTGTTCCAAGGTGCCGCGCCCGAAGCACAAATTCGGCAGGCTCTTGAAGAAATTCTTAAGGTTGCCGCGCAACAAGGAGTGACCGGTACTGTCGGTGCACCACCCGAAGTTGAGGCAATTGTTGAAGAGGAAGAACCGCTCGACCCTCGCTTTATCGCCGCTTACGATGCGATCGAAGCAGGAGACTGGCTGGCCGCAGCGGCTGCATACCGAATCGTTTTAGAGGCGACTCCAAATGACAGTGACGCACAGGCTGGGCTAGCCATGGTGGGACTCTATGGGCGCACCGAAAGCGCAGTGCTCAAACCAGACGCGCTACCAGGTGATATTGATGCCCAACTCGATCTCGCTGACGCAGATGCACTCGATGGAAATTGGCCGGCAACCTTTAGTCGCCTCGTTGCAATGGTACGAATTACTGCAGGTGACGACCGCTCGCGGGTGCGAACCAGACTCCTTGAATTGTTTATGATCGCTGGCGATGACCCCGCGGTGATTCCAGCCCGCGCAGCGCTATCGAGTGCTCTTTTCTAACTCGCTTGTTGACTGCGGGTTAGCTTCGGGTTCGATCAAAGGATAGGTACACCGCACTCAGCGGTGGCACGACGATGTCAGCCGATGCTGGTCGACCGTTCCAAGCAAGAGGTAGTGCCTGCACCCCGCCTTGATTGCACATGCCAGAACCGCCGTATGCCAACGAGTCAGTGTTTAAGATTTCAACCCATTCACCGATAAACGGCAGTGAGATTCGGTAATTCTGATGTGGATTTGGAGACATATTAATAACAACTGCAACGCAGTTACCGGCCTCATCCCACCGCAGCCACGTGAAGATATTCACTGCAGATTCATTGGCATCAATCCAGTTGAATCCACGCGGCTCATCATCGAGTTGCCACAGGGCAGGTGTCGCTTGATAGATCCGGTTGAGATCCCGAACTGCACCGAGTGTGCCCGAGTGCTCCGCGTACTCAAGCAGCCACCACTCCAGACTCTTTTCGCTATTCCATTCTTGGGATTGAGCAAATTCAGAGCCCATAAAAAGAAGATTCTTTCCTGGATGGGCCCACATGAAACCCAAGTAGGCGCGCAGATTAGCTAACTGCTGCCACCTATCGCCGGGCATTTTTCCGATCAACGAGCCTTTGCCATGAACAACTTCGTCATGGGAAATAGGCAAGATAAAACGCTCACTGTAGGCGTACACCATTGAGAAGGTCATCTCATTATGGTGATACTGGCGATGGATGGGATCCTGCTTGATGTAGTCAAGTGAGTCATGCATCCAGCCCATGTTCCACTTAAATCCAAATCCGAGCCCGCCATTAAACGTTGGCTGAGTTACGCCAGGCCAAGCTGTTGACTCTTCAGCAATCGTCATCACGCCTGGAACTCGTTTGTAGACGGTGGCGTTCATTTCTTGCAGAAACTGCACTGCATCAAGATTTTCGCGGCCGCCAAATTGGTTCGGGTACCACTCGCCATCTTTTCGCGAGTAATCCAAATACAACATAGAAGCGACACCGTCGACTCGAAGTCCATCGACGTGATACTCCTCAAGCCAGTAGACAGCATTTGCGACGAGAAAGTTTCGCACTTCGGTTCGTCCGTAATTAAAAATGAACGAACCCCAGTCGGGGTGTTCACCTCGCCTTGGGTCTGGGTGCTCGTACAAAGCCGTGCCATCAAATTTCACCAAGGACCAAGGGTCCGTTGCGAAATGCGCCGGTACCCAGTCAACGATTACTCCGATGTTGGCAGAGTGCAACGCATCAATAAGAAATCGAAGATCGTCAGGTGAGCCAAAGCGAGAGGAAGGGGCGAAGTATGAAGTGACGTGATAGCCCCACGAAGGTGAGTACGGATGTTCAGCCAGAGGCATGAACTCAACATGTGTGAACCCAGCGTCAAGTACGTAGGCAACCAGCTCTTTTGCTAGTTCGCGGTAGCTCAGCCCTTTGCGCCAGGAGCCAAGATGCACTTCATAAATACTGATCGGGTTGCGGTGTGGATCAGACGCAGCACGTTTATCGAGCCATCCTTGATCCGTCCACACATGTTGTGAGGTGAAGACTTTGGAGCCGGTAGCTGGTGGCATTTCAGTGGCGTACGCCATCGGATCTGCCTTATCGCGCCAGACGCCATCATGACCGAGTACTTGGTACTTATAGGTAGAACCGTTGTCCACTGCAGGAATGAATAATTCCCAAACTCCCGTGGAACCAAGTGATCGCATCGGGTGTGACGAGCCATCCCAGAAGTTGAAGTCTCCACTCACGCGTACACCTTGAGCGCTTGGGGCCCACGCGGCGAATGACGTACCAAGAACTTCACCGAAAGGAGTTTCGTAACTACGCACGTGTGCCCCAAGAACAGTCCACAATTCTTCGTGTCGTCCTTCGCCGATCAGATGCAGGTCAATTTCCCCGAGCGTGGGCAAGAAGCGATAAGAGTCATCGGTCACTAGTGACTCATCGTTGTAGGTGGTTTCAACCTGGTAAGCGGGAATTAGCGGATCGGGAAGAATCGCAAACCAAACACCACGGTGCTCATGTGTCATGGAAATTCGACTGGTAGGAGTGAGAATCACGACAGCATCCGCAAGAGGTCGCAGGACTCGAATAGTCACCGAATCAGCGTTTGCGTGCGGTCCAAGAATGGTGTGAGGATCGTGATGGCTGCCGCCGACAATGCGATCAAGATCGGCAGTGGAAGCAGGCACGCGAGTAGTTGCATTACTTACCACTGCCAGCCCCCTTTTCAACATGGATGATGTGCGCCACGCGTTCCCATGGTGCCAAGCGAATAAACACGTGCTGGTTCCAAGTCCAAGAGTCTTGATTTAGGAGGTCATGAGCGGTGAAACTGTCATCCCAGTTCATTTCTACAGCTGGCATATCCCACCAGATGGTTCCTTGCTGTTCGGTATAGGAGTCCAGATTAACAACGACTAGGACGCAATCGTCCTGATCCATTTTTGAGAAGGCAATGATGTTCGGATTGTCGCTTGTGTGGAAACGCAATGAGCGTAAGTCCTGCAGCGCAGGGTGTTCTCGACGAATCGTGTTTAGTGCTGTCAATAACGGAGCGAGAGTGATCTCCAGTTTCTCAGCCTTTACCCAATCACGTGGGCGATATTGAAACTTTTCAGTGTCGAGGTATTCCTCGCTGTCTGGCTTCAGTGCCACGTGTTCGTAGAGTTCAAAGCCGCTGTAAATTCCGTAGGTTGGTGAGAGCATGGCCGCAAGAATGGCGCGAATAGCAAAGGCTTTTGGCCCACCAGTTTGTAGGTAATCACTCAGAATGTCTGGTGTGTTTGTAAAAAGATTTGGTCGCATTGCTAAGGCAGACGGGCCGGCAATCTCCTTGAGGTACTCCTCTATTTCTGTGCGCTCATTGCGCCAGGTGAAGTAGGTATAACTTTGCTGGAAGCCGACGTCTGCCAGTGCTTGCATCATCGGTCGGCGCGTAAATGCCTCAGCGAGAAAGAGTACGTCTGGGTCTGTTGCATTTATGGCGGCAATCAGTCGTTCCCACACCCACACTGGTTTTGTGTGTGGATTGTCGACCCGAAAAATGCGCACCCCTCGATCAGCCCAGAACCGGGTGATTCGCTCAACCTCTTGATACAGCCCTTCGGGATCGTTATCAAAGTTGAGTGGATAGATGTCCTGATATTTCTTTGGCGGATTCTCTGCATAGGCGATGGAGTTGTCGGCTCTCGTGGTGAACCACTCAGGGTGGGCTGCGACCCAAGGATGATCAGGTGCCGCTTGCAATGCAAGATCGATTGCTAATTCCATGCCCAGTTCATTAATTCGAGCAACAAAGGCATCGAAATCCGCGAGGGTTCCAAGATCGGGGTGCACAGCATCGTGACCACCGAGCTTTGATCCAATGGCCCAAGGAGATCCGGGATCTCCTGGCAAAGGAGTCAACGTATTGTTGGGGCCTTTGCGATTGACTTCACCAACAGGATGAATTGGTGGCACATAGACCACGTCGAAACCCATGCCAGCTATTGCAGGGAGTCGCTCCATTGCGGTGGCAAAAGTGCCCGACTTCTTAAGCGCAAGATCAGCGCCTTCGCTGCGCGGAAACATTTCGTACCAAGCACCGACTAGTGCGCGGCGACGCTGCACGTTCAGTGGCCATGGCCCGCTCACCGTGACCCATTCTCGAACTGGGTGCTGAAACATGATCGAGGCAACTTGGAGATCCGAGCCAGCGGCAAGACGAACCAGTGGAGGTAATTGTGAGCGGAGTTTTACTATCACCGATGAAATGATCGCTCGGTCTTTTTCAGAAAGATTTGGGAGTGCGCGTTCTAGAACACGTGCACCTTCTTCGCATTCCAGGTCAACATCGATGTTCGCCGGAATTTTGATCTCAGCACGATGGATCCAACTGCTCCAAGGGTCACCCCAGGCTTCGATATCAAACGTCCATAAACCCATCGCATCGGGACGGATGCTTGCTGTCCAGGTGTCTAGCCCGTCATTCCTAGGCTGCATGCGAATGCGTGAATGTTCTAATCCGTCAGGCGAGTGCAACACCACTTCAACTCCGAGGGCATCGTGCCCTTCGCGAAATGCCGTTACCTGAACTGGGATGGCTTCACCAGCAGCTGCTGCCGCGGGCCTGCGCCCACCAAGGATGCTTGGTGAGACGTCCAAGATCGAGAATCGTCCGCCTAATTCAGCAGGGACGGTTGTGTTCGCTGGCAGCCAAGCGGGGGCCACAAGGTCGATCTCGGGCGCTGGCTGATGACCACCATGGTTGGGCATGAGTAAAACCGTACCGGCCTGCGAGTGATTCAGGCAGTTTGCAGCGTGAATCACGTCCGATACGCCCCTTTGGTACCCAAATGTTGCCCAAAATTCACATGGTTGTGACGCTGGTGGTGATGTAAGCGTTGTCACGTCGGCTATGTTTTCCTTGTGAGAGCCATCCGCCGTTTTACCGTCCGCACTGTCCTTCCACAGCGCTTAGTTGCCCTTGAGGAACTCAGCTTGAACCTGCATTGGTCCTGGGACCCAGAAACCAGAGACCTCTTTGCTGCCATCGATCAGCAGTTGTGGTTACAGGTGGACGAGGACCCGGTACGACTGCTGGGCGAGGTGTCAGCTGAGCGACTGGTTGAGCTTGCTGCGGACGACGGATTCGTTGGTTGGGTAGACCAACGAGTGCAGGCCTTGCGAGGGTATTTGGAGAGCGATCGCTGGTATCAGTCACTAGGTGACAAGTCAGCTCATGGCATCGCCTATTTCTCGCCAGAGTTCGGTGTGACAGCGGCGCTTCCGCAGTATTCAGGTGGACTCGGCATTCTTGCTGGTGATCATTTGAAAACTGCAAGTGATCTTGGTGTGCCGATCATCGCGCTGGGACTGTTTTATCGTGCAGGTTATTTCAGTCAGTCATTGTCACGCGATGGTTGGCAGCTTGAGCGCTATCCCGTCTGTGATCCAGATGGAAGTCCGGTCACGCTACTCCGGGAAACTGATGGAACACCAGCAAAAATCACGGTCGGTCTTAATGACGGACGAGCAATTCATGCGCACATCTGGATCGCACAGGTAGGTAGCGTTCCATTGCTCATGTTGGATTCAGATGTCGAAGAAAATGCTCCAGCCGAGCGGGATGTCACTGATCGTTTGTATGGCGGTGGTGGAGAACATCGTTTGTATCAAGAGATGTTGCTTGGTATCGGTGGAGTGCGCGCACTTCGTGCGTACTGCCGTATTACAGGTACACCTGAGCCTGAGGTTTTTCACACCAACGAAGGTCATGCTGGCTTTTTGGGGCTTGAGCGTATTCGTGAATTAGTTCAGTCTGACTCGGGCTTGTCATACGACGAGGCTTTCGAAGTCGTTCGCGCCGGCACTGTCTTCACTACCCACACTCCTGTACCCGCAGGTATTGACCGATTCCCACGCGAACTTGTGGCCAAAACCTTTGGTGGAGACAACGCAGAGCAAGGAGTGCCAGTTGATCGCATTCTCGCGCTAGGCACTGAAGATTATGAAGGCGGCGATCCAAGCGTCTTTAACATGGCAGTGATGGGTTTGCGAATCGCAGGACGTGCAAATGGCGTGAGTCTGTTGCACGGTCAAGTTTCGCGTGGAATGTTTGCTGGACTCTGGCCAAGTTTTGATCCAGAAGATGTTCCGATCACCTCGATAACTAACGGTGTTCATGCGCCAACTTGGGTGTCTCGAGAAATACGCGACCTCGCTTTGAACGCCGATAGCGCCGGCATGCTTAATGAGCAGCAAGGCTGGGAGTCGATTTCAGAAGCATCAGATGAGCGAATCTGGTCGGTGAAGCGCGGACTTCGCGAGGTGCTTATTCAAGACGCGCGCAAACGACTACGTGAATCCTGGCTCCTGCGGGGTTCAAGTGAGGCAGAGCTCAAGTGGATCGACGGGGTTCTGGATCCAGACATCCTCACGATTGGTTTTGCTCGGCGGGTGCCTTCCTATAAGCGCCTCACTCTGATGCTGCGCGATAAGAACCGACTTCGCGCGTTGCTTCTCGACGAGAAGCGACCTGTGCAGTTGATCGTGGCTGGTAAGTCACACCCCGCTGACGACGGCGGAAAGAAGCTGATTCAAGAACTCGTGCGATTCGCTGATGAAGAAGATGTGCGCCACCGCATTGTCTTCTTGCCAAATTACGACATGGCGATGGCAACCTTGCTCTACCCGGGCTGTGACGTTTGGTTGAACAACCCCATTCGTCCGCTCGAAGCAAGTGGAACATCTGGCATGAAGGCTGCGCTCAATGGTGCTCTCAACTTGTCGATTCTTGATGGCTGGTGGGATGAATGGTTCGACGGTCAAAACGGTTGGGCTATTCCCACGGCAGATGGCGTTGAGAATGCAGATCACCGAGACGACCTAGAAGCTTCGGCTCTATATGACCTCATCGAGAGATCAGTTGCTCCAACGTTTTATGAGAACAATGAGCAGGGTGTTCCTGGGCGTTGGATTGGGATGGTTCGTCACACGCTGCGCACGCTCGGGCCAAAAGTGCTTGCCAGTCGCATGGTGCGAGATTACGTAAACACCTTGTACTTACCAGCAGCAAATGCTGGCCGCGATGTGAGCGTAGACAATTACGCGTTGGCGCGGGAGTTAGCCGCTTGGAAGTCGCATGTTCGTAGCACCTGGGGCAACGCTCATGTTGAGCACGTCGAGATTCAAGGCGTGGGAGACACGGTCAATCTTGGAACAGAAGTTGAAGTGCGGGCCTTTGTGATGCTCGGAGATCTTCGGCCAGAAGACGTGCTGGTGCAGGTCGTTCACGGACGAGTTGATTCACATGATCGCATTGTTCACGCGCAGACTCCCGCGATGTCTGTAGCCGAAGGCTATGAAGGCAGTCGATGGTTGTTCACCCTGAAGTTGAACCTCAATCAGAATGGGCCTTTTGGTTACACCGTTCGAATTCTGCCGAATCACCGGGGATTGGCATCGCCTCTGGAGATGGGACTTCAAGTCCTCCCCGTTATTTCCGCTGAATTGCATGCTGGCGAAAAGCCAGTGCAGTTCAACGACTAATCACTGCTCACTCGCAGCAGCAGCAAGCTGTAGGGGGCCATCGTTAAGGTGGTCCCTGCTTGCATTTCTTGGTTCTTTGGAAGTTCAAGACCAAGCGAACTGTCGAGTTCAACTTCATAGGTTGCAGCATATGGAGCGCCGGGCAGGACAAAGTCTTGTAGTGATTCGCCTGCGTGCATGATGAGTAAAAATGCTGCATCACGCAAGCTTGGGTCGCGTGGCGCTTCCGGCAGATCACCGGTGATGAACATTCCTAAAGTCCTTCGACTGTTGTCATTCCACGCGTCATGGGACATGTCATTGCCATCGGGTGCGATCCATGCCAGATCTTTGGGCCCCCCTTCGCGCAGCGGTTTTCCGTCAAAGTGGTAGCGCTGGCGAAAGGCGCGGTACTTGTGGCGCAATTGCATCGCTCGCTGATTAAAACTCAAGAGATCCCATTGCTCTTGGCTAAGGTCCCAGTTGACCCAAGATATTTCGTTGTCCTGACAGTAGGCATTGTTGTTTCCGTACTGGGTTCGTCCGAATTCATCGCCGGCGGTAATCATCGGTACACCCGTTGAAAATGCAAGAGTTGCGAACATGTTTCGTAGTTGGCGCACTCGAAGCGCATTAATTTCTGGGTCGTCTGTTTCGCCCTCGATTCCGTAATTTCTGGATCGATTGTTATCTGTTCCATCGCGGTCGTCTTCGCCGTTAGCTAGGTTGTGTTTACGTTCATAGGTAACGAGATCTCGCATCGTGAATCCGTCGTGAGCTGTAAGAAAATTGATTGAAGCGAAAGGACGTCGACCTTCGGCGCCGTATAAATCAGCGGAACCGGTGAGTCGCCAGCCGACTTCTTCAATGCCTTTTGAGCCTCGCCACCAGTCGCGAAGACAGTCTCGGTATTTGTCGTTCCACTCTGTCCAAAGTGGTGGGAACTCGCCAACCTGATATCCACCAGGGCCAATATCCCAAGGCTCGGCGATGAGTTTTACTCGACGAAGAATGGGATCCTGTTGCAGGGTCGACATGAACGTGCCGAGCATGTCGACATCGTGCATAGAACGAGCAAGTGCAGAAGCAAGATCGAAGCGAAATCCATCCACATGCATCTCGGTGACCCAATAACGCAACGAGTCCATAACAAGTTGCAAAACATGGGGATTTGATAAATTTAAAGTGTTGCCTGTTCCGGTGTAATCCGCATACGACCGCCCACCATTGCTGAGGTGGTAATAGTCATCGTTATCGATGCCACGAAAACTTAGCGTGGGGCCAAATTCATTGCCTTCGGCTGTGTGGTTGTAGACAACATCGATGATGACTTCGATGCCAGACGTGTGTAGATCCTTCACCATCTGCTTGAACTCAATAACTTGCTGACCGCGTGAGCCAGAAGATGAATAGCCAGCGTGTGGTGCGAAGAAACCAATCGAGTTGTAACCCCAGTAGTTCGTCAGTCCGAGTTCCATTAGGTGAAGTTCGTCAACAAAGTGGTGGGTGGGTAAGAGTTCGATGGCGGTGATGCCGCAAGCCTGTAGATGTTCAACAATTGCGGGATGGGCTAGTCCGGCATATGTGCCCTGTTGATGTTCGGGAACGCTCGGATGGGTTTTGGTGAGCCCTTTGACATGAGCTTCATAAATAACGGTGTCACCCCAGGGTGTGTCGGGATGCTGGTCATTTCCCCAGTCAAAGGAAGTGTCGACAAGAACTGATTTAGGCACATAAGGCGCTGAGTCTTCGATACTGAAGGCCAGATCGTCTCGGCCAACGTGACCGTTGACTGCCGGGTTAAGACTCAATGCGCCATCGATGGCTTTCGCATATGGATCGATGAGCAACTTATTGGGATTCCATCGATGCCCGACTGCTGGATTCCAATCACCGTGGACCCGGAAGCCGTAGTGGGTACCAACCGGAAAATCAGGGATATGGGCGTTGAAGACATTAAAAACCCGCTCAACGAGCTCAATTTGGCGTTCCGTGCCAGCTTCGTCAAAGAGGCATAAGAATGCTCGGCTTGCTCCTTGGGCCCACAGGGCCACAAAGGCCCCACCTGCACCATCAGGGCGTACGCCTAGGGGGTCCCACCGATTAGCGTGAGTCATAGGCATTCATCAACGCTAACAGGGAAAACGTTCAGCTGTTTCGCCGATAGGCTCGTTCCACAATCAAATGTCCACTGGAGAAGCCATGCCTGAGTTTGTAAATCTTGAAGTTCGTGACGACGTTGCAATCATCACGCTGAAGCGTCCGCCTATGAATGCCTTAAACACGACGATGCAACGCGAAATTGGCGAGCTAGCCGTCGAGATTTCCGGCCGAGTCGACATCAGTGCAGTCGTGATTTATGGCGGGGAGCGAGTGTTCGCGGCCGGTGCCGACGTCAAGGAAATGGCAGATCTGCCCTATCAAGACATGATTGAAGTTTCGCTTCGATTGCAAGAAATTTTCAGCGCAGTGGCCAATATTTCCCAACCAACGATTGCGGCGATCACCGGATTTGCGCTTGGTGGCGGCTGCGAGCTCGCGCTGGCTTGTGATTTTCGAGTAGCTGCAGAAAACGCCAAGATGGGTCAACCAGAGATCCAGCTAGGCATCATCCCCGGAGCGGGCGGCACTCAACGGCTACCTCGGCTCATCGGTGTAGCCAAGGCGAAGGACCTCATCTTCTCGGGGCGTTTCGTTGATGCTCAAGAGTGCCTAGAGATCGGACTTGTTGACGTCGTTGTGCCATCAGCAGAGGTCTTTGATCGGGCACTTGCTTGGGCTCAGCAGCTAGCCCGCGGACCTCGTATTGCCATGCAGTCCGCCAAACGGGCTATCAATCGAGGGCTGGAAGTGGATATTGCTACTGGCCTAGAAATCGAACGCCAGTCCTTCCTGGGTCTTTTTGCCACAGAAGATGCCCGCTCAGGCATGGCTTCCTTCATCGAGCATGGACCGGGTAAAGCAACGTTCACCGGACGGTAGTTAGCCACAAGTTAAGGCAGGACGTTCGGGCTAGGACATAGAGGGCAGTACCATCGTTGTTTGTGACTGACCGTAGCTATTTGGATCATGCGGCTACCACGCGCATGCTTCCAGAAGTACGTGAGCGATGGCTAGAAGTGAGCCAGCTCGTGGGTAACCCATCGTCACTTCACGATTCAGGGCGCCGCACGCGCCGCATTGTCGAGGAAGCTCGCGAAAGCATCGCTGCAGATCTGGTGACCCGACCAAGCGCGGTCATTTTCACAAGTGGTGGCACAGAGGCCGACAATCTCGCTGTCAAAGGTTTGTTCTGGGCAGGTGAAGCACACGGTAAGTCAGGCGTGATTGCTTCAGCGATCGAACATCACGCGGTGCTGGATCCAGTCAAATGGCTTGGCGAGCATGAACAGGCCAAGGTTTTGTGGGTCGGTGTTGACTCCGTTGGTCGAGTGGACTTGGAAGAAGTTAATGCAAGTCTGGCTTCTGGAGATATTGCCGTAGTCACCATCATGTGGGCCAATAACGAAGTTGGCACGGTGCAGCCGGTGTTTGAGTTGGCCGCGCTGTGTCGCTCCTATGGAGTTGCCTTCCACACCGATGCCGTACAAGTTCTAGGGCAACTTCCGATGAATCTCGGTGAGTTAGGCGCAACTGCAGTGACGGTCACCGCGCATAAAGTTGGCGGACCCTTCGGAGTCGGTGCGCTCATTCTTGATCCCGATACCAAGCCGACGCCAATTTTGCATGGTGGCGGACATGAGCGTGAGATTCGTTCGGGAACACTTGATGCCGCTGGAATCGCCGGCTTCGCAGTTGCGGTGCAGTCAGCGGTGAAGAATCAGCGTGATTTCGCTCAGCGAGTTCAAGGCTTGCGCAATGACCTCATCGCAAGAGTTCTTGCGGAAGTGCCAGCAGCACAACTCAATGGTGAGCCTGACTTAATCGGAAGTTCACGACTGCCGGCCAATGCGCATTTCACTTTCGCGAACTGTGAAGGTGATGCCTTGCTCTTGCTCCTTGATGCTGCCGGAATCGATTGCTCAACCGGGTCGGCTTGCACCGCAGGAATACCTGAGCCAAGTCACGTACTTCTTGCAATGGGGGCAGAACCGAAAGCATCCAGAGGATCCCTTCGGTTTAGTCTGGGACGAGACAGCATTAGCGCAGATGTTGATCGATTAATCGAGGTACTTCCGGGCGTAGTTGAACGTGCCAGTCGTGCAGGATCAGTTCGGAGTCGCGCATGAAAGTTCTAGCAGCAATGTCAGGTGGCGTTGACTCATCGGTCATGGCCGCTCGCATGGTTGATGCGGGTTACGAAGTTACCGGTGTGCACCTTGCGCTTTCAAAGACTTCGAGTGTTCCTGGATCACGCGGATGTTGCACGCTCGATGACGCACGAGATGCTCGCCGGGTAGCAGACAAACTTGATATTCCTTTTTATGTATGGGATCTCTCCGAGCAATTCCAAGAAGAAGTAATGAATAACTTCTTGGAGGAATACAGCGCTGGTAACACGCCAAATCCATGTCTGCGTTGTAACGAGAAGATTAAGTTTCTGGCGTTACTTGATCGCGCACTTGACCTTGGCTTTGATGCCGTTGCTACGGGGCATTACGCCCAGATCTTTGAGGGTCCGCAAGGCAAAGAACTCCATCGGGCAATTGATCCTGAAAAAGATCAGTCCTATGTGCTTGGCATGCTTGAGCCGTGGCAGTTGAAGCATGCGTTGTTCCCGCTGGGCTGTGACACCAAGGGTCAGGTCCGCATTGAAGCGGAGAGTAGAGGTTTGCTCACGGCCAAAAAACCAGACAGCCATGACATTTGTTTCATCCCTGATGGTGACACTGCAGCATTCCTGCGTCGCAAGTTAGGCGATCAGCCAGGTGAAATTATTGATGTCGAGACCGGCAATGTAATAGCCGAACATGAGGGTGCTTTTGGTTACACCATCGGCCAGCGACGTGGACTCGATCTGCGAGTTCCTGCTACCGATGGCAAGCCACGCTACGTCGTGGATGTCGACATAAAAGCTCGCAAGGTTTTCGTCGGCTCACCTGCGCTTCTAGATGTTGATCAAATCATCGGGGTTCGCCCGACCTGGACTAATGCGCCCATCACAGATCAACCCGTGCAATGCCATGCGCAGGTTCGAGCTCACGGTGAGCCGGTGCCGGCAACTGCGCAAATGGTTGGGGAAGAGCTCGTAGTTGACCTGCAAGAAAACATCCGAGGTTTAGCCACGGGTCAGGGAATCGTACTTTTCGAAGGCACGCGAGTTATTGGATCCGCCACAGTCGAACGAACGCGCAGGGTTGTTCGCGCGTGATTTTCCCCTGGGAACTGGGGGCGGCCACGGGCGTAGGTTCATTACCCGGTGATCATGCGCGCAATGCAGCTCGCTTGATTGTGAGTGGCGTTCCAGACTTCCTGCACGTTGCTGAACTTCCCAACAGAGGCCCAGGTGGTGATCTCATCGGGCGAACGGGTGGTCTCCTGCACGCCATCAGTGCTGATTTTGGGCTAGAGACATCTGCAGACGGCTGGCGCTTAACTGACGGCATTAGCCGCGTAATGAAACGGTCAATTTCTTGGATCGGCGAAGACCTAGACGCGATTGAAGAATTCGGTCAGGACTATGAAGGTCCGATAAAGACGCAAATAGTGGGCCCCTGGACGATGGCTGCAAGTGTTGAACTTGCAGGAGGCGAACGCATGTTGCGAGATGTTGGCGCTTGTCGTGAGTTAGCGGGCGCACTTGCTGAAGCGGCAAGGGTACATATCGAAGATCTACAACGTCGATTCCCTAGAGCATCAGTTGTCCTGCAGGTAGATGAACCAGGACTCAACGAAGTGCTAGATGGCACGATTGGCAGCGTGAGTGGTTTATCGCGTTTCAGTCCTGTTGATCCGCCGATTGTGCAAGATGCTTTGCGCCAGATCTTGACGGCTGTTCCCGGAGTTTTCAGCGGCGTTCACTGCTGCGCTGCGAAACCGCCAATTCGAGTACTGGCAAATTCTGATGCGCAATTCGTAAGTATTGATTTGACGCTAGGCCGCATTGACGAGGATGCAATGGGGGAAGCTTGGGAGCAGGGGATCGGCTTGTTCGCAGGATGTTTTAGTCCCTTGGCTATGGGTGAACGAAGAATGGGTGACGCAACAGCCAGTGAGCCTTTGCGAACTCTTGCGCATCATTTGGGATTAGAGAATCCTGAGCACATGGCATCGGTGGTCATCACTCCCACATGTGGCTGCGCAGGTGCCAATTGGACGCAGGCGCGCGCCGCCTATGACACCGCGGTACGGGCTGGGCGAGTGCTGAGGAACGAGGACTCTCATGAGTGAAGTTCCCTCGGCTATTCATATTCGTTGGTCCGAACTCGTCACGCTCATTGAAGATGCGAGGCAGGCGTATTACGAACACGATAAGCCAACCCTTGACGATCTCGAATATGACAAGTTGTTCCAAGAACTCACGCAACTTGAAACAGAGTTTCCAATTTTGCAAACTCAGGACTCACCGACAATGGCCGTCGGTGGAGCCGCTAGTGACATGTTCACTCCCGTTGAGCATTTGCAGCGAATGTATTCCTTAGACAATGTGTTCAGCGATGAAGAGCTCGATGCTTGGTTTACCAGAACTGAAAAGTCACTTGGCGAAATGCCAAGTTTGCTATGTGAATTGAAAATTGATGGTCTTGCAATCGATGCTGTGTATGAAAACGGGAAACTGCGTTCGGTTGCAACGCGAGGTGATGGTCGCGTTGGAGAAGACGTCACCTACAACGCGCGTTTTATTCCAGCCATTCCGCAACGTCTTATCGCTGCCGACGGCATGGCACTACCTGAACTCATTGAGGTGCGCGGCGAAGTCTTCTTCACGAATGCTGCATTTGATCAACTCAACAGTGAGCAGGCAGAACAAGGGCTAGCGCTTTTCGCTAATCCAAGAAACGCCGCGGCTGGAAGTCTGCGCCAAAGAATCGACAAGCGCGAGCAGGATGTTGCTGAGGTTCGCGATTCAGCAACGACAGAAAGGCAGTTGGCTCGGGTTGTCACCTTGCAGCAGGATCTTGATCGTTCAGTGAATCGATTACGGCAACTTGAGCTCACTTTGCACGGCATTGGTGTGGTGACTGGGCTTGAAGTCACGAAGCAAAGTCAGGCATACGAGGTGCTCGCCAAGTTGGGGCTTCCTACGAGCGAACACTTTCGGGTGCACCCAGACGCCAAAGGAGCGCGCGAATTCATCGCTTTCTATGGCGAACATCGCCATGATGTCGCACATGAAATAGATGGCATCGTCATTAAAGTCGATGAGATCGATAAGCAGTCTGAGCTTGGTGAAACTTCGCGCGCACCACGATGGGCTATCGCCTATAAGTACCCGCCAGAGGTTGTGCGTACTCGCTTGCTCGATATTCAAGTCAATGTTGGTCGCACCGGCCGGGTGACTCCCTTCGCAGTGATGGAACCAGTCAAGGTCGCTGGATCCATGGTTGCAATGGCGACGTTGCACAACGGATTTGAAGTGCAGCGCAAGGGTGTTCTCATCGGCGACATGGTCTTTCTTCGCAAAGCTGGCGATGTAATTCCTGAAGTTCTGGGTCCAGTTATTGAGTTGCGCACAGGGGATGAGCGCCCGTTTGTTATGCCGACGCATTGTCCTGATTGTGGTACTGAACTGAAGCCAGAAACAGAAGGCGACAAGGACTTGCGTTGTCCTAATGCGCGAAGTTGTTCAGGTCAGTTAATTGAGCGACTGGCAAATATCGGTAGCCGCAAGGCGTTGGATGTTGAAGGACTCGGGGAGAAGTCGGCTATTGCAATGGCGAAGTCAGGCCTTGTTCAAGATGAGGGTGATTTGTTCAACCTCACCGAAGCAGACTTTCTTACGAGCGGCTACTTCACGAAGGATGCGGACAAGAAACTCAGTGAGAATGCCAAGTCGATTCTTGAACAACTTGAAATAGCTAAGTCACAGCCCTTGTGGCGGGTGCTCGTGGCTCTATCTATTCGACATGTTGGCCCGCCGACCGCCCAGGCGATCACGAAAGTCTTCAGCAGCATCGATGCACTGCAGGCAGCCTCAGCCCAAGAACTTGCCGAAGTCGAGGGCATCGGTCAGATAACCGCCGACGCCATAGCCGAGTGGTTCTCCGAAGAATGGCATCAAGAGGTCATTCGAAAATGGCGCGAGGCTGGCGTGCGCATGGTTGACGAGCATGTTGCATCTGGTCCGACTCCGCTTGATGGGCTGGTCTTAGTGATCACCGGAACTGTTGAGGGATTCACTCGAGAGGGCGCGGAGGCAGCCGCTGCAGCTCTTGGGGCCAAGGTCACTGGTTCGGTTTCCAAGAAGACGTCGTTGTTGGTGGCCGGCGAAAATGCCGGTTCAAAGCTCGATAAAGCGCTCAGCCTTGGTATCCCGGTGCTGGGATCGGCCAGTTTCGAAGTCTTGCTGGAGGATGGGCTTGATGCGGCACTGAATAAGGAAGCGGCCCTGAATAAGATTGAGTAATGACCTCGATCAGCAGGGAAGATGTTGCGCACCTAGGCCGGCTGGCTCGCCTAGAACTCACCGAATCTGAGCTCGACCACTATTCAGAGCAACTTGATCTGATTCTGCAGTCGGTAGCGCGGATTTCTGAGGTGGCAGCCGACGACATCCCACCCATGTCGCACCCAATTCCGATGGTCAACGTTTTTCGTGACGATGTGGTCAAGCCAAGCCTGACTCGCGAAGAGGCTCTTGCTGCAGCGCCGGCTACCGAAGACAACCGTTTTCGCGTTCCTCGTATTTTGGATGAGGAGTAGCGATGAGCGATCTCACACGTCAAACAGCGGCCGTTCTAGCAAACGCGATTGCAACGAAAGAAGTGTCCGCCGTTGAAGTGGCGCAGGCTCACTTAGATCGAATTACTGCAGTTGACGAGAAGGTTCATGCCTTTCTTCATATCAATGCTGACGCTGCGCTCGCGCAGGCCAAGGCGGTAGACGCCAAGGTCACTGCTGGAATAAAGCTCGGGCCATTGGCCGGTGTTCCGCTGGGTCTCAAAGATGTTTTGGCAATGAAGGGCGAACCCACCACCGCTGGGTCCAAGATCCTTGAAGGCTGGCGTCCGCCATATGACTCAACTGTGGTGCAGCGCCTTCGTGCGGCAGACATCGTGATTCTTGGTAAGACCAACATGGATGAATTCGCAATGGGTTCTTCAACCGAGCACTCGGCCTACGGCGCAACACACAATCCTTGGGATCTTGATCGCATTCCTGGTGGTTCAGGTGGCGGTTCGGCCGCTGCGCTGGCTGCCTTCGAAGTGCCACTGGCGATTGGCACTGACACAGGTGGGTCGATTCGGCAACCGGCGTCGGTCACCGGAACCGTTGGAGTGAAGCCAACATACGGTGGCGTTTCTCGTTATGGCCAGATTGCTTTGGCCTCATCCCTTGATCAGCCTGGTCCATGCGGGCGCACTGTGCTTGATACGGCATTGCTGCATGCAGCGATCGCCGGGCATGACCCAATGGATTCAACTTCAATTAATGCTCCAGTGCCTGACGTGGTGGCAGCTGCCATGCGTTCAGATGTTCGTGGCATGAAAATCGGTGTGGTGAAAGAACTTGGCGGCGAGGGTTACCAGTCAGGTGTTTCACAGCGATATAACGAAGCGCTCGAAATCCTTCAGGGACTTGGTGCTGAAGTTATAGAAGTTTCCTGCCCGCATTTCGAGTACGCGCTCGGTGCTTACTACCTCATTCTTCCATCGGAGGCATCAAGCAACCTAGCTCGCTTCGACGGCATGCGTTACGGCTTGCGTGCAGGTGACGATGGCATTAACGGCGTCGAGCAAGTTATGTCAATCACCCGTGAAGCCGGCTTTGGTCCTGAAGTCAAACGCCGAATCATGCTTGGAACATATGCATTGTCTAGCGGTTACTACGACGCGTATTACGGGCAAGCACAAAAAGTTCGCACGCTCATCACTCGTGACTTCAACGCAGCCTTTGAGCAAGTTGATGTGTTGGTGTCGCCAACGGCTCCCACAACGGCATTCAAACTCGGTGAAAAACTTGATGATCCGATCGCGATGTATCTCAACGACGTCGCAACAATTCCGGTAAACCTCGCAGGTATCTGTGCGATGTCACTACCCGTCGGGTTAGCTCCCGAAGATGGCTTGCCCGTTGGTTTCCAAATCATGGCGCCTGCCATGGCCGATGACCGTCTCTACCTCGCAGGTGGTGCGCTGGAAGCAGCGCTCTTCGATAAGTGGGGTCACCTTTTGATTGACGAGGCACCAGAGCTATGACCACGACCCATAACGGCGATGTCTACCTGCCATATGACGAAGCGATCTCTCGCTACGAACCCATCATCGGCATCGAGACCCACGTGGAACTCGGCACGAACTCAAAGATGTGGTGCGGTTGCACCACTGACTTTGGGGCAGAGCCCAACACTCAAGTTTGCCCAGTGTGCCTTGGCCTGCCAGGTTCGATGCCAGTTGTAAACCGCGTAGCAGTCGAATCCACTATTCGCATCGGTTTGGCGCTGAACTGCAATATTGCTGAGTGGTGTCGCTTCGCACGTAAGAACTACTTCTATCCCGATATGCCCAAGGACTACCAGATCAGTCAGTACGACGAGCCGTTATGTTTTGACGGCTATTTGGATGTCACTGTTCAAACCCCTGATGGTCCTCAGATTGTGCGCGTTGAAATCGAACGCGTTCACATGGAAGAGGACACCGGCAAGCTCTTGCATTCAGGTGGCGCGACTGGTCGCATTCACGGTGCCGAATATTCACTGGTGGATTACAACCGAGCCGGCATCCCGCTTATTGAAATCGTGACGAAGACCGTTCATGGAACCGGCCGATTGGCGCCTGAAGTGGCCAAAGCCTATGTCGCGGAACTTCGCGATGTGATGCGCGCGTTGGGTGTTTCTGACGTGCGCATGGAAGAGGGCTCGCTGCGTTGCGATGTAAACCTGTCACTGAACAAGCCAGGTGACGGTTGGGGAACCCGTAGCGAGACCAAGAATGTGAACTCACTGCGATCTGTTGAGCGCGCAGTGAGAAGCGAAATTGAACGCCAAGCATCTGTTTTGGACAATGGCGGACGAGTCATTCAAGAAACTCGACACTTCCATGAAGACACTGGCCGTTCAACAAGTGGCCGATCCAAAGAAGAAGCAGAGGATTACCGCTACTTCCCTGAGCCAGACCTGCTTCCAGTTGCACCAAGTCGCGAATGGGTTGAAGAACTGCGTGCTGCCCTTCCGGAAATGCCATCGGTGAAGCGAACCCGACTCATGGGTGAGTGGAATATCAATGAGTTCGAATTAGCAACGCTTGCCAATGCGGGTGCAATTGAACTCGTTGAGGCAACCATTGAATTTGGAGTTGACTCGGCTGCTGCTCGAAAGTGGTGGACGGGTGAATTACTAAGAGTTGCAAATGAGCAGGGTGTAGAACTCGAGGCACTCAGCGTGACTCCTGAAGACATTAAGCAAGTTGAAGAACTCATCGCTTCTGGTGCGCTCAACGACAAGTTGGCCCGGCAGGTTTTCGAGGCACTGATTGCCCAAGAAGGCTCAGTTGCCGAAATTGTGGAAGCGCGCGGTCTGGCTGTCGTGAGTGATGACGGAGCCCTGTTGGCCGCGATCGATGAAGCACTTGCTGCTTCACCGGATGTTGCCGAAAAGATTCTGAGCGGCAAAATTCAAGCCGCTGGAGCCATTGTTGGCGCTGTGATGAAGGCAACCAAGGGTCAAGCCGATGCAGCAAAGGTCCGAGCCTTGTTGCTTGAGCGCCTTGGTGTGTCCGAGTAGCGCAAAGATTCGAGTGCAACGGGACCTAGGGGATAAGGCCTTCTGATTTCGCTACTCGGTACAGATCAGTCTTTGTTGATACTGAGATTCCGGCTTTTCGGTATTTAACGCGCACCCGTTTGATGTATTCATCAGCTGTGCCTGGCGTGATTCCCATTTGGCGAGCAACGCTCGTCATTTTCATCCCTGAGGCATAGAGCACCATGGCTCGTCGCTCCTGATCTGAATGTTTGACTTCAGGTCCTTTTGCTGAGAGCAGGGCCGAGGCCACCTCTGGTGAGGTGTAGTCCTCGCCGCGCAATGTTGCGACCACAGCTTCTATGAAAATTGCAGATTCAGCTTGTTTGGAAACATAACTTTTAGCGCCCATCGCCAAGGCTGAACGTATTGTCGCTGGATCACCAAGAGCACTCACGATTAACACAGGGGCTGAATGCTCGGTCAAGGCAAGAATGTTGTCCAGTGATGATCGATTGTCATTGAGGTCTAGATCCAAAATTACGCAGTCCACTGGAGAGCTACTCATAACAGCCAAAGCTTCTTGAATGTCTGCACCGGAATACATAATTGCAATGTCCCTGAAATGGGAGACAAGGCGTTCCGTCAGCGCCTCACGAACCAGTGGATGGTCTTCTAGGATGATCAAACTCGGCGTATTGTTCACTTTTTACCTCCCGGCACCATACAGAATAACCTCTGCAAACCAAAGTTGGAAGGTCAAAGAGATGGTCAAGGAAGCCACCGAAACAGGTGCGCTGCTCTCGACGCGACGTTGGCTCATGATTGTTGGTACCTGTGTCTGGATCACCACAACTTTATTGATTGTGCGTTATCAATGGCCACGCTTAAGCACCGTTGAACATGTGTTGGTCATGATCGGGACAATTATATTTATCGGAGCGGTGGCGCTAAGTCGGCACCGAAGATTTTTATGGCTCTTTCCAATTGGGCAATCGTGTTTCCTTGCGTGTGCTTTTGTTGCTCCGCTTTCGTCACCGAATTGGCTTGCTCTGGCAACTTTATCTAGTTGGTTGGGCTATTTTTTAATCGCTCTTACCTCTCGTCGGATCGGATTCATTCTCACACCAGTCGCAGCTCTGATCGCGATAGTTGCGTGGAAATCAGGAGCACACATCGTGGTTCCTGGTGCGTTAGAGATATTGGGCGGTTGGGTGGTGTTTGCTCAATCTTTGGGTGGATCAGTAGCACTTTGGTGGGCTTGGAATACCTTGAGAGCTGAAGCAAGGCAAGGAGATGCTCGAACAGAGCACCTTGAACAAGAGACGCTTCATTCACTCCAAATACAAGAACGCGCGCGCATTTGGCGCCAAGGCGCAACCAGAGTGCATGAGTCGGTGCTGAACACTGTTCGATATGTCTTACTCACTCAAAACCTTGATCGTGGTCGACTAAAGCACGAGATTGTTCAGGCGTCATCGAACCGCAATTCACTTAACTCAATTGATGGTTCGACTGCCGAAGATTTAGTCAACGAAGTCGCGCAGGTTGACTTCGAGGGAAGCATTCTTGAGATTCAGGGTTCTATTCCCGATCTATATATGGACTCCGAGGTTTATCGAACCCTTCGTGCAGCAGTCATTGAATTGATAAGAAATGTGATTCGGCATGCTGAGGAAAAGAGCATTGCGCTATCGCTCACGGTGAGTTCACAGTCAGAACTTGTTATAAGCGTCTTCGGCGGCACCCAACTAGAAGTAAATAGTCCACCTGGCATCGGTCGAAATACCGTGTTGGATAGTGCTCTCGATGAGATAGGCGCCGTTTGGCGCTCGGAGGCTGATGATCGTCGTGGCAAGGCGGTGATCGAAATTCCTGTTGCTCACCTCACATCACACGCGAGCGACAACGAGTTTCTTGGTTTTCCTCCCTTTGATAAGGCCCGTCTGCTCGTAACTTCGCCTCTCGCTGCAATGACAGTGATCGGAAGCATCTATTTCATACGTGAGATGACGATTGATCAAGGGTTCGCAGATTTGAGCGGTTGGTTTGGGCTAGCGAGTGCCGTGATGGTGGCAGCGGTCGTGGTGCGTCGCAAGCGGGTCAAACCATGGATCGGACTGTTAATAGTTTTAGTGCCAGCAAGTGTTCCAATTTTAGCGTTGGAGCCTGAATTCCAGTGCTCTCAAAGCGGATTGTTCAGTCCCATTCTTACTGTCTCGGGTTTCTCAGTGATGGTGATCGCGGCTTGGAGCGGACGCTTGGCTGGAATCGCTGGCCTCGCACTCTGGGCGTACGGCGGTGCCACCTTGGTCATGCGCTTTCCATCGAACTGCCGCGAGTCTGTTTCGCTGGCGCTATTGAACTCACTCGTTGTCTTGCCAGTAATTTTGACGGTCTCATTTATCGGGGCTAAGGCATATCGAAAAGCTGCTGACCGTACTCGCGCAGTTCGAAAACTCGAAGTCATCGAACGATCGTGCGCAGCTGCCGCTGAAGACTTGAATGCTCACCTTGACGATGCCGTTTCGTCGTCGTTAGATTTGCTTGGTCAGGTAGCAAATGGAGCTGAGTTAGATACTCAGATGCTCAGCAAACTTGAAGTTGAAGATGGCCGAATACGTTCGGCAATCCAAGTGGATCCTGAACGAGACGGCGCCTTCGCAGTAGTTATGCGCACATTGGTGGAAGAAGCGGCAGATCTCGGGATACGAACAAATGTGAAAGCCTTGGTCTCTTCGCGCGATAGTCGCCCGATTGATAGCAAGGTTGAGCGGCTGCTGTATCAACTATTGGTGGCGAACCAAGCGCAGCCAACACAGGTTCAGGTTTTCACTGATGGAGTCGAAGACCACCTAGTTTTGACGGTTTCTCGTTCAAGTTTGCGTGCAGCCGGTCTACACCCGGGGGAGAGCCGGACCGTTGGCGACCTCAATCTGCAAGTCGAGCAAGGCGAGTTGGATCCCCGCTTGGGTAGCAAGCATGCGGTTATCGTCAGCCGAAGGATTCTGGCTTCAGCCTAGGTAGTTACTAGGCAAGAGTGCAGGCGGGGCCATTCTGGTGAGCGCTCTTCGGTTAGCCTTAGAAGGTTGCACTCATCTTTTGATCAGATAGATAGGTAGGCCCGCTATGCCGATGTATCGCTCCCGCACCTCAACCCATGGCCGCAATATGGCTGGCGCTCGCGCTCTTTGGCGTGCCACCGGCATGGGTGACGATGACTTCGGCAAGCCGATCATCGCGGTAGTGAACTCGTTCACGCAGTTCGTGCCAGGGCACGTGCACCTCAAAGACATGGGTCAATTGGTTGCGCGTGAGATTGAGGCTGCTGGCGGCGTAGCCAAAGAGTTCAACACCATCGCGATCGACGATGGCATCGCCATGGGTCACGCGGGCATGCTGTATTCACTGCCCAGTCGCGACTTGATCGCTGACTCAGTTGAGTACATGGTCAATGCACACACTGCTGATGCGATGGTGTGTATTTCCAACTGCGACAAAATTACGCCAGGCATGTTGATGGCTGCGCTTCGATTGAATGTCCCTGTCGTGTTCGTGTCCGGCGGGCCGATGGAAGCCGGCAAGGTTCAATGGGGCGACACCATTCGCTCGGTTGACCTTATTGATGCAATGGTTGAAGCGGGAGATGAAAAGAACTCCGACGAAGACGTCGCACGCATGGAGCGCACTGCTTGCCCAACGTGTGGCTCGTGTTCAGGGATGTTCACCGCAAACTCGATGAACTGCCTCACCGAAGCGCTTGGCCTTTCTTTGCCAGGCAATGGTTCGATGCTGGCCACCCATGCTGATCGCAAGGAACTTTTCCTTCGCGCTGGCCGCTTGATTGTTGACATCACGAAGCGTTACTACGAGCAGGATGATGAGTCCGTACTACCTCGATCCATTGCTACCTTCGAAGCATTCGAAAACGCTATCGCCCTTGATATTGCGATGGGTGGATCAACCAACACGGTGCTGCATTTGCTAGCAGCAGCAACCGAAGCTGGCGTTCCGTTCAAGATGGCTGACATCGACCGCATGTCACATCGCGTGCCGAATCTTTCCAAGGTCGCCCCTGCGATTCAAACCGTGCACATGGAAGATGTGCACCGCGCAGGCGGAGTGATGGCGCTTCTGGGTGAACTGGATCGCGCTGGAGTTCTACATACCGATCTGCCAACCGTTCACGAGCCAACGATGGCCATGGCTATCGCAAAGTGGGATATTGCTCAGACGTCTGATCCTGCGGTGCATGATTTCTTCCGCGCTGCTCCCGGCGGCGTTCCGACACAGACCGCGTTCTCTCAAGCCCGTAGGTATGACACGGTTGATCTTGATCGCTCTGAAGGCGTTATTCGCGATGTCGCGCATGCATTTTCCCAAGATGGCGGACTTGCAGTGTTGTTCGGCAACTTGGCGGTGGATGGCTGCATCGTTAAAACTGCAGGTGTCGATCCGGAGTTGTTGACGTTCTCTGGACCAGCGCGAATTTTCCACAGCCAAGATGAAGCGGTGGAGGCAATTCTCAATAACCGCGTGGTTGCAGGGGATGCTGTGATCGTTCGCTATGAAGGACCACGTGGTGGTCCTGGTATGCAAGAGATGCTCTATCCGACGACCTTCATCAAGTCCAAGGGCTTGGGTAAATCTTGTGCTCTTATCACTGATGGTCGCTTCTCCGGTGGAACTTCAGGTCTATCCATTGGCCACGTATCTCCGGAAGCAGCCAGTGGCGGCACACTCGCGCTGATTGAAGAAGGCGACACCATCGTCATTGATATTCCAGCTCGGCGTATTCATTTAGAGGTGTCTGACGATGAGTTGGCTCGCCGTCGAACTGCAATGGAAGCATTGGGCAAAGATGCCTTTAAGCCGATTGGGCGCGATCGGGTGGTCTCACCTGCACTGATGGCCTATGCCGCGATGGTGACTTCGGCTGATACCGGTGCGGTTCGAGATGTGAGTCGACTCGGCTAAGAAGTTGATATTCATACCCCTAGGGGTATGTTGATCATATGAAAAACATTGTGATCATTGGTGGGGTCGCCGGTGGCATGTCTGCGGCTACTCGTTTGCGTCGTTTGGATCCCGCCGCGTCAATCATTGTGATTGAGCGAAGTGGCTATGTCTCGTATGCAAACTGCGGCCTGCCCTACTTCGTGGGCGGGGTGATTTCAGAACAAAGTGATCTCCTGCTTCAGACTCCTGAGAGTCTGCACGATCGTTTTCGACTTGATGTGCGCATCCTGAACGAAGTGACCAGCATTGATCGGGTTGCCAAGCAGTTGAAGATTAAGAATTTGGTCGACGGCTCGTTCTATGACTTGCCGTATGACTACTTGGTTTTGAGCCCTGGCGCTTCACCGATTGTGCCGCCGCTACCAGGCATCGAGCGGGCATTAACGCTGCGCACAATTGAAGACGTCACCAAGATGACGAATGCCGTGTTGGCGAAGCCAAATCATGCAGTTGTCATCGGCGGTGGCTTCATTGGCGTGGAGACTGCTGAGAACCTCATCCACCGCGGGATAAAGACCACGATTGTTGAGGCGATGGATCAAGTGCTTGCCCCGCTTGATCCCGAGATGGCAGTACCTGTCGCCGATGAGTTACGTAACCACGGCATTGATTTGCGATTGGGTTCTGGGCTTGCAAGTGTCGATGAAACTGGCGTCAATCTTGCGAATGGGGAACGTATTGACGCGGACCTCGTCATTTTGGCCATTGGGGTGCGCCCAGACACGACATTGGCTAAAGCTGCTGATGTGAAAGTCGGCCCTCGAGGCGGCATTGTTGTTGATGCCTTTAATCGCACCTCAGATGCTTTCATCTATGCGATCGGTGACGCCGCCGAAAAGAGCGATGCGCTCGACGGTGAATCGGTTTTGGTTCCGCTTGCGAACATTGCAAATCGTCAAGGACGAGTCGTGGCTGATCACATCATGGGCCGCAAGGTGCGAGAGGTTCCAACGATCGGAACCGCAATTGTCAAAGTCTGCGACTTAGTTGTTGCAACGACTGGTTGGAATGAGAAGCGCCTCAAAGCTGCCGGAAGAAAGTGCGTCATCCTGCATTCGCATCCCGGCTCACACGCGGGCTACTACCCAGGCGCTGAATCGATGATGTTGAAGTTGCTCATTGATCCAGATACTGGGCAGATTCTTGGAGCCCAGGGGGTCGGGCGCGAAGGTGTGGATAAGCGCATCGATGTCCTTGCTACGGCAATACGTGCAGGAATCACAGCCCCTGAACTTGCCGACCTTGAACTGGCCTACGCGCCGCCTTTTGGTTCGGCAAAGGACCCAGTGAACATGCTGGGCTACATGGCCGACAACATTTTGAGCGGATTCACTACGTCGATCCAGTGGCATGAGTTGGCAGGTCGGTTGGCTGATGGTGCGCAACTTGTTGACGTTCGTACCTCGGATGAATTCACGAATGGACACATTCCCGGAGCAATCAACATTCCCGTGGATG
>JBIIAA010000039.1:0-15348 GCA_044240165.1 Candidatus Nanopelagicales bacterium
ATTGGCACCGCACTCATCGGCTTATCTCTGCTTGGTGATTTAGCGTGGTGGATCACCATCGTGATCTTGGTGCGGGAACTTGGTGTGACCGTCTTGCGGATGTGGGTGATTCGCCATGGCGTCATCGCGGCATCGCGCGGAGGCAAAGCAAAAACCCTGGCGCAAGTCATAGCCATCAGCATGTTTTTGTATCAGCCCACAGACCTGAGTTGGTGGAGTCCGCTTGCAGACGGGGTAATGGCGATCGCCGTAATGCTGACGCTGATTACTGGTGCGAACTATGTAGCGCGGGCCTTAACGCTGCGTCGAGCCTCGAAGGGCTAGAGCAAACATGCAGGATGAAGTCATCGCCACAGCCCGGTCTCTTGGCGTCACAATTGCCACAGCTGAGTCTCTGACCGCGGGATTGGTGGCGTCAACGTTGGCTCAGGTTCCAGGGGCTTCGGCGGTTCTTCGAGGCGGGGTCGTGGCCTATGCAACCGAGATCAAGCACTCAGTTCTGGGCCTTGACCAAGCACTGCTTGAACATGTGGTCAGCGAGGCAGTGGCGGCAGCGATGGCCCAAGCCGCGGCCAGCGTACTTTCCGCAGATATTGGGGTGGCGACCACCGGGGTTGCCGGGCCTCAGGGTTTGGATGGTCAACCGCCCGGCACGGTGTGGCTGGCGGTTTATGACGCTCGAAATGGCCTGAGCAAGACCAAATTATTGGAAATTGAAGGTGATCGTGAACAAATCCGAGAAAAGTCGGCCAATGAGGCGATTGCCTTGGTTATGGAACTTTTGTCCTCATAGCGCGTCAAAGTGGCATTGGGGAATATCCTGAATGCCGAGTGCGTTACAGTTAGCAGTCTGCAAGGTTGAGTGCTAATCAGAAGGTGCCCAGCGTTGTTCGAAAGGAGGCAGCATGATCGTCCTACGTGAAGTAATTGGGGATGAGTTGCGTCGCCGCCGTCAAGATCAGGGCCGCACCCTTCGTGACGTCTCTGCTGCTGCTGCTGTGTCATTGGGCTACCTCTCAGAGGTAGAACGTGGACAAAAAGAAGCATCCAGCGAACTCTTGGCAGCAATTTGTGGTGCGCTCGAAGTTTCCATCGTCGATGTCCTCACCTCGGTGACGACACATATCGTCGAAGCTGAAGATCCAATGAAACTGAATTTCGACCACGCCTCAAAAATCTCTATTCCTGTCTAAGGGCTATGCGCCTCACTGATTTTTGGGAACGCATGGATGAGGTCTTTGGCTCGGTCTACGCGGCGTCTTGGGCTCATGATTTCGTTCTTCCGCCTTTTGGCTGCACAGTGATCCAAGCAATCGCCAGAGGCGAAGACACTCGCGAAATTTGGCGTGCGGTGTGTGCCAGTGCCGAAGTACCTTCGATTTTGAGGTAGTCGATGCCAACACTGGTCTATGACGGAGATTGCGATTTTTGTCGCAAACGAGCCCTTTGGTTAAGCAAGCATGATCGCAACGACCTGGTGATCGTGGCTTGGCAAAAGGCAGATTTAGAGTCCATGAGTCTGACCGCGCAAGAATGTTCTCTGCGAGTGCAATGGGTTGATGGAAACCATCACGCTGCAGGTGGTGCGGCGATAGCGAAGTGCTTGACGAGTTGCAGTCAGCCTTGGCGAACCGCAGGAATAGTGATGCAGTGGCCAGTGATTCGCAGGCTCACCGAACTCGGTTATCGTGCAGTAGCCGCTAATCGACGGTTCTTGTAATGCTGAGAGTGTGAGTCGGGTTCAAGAAATGCTCATTCAGATCTTTAGCGCTTTTTAACAGCGACAACCTTTATCGGAGTCGGTGATTTCACTGTGACTGTGCCGCGCTTTTGGATGAAGATGTAACTCGCTGACAAGTTTGGTACGCCCGCGAATGTTACGGTGCCAGTCTTTGAAACAACTCCCGGACCGATGAGCTTGCCATTGCGACTCAAGTACAACTTCGTGCCGACTGCTGGAGCCATGATCCGCAGCCTCACCGATAGCTTTCCATTGGCTGCCAAAGTTTCCACGGGCACAGGTGACTTTAAGAGTGAAGTTGTCGTCGGCGTTGTGCTCAAGATTCCGATTTGCCCAGGAGTCGTTGGTGCAACAGGCACGACAACGCTTGGAGTAGTCGGAGTCGTACTTGGGATAACTACAGGTTTTGGAACCACGATCACAGGAGCAGAGTCACCGCCACCGCCACCGCCGCCGCCGCCACCGCCACCACCACCGCCACCACCACTGTCGCCGCTAGACGCTGGAACCGAAACTGATGCCGAAGGAGTAGCGCTTGACGTTGGGGTGCTGCTTTGAGCACTGAAACTACGCACATACAACAGGCGACTATTCGCACTAAGGGCATTGGTCACCACATCCGGCGTACCTGCAGTCTGCAGCGAAGTAGTGACTTCGGCTGGAGTGGCGGATGGGTGCAGCGCTAAATACACGGCAGCGCCTCCGGCCACATGCGGGGAAGCCATCGAGGTGCCAGACATTGTTGCCGCAGCAGTGGTGCTGCTAATACCTGCACTGAGGATGCTCACACCTGGAGCGAAAATATCCAGACATGAACCGTAGTTCGAGAAGGATGCCCGTGCATCATTTGTGCCAGTTGCACCGACAGTTATCGCGGTTGGTTCGCTGGCGGGGCTTGCCGAACATGCATCAGCGTTACTGTTTCCGCCAGCTATGACAACGGTGACGCCATCGGCTACGACTGCAGCAACTGCATCATTGAGTGACTTACTGAAACCGCCACCAAGACTCATGTTCACCACAGCAGGACCTGATGTGTGGTCGCTAATTACCCAATCAAGTCCGGCGATGACTCCGCTGGTAGTTCCAGAGCCACTGCAGTCCAAGACCCGCACAGGAACAATCGTGGCGAGTTTTGCTACGCCATATGTCGTGCCAGCAATAGTTCCTGAAACGTGGGTTCCATGGCCGTTGCAGTCATCTGTGCCTCGACCATCGTTCACTGCAGTGAAACCGCTGGATACTCGTGATCCAAAATCAAGGTTTGCTGCATAAACCCCGGTGTCAACAACGTAGGCCCGTACTCCACTTCCAGTGCCAGCTGGAGTGAAGAGTCCGTCTAGGGAAGAAGTTCGCTGATCAATGCGGTCAAGACCCCAGGGCGCGCAGGCTTGGGTGCCGCTGGGTGGTGGAGTGCCACCGCAACTGACTGTTGGAGTAGCGGTGGGAGTAGCTGACGGTGTTGGCGAAGATGTTGGGGCTGCGTTGTTGACCACGCTGTAGACATAGCGACCGTTCTTGGATGTGTATGCCGAAACTGCAGGCGCACCTTCCATAAGGTCGGTCTTGTGCGTGGTGAGAGCAGCTGAGCCGCCATCAAGAAGTGTTGACGGCGTCGCGCTACCTGGCATCCGAAAACTCGTGGATCTGTTTGCTGGGTTCGCGTATCCAATTTCCAGCGCGTAACTGCTCATCGCACTACTCATCGTGTCGTAGTTGAAGATGATGTCTACGTCACCTGCGCGACGATCTGAGCGATCCAAAATGAGGATCTGTGCTGAGTAAGGAGCAGCGGCGAGGCTTCCGTAATGCGAGACCTGCACGTAATTCACACAGAAACCAGTATGGCCGCCAATGGTGTTCGTGAGTGGGCCGTACGTCACTGTTTTGGTTGACCTTGACGTGTCAATATCGGTACCGAGCGCTAACACGATCGGCCGTGTCGTTGTCGCGATGTGATGCGTGTAGTCAGTGAAGGCGCCGCCACCATCATCGAACGCGATGCCGCCATTGTTGTTGACGAAGAGTTTGCTATAGGCAGTACCAAACCAGTTTGCGGTGAATCCAAGAGCTGTTGATGCGCTACTGAGGTCATCGCCAGCCGGCATTGTGATGGTCGAACAACCGGGGTCGGTTATGACTGCGCCACCACTCACCCCATCGTTGGCTGTCGCTAGTGGCCTAATTTGGGTGGTCACGATTGAGTCTCGTTCAACATATTCAATGCCGGGTTGGCGCGCGAGATCAGCCGCGACTGCGGGCGTCATTGTGGCGGCGAACCCAATAATTGATTTGGGGTATTGGGCAACGATGAAGCCGCCAGCATCAACGACTGCTTCTGTTGCGGCGCTTGTATTGGATTCGGTTGTGGCCACGATGTAACGCTCTTGGCCAGGAGGAATACTCGCATCCAACGTCGGACTCACTGATGGAGTACTTGAGGTGCTGACGTCAGGAACCGCATTTGCCGCAGAAAAACCGACTGCCCCTGAAAACCCAGCAGCCGCCACGAGGGTAATCGAACACACTGCTGCTGCGATCGAAGTAAGAAATAACCCACGAGGCTTGGATGATCTTTGGCCGGGCATGATCTAAGTGTGACTGCATTCTTCATTAAAAACAAACGGGTTTACTCACAAAACAAACATATTTACTCACAAACAGTCAGGGGAACCCGCGCGAGCGAAAGAGCGTCTAACCGGCACTCTAGGCTGGGTAAATGTTTGGTAAGCGGCAGCAAGAGTTGAGGTATCTCACTGTTGTGACCTATGGGCGCACTGGAAGCACTGCTTTGCAGGCAGCGCTTAATGCCCTACCTGGGGTTTTAGTGCGTGGCGAGAATTATTCGGCGTTGCGAGGGCTTGAAGCCTATGTCCAAGCAATGGCAGAAACCGCCGATCGACATCACGCAAAGCGGCGTGCGCATCCATGGTTTGGTTCAGCTGAACTTGATCCAGTACAGATTCTTCAAGACCAGCGCAGGCATGTGATTGAGCACGTTTTTCGTCCAGGAAAAGACACAACGGTTTTGGGTTTTAAGGAAGTGCGCTACGAGCCAGGCCACTTCGAAACTTACGAAGTGATGTTGTCCTACCTGCTCTTCTTGAACAAACTGTTTCCGGGCATCACCTACATCATTAATGTGCGCGAGCCCCAAGATGCAGCGCGAAGCGGCTGGTGGCCTAATCACGAAGATCCGATAGCCGCGCTCACGCAATCCCGTGACTGGCTTGTCGAAGCAGCGCAAGATCTCAACACAATCTTGGGAAGCCAACAAGCCCAGGTGTTGCACTATGAAGATTGGCAGAGCAACCCGGAATACCTAATAAAGACTTTCAGGAACATGCAACTGCCCAGTAATGATGCAGGCGTTCGACAAGCGCTAGCAGTGAAGCTTGATCACGGCCTGCATGCTGACATTGACGAGGCGACGAACTAGTCAGTTCCAGCTTCCATCGCAGCACGATCAAGGGAATTCTCCGCAGCAGGATTACTTTCATCTTCGGCAGATGCGATCGCAGCAGCGCCACCTGGAGTGAGTTCGCCAACCAAATTGGTGTGGCTTTCAAGTAGCTGGCCTTGCGCTGCATACATTTCAAGCTTGGCACGCGTGTCAGCAATGTCGAGGTTACGCATGGTGAGTTGACCAATGCGATCAAGTGGCCCAAAGGCTGCATCTTCAGTGCGTTCCATCGAGAGCTTGTCTGGGTGGTAACTAAAGTTTGGCCCATCAGTTGAAACGATGGTGTAGTCGTCACCGCGACGTAAGCGAATAGTGACGTTGCCTGAAACTGCAGAAGCAACCCAGCGTTGTAGGGACTCGCGAAGCATCAATGACTGTGGATCCAACCAGCGGCCTTCGTACAGCAAGCGGCCAAGTCGGCGACCTTCTGCGTGGTAATTGGCCACGGTGTCTTCATTGTGGATCGCACTAAGCAAACGCTCGTATGCAATAAAGAGCAATGCCATACCGGGTGCTTCATAGATTCCGCGACTCTTGGCTTCAATGATGCGGTTTTCAATCTGGTCAGCCATACCTAGGCCGTGGCGTCCACCGATGGCGTTGGCTTCAAGAACGAGCGCAACAGCGTCGGTAAAGGATTTGCCGTTGATGGCAACTGGGCGTCCTTGAACAAACGTGATGGTGACATCTTCTTGTTCGATGGCAACCGATTGATCCCAAAAGCGCACGCCCATGATTGGTTCAACGATTTCCATCGACACATTGAGGTGCTCGAGGTCTTTGGCTTCATGAGTTGCGCCCCAAATATTGGCGTCTGTGGAATATGCCTTTTCGACACTCGCGCGATATTCAAGGTTGCGCGAATTCATCCACTCAGACATTTCCTTGCGGCCGCCAAGTTCATCAACAAAGTCTTGGTCAAGCCAAGGCTTGTAGATACGCAATGCGGGGTTGGCAAGAAGTCCATAACGGTAAAACCGTTCGATGTCATTGCCTTTGTATGTTGACCCGTCGCCCCAGATCGAGACGTTGTCTTCTTGCATGGCGCGCACAAGCAGGGTGCCGGTTACCGCGCGACCTAGGGGAGTGGTGTTGAAATATTGACGACCACCTGAGCGGATATGGAAAGCGCCGCAAGCAAGGGCAGCTAGACCTTCTTCAACGAGCGGGGTGCGGCAGTCAACTAAGCGAGCGCCTTCTGCTCCGTAGGCCATTGCGCGACTTGGAACTGAATCAATGTCAGGCTCATCTGGTTGACCAAGGTCGGCTGTGTACGTGAAAGGGATCGCCCCCTTCTCGCGCATCCACGCTACGGCGATGGAGGTATCGAGGCCTCCAGAAAAGGCGATTCCGACGCGTTCGCCGACTGGCAATGAAGTTAAGACCTTGGACATGAGGACAAACTTAGTGGCTGGCTGCCGTAAAGCTTGCTTGCGCGCCTCCTTAGGCAACCAGCAGGTCTACCTCGTACTTTGCGATCTCCAAATCACGGGAAATAAGAGTGAACCCCTCGCTTTGGCATTGAGCAATGAGCATGCGATCAAAGGGATCGCGGTGATGGCTGGGAAGTGCGCCCACTTGGCTGGCATGGCTCCAACGGATTGGCAGAAAATCGAAGCCATTGGCGTAGATGTCTTCGGTGAGCTCGCCGTCTATGGTGAGTTTTCCTTGGGAACTTTTTATCGCTATTTCCCAGCCGGTGACGACTGAGACATAGACATCGTTACTGGGATCGATAATGGCCGCCGTTGCCGCAGGAGTAAGTGGTTCGCCAGTGAGCCACCAAAGCAGCACGTGAGTGTCGAGAACGAAAACTGTCATGACTCTAGAAAATCCTGGATGATTTCTTCGTCGATCGCATCAAAATCAGGTGACAGCCAAATCTTGCCGGCCATCGTTCCAGGAACTCGAGGCTTGCGTTGTTCTGGCTCGAATGGGATCAAGCGGGCAACTGGACGGCCTGCACGTGCGATGACAACCGATGACCCAGCCTCAACTTCATTCAGCAAAGCCGAGAGACGAGACTTCGCCTCATAAACGTTCACCATGGTGCTCATCGCTACAGTCTTATCGCTTGACCAACGTTAGTCAAGTGATGTGATGCAGTGAGAGGCATAGGGAATTGGCGGTTTCCGGATAAACTCAGGTCATGGCAAACGAAGAACTACGAGTTTCACCTGAGACCAAGTTGTGGGCTCAGCGCTCCATTAAAAAGATCGCCGCGTTAGTGCTGGTGCTCTGGGCTATCTCGATCGGCATTTGGTACCTGCTTGGGGCCGACGAGCAGAATTTTTGGCCATCCTGGGGGATGTGGATCTTCGCCGGTGTGGTGATGGTGGTTGCTTGGGCGGCCTTTTCGCCAGCAAAAGGTGAATAGCTAAAAAGCACCGCGTAATAAATATGCCGTTCACCATCGCGGCGTGTCGCCACTGTTCGAACAGGTGTTCGATGTAGTTTCACTCACGTCAGTTCAGCTGGTTTTCATCCACAAGGGCTCCGCGGCCCGGGTGAGATTCAGGGGAATTGTCAGAGGGTCGCTCTAGGTTCAATCGAATCAACGAACACCAGACAAGGGAGTAAGACATGGCCGCGAATGACCGTGAGAAGGCACTAGAAACCGCATTGGCTCAAATTGAGCGTCAGTTCGGCAAGGGTTCTTTAATGCGCCTCGGAGACGAAGGCCGCGACCCAATTGATGTGATCCCTACAGGCTCCATCGCCCTAGACCTTGCCCTTGGCATTGGTGGCTACCCACGTGGCCGCATCATCGAGATCTACGGCCCAGAATCCTCCGGTAAGACCACCTTGGCTCTGCACGCCATTGCCAACGTTCAGGCAGCGGGCGGCATTGCAGCCATCATTGATGCTGAACATGCCCTTGACCCTGAATACGCCAAGAGCCTTGGTATCGATCTCGATGCGCTTTATGTCTCCCAGCCAGACACCGGTGAGCAAGGCCTAGAAATTGCTGACACCTTGGTGCGCTCTGGTGCCATTGACCTCATTGTCATTGACTCTGTGGCAGCACTTGTTCCTCGTGCTGAAATTGAAGGCGAAATGGGCGATAGCCATGTTGGCCTGCAAGCACGCTTGATGAGCCAGGCACTTCGCAAGATGGCCGGCGCGCTCAGCAACACCAACACCACGATGATCTTCATTAATCAGTTGCGCGAAAAGATTGGCGTGATGTTCGGTTCACCAGAAGTCACCACTGGTGGCAAGGCATTGAAGTTCTACGCCTCAGTTCGTCTAGACATTCGTCGTATTGAAACCTTGAAGGGTGGCACCGAAGCTGTCGGTAACCGCACTCGCGTCAAGGTTGTCAAGAACAAGGTGGCGCCACCGTTCAAGCAAGCAGAATTCGACATTCTTTACGGTGTCGGTATCTCACGCGAAGGCTCACTCATCGATATGGGTGTTGATAAGGGCATCGTGAAGAAGGCTGGCGCTTGGTACACCTATGAAGGTGAGCAACTTGGTCAGGGTAAGGAAAATGCCCGAACCTTCCTGCTCGATAACGCTGATCTCACTGATGAAATCGAGCGCCGATTGAAGGCCGAACTCGGTATCGGTGTGAAGGCTGAAGAAGTGCCAGAAGTAAAAGAAGCCAAGGCCCCAAAAGTAGTTGAGCCAAATCCGATAGACGCGTAAGCGTTCATGGCACGTAAGTTCTCAACATCTGCGAGCGAATCCAAGTCGGGTTCGCTCGCAGATGCGCGTTCGGACCAAGACCCAAATGCAATGGCGCGATCCATTGTGTTGCGCCGACTCAATGCAATGGCTCGCACCCGTAAGGATCTCTACGACGATTTACTTGCTCGTGACATTCCAGAGAACGTGGCAAACGAAGTTCTTGATCGGTTTACTGAACTTGGTTTAATCGACGATGCGCAATATGCACAAATGTTTGTTGCTTCACGCCAGCGTTCGCGTGGCACTGCTAAGCCAGTACTCCGGCAAGAATTGCGCCGCAAGGGCGTTCCCGACGAAGAGATTGTCGATGCGCTAGCCGAGATCACGCCCGAAGAAGAATACGAACGAGCCAGACTCTTAGTTGAAAAGAAGATGCCGAGCCTGGCGCGCTATGACTCAGCTACACAGCAGCGTCGGTTGATGAATTTGCTGATGCGGCGCGGCTATAACGGTTCAGTTGCAGCATCGCTTGTTCGTGAAGCCGTGCAGGCCGAGCTTGAGCTTGAACTCGAAGAGTAGACAAGCGTGCTGCGCAGGGCACAGACATAAGTGAAGCCCCCAACCGGATCGCGGCTGGGGGCTTCACTTCTTAGCAATTACACCGTTGGCTGTGGGATGTAACGCAGGTAATCCTTGACAACTTCGACCTGATCGCCGTACTTGGCGATTGCATCTGCAGTTGAAACTGTTGGTGGAACGATTACGCGCTCACCTGGTACCCAGTTCACTGGCGTGGCAACGGGTGCCTTGTCGGTGAGCTGAAGTGCATCAACAACACGCAGGATCTCGTTGAAGTTACGGCCGACACTCTTTGGGTAGGTGAGGGTCAGGCGAACCTTGTTGTTTGGATCGATGATGAACACGGAACGCACCGTTGAGGTGTCGCCTTCGCCCGGATGAATCATGTCGTAGGCAACTGACACTTCCTTTTTCGGATCAGCAATGATCGGGAAGTTCAATGGGTGCCCAGTTACTTCACCGATGTCTCCGGCCCAGCTGAGGTGATCTTCAACTGAGTCAACAGAGACTGCAATTGCCTTCACGCCACGTGCATCAAATTCACCCTTGAGGGCTGAAGTTGCGCCAAGTTCAGTGGTGCATACGGGAGTGAAGTCTGCTGGGTGGCTAAACAAAATCGCCCAGCTGTCTTTCTTCCAGTCATGGAAGCTAAGAGTTCCGGCAGTTGTTTCGGCTGTGAAATCTGGTGCGATATCGCCAAGATGAAGTGACATATTGGTCTTTCCTTTCGGGTATGAGTCATTGAGGGCAGATGGTGCATTGGCTTGGGGGTGGAACTACCCAGTCCACATTCAGCTACGACAGTGCTTTCCTCCACATCGTTTCTGGCATTAGCACCCGAGGTTCCGGGTTGCTGCGACTTCATTGAGCCAGATCTCTCAGTCGCTCTGGATGTTGAGGAAAATCTATTCCCTACAGAATTAGTGGGCAAGTTGAATTCTGGCAGTTGCAAACGGTCTGCAAGAACGATGAGCGCCCGTAGTGGTGCACTAATCGGTCAGATCGAGTATTAGCCGATCAGGTGCAGAGAGCCGTTGCTTATATCCGGTTAGGATATGAGCACATTCGCACCATTTTTTGGGAGTTCCTAGTGCCTGGTTTGTCTACGTGGGCCGTTCGTCGCCCAGTTGTTGCCCTGATTGCCTGGTTTATCGCGGTAGCGGCCGTCATCGGACTGGGAGTGGGCATCGGTGGCAACCTCAATGACTCGTTCTCGCTGCCGGAGACCGAATCAACAACCGCTCAAGATCTCCTGGTCAAGGGCTCATCAGGTGGCAGCGGGTCCTTTAACGTAGGGGCCAAGATCGTCTGGTCTCCTGCTTCAGGTCTGGCGAGTGATCCAGCTTCCCTTGCAGTAATCAAACCTTTGATAAGCGAACTTGCCCAGAACCCAGCCGTTGGATGTATCACTTCCATCTTGGGTAGCGCCGGAAGCCAGTGCCCACCGCCGCAAGCCCCGCCGACGCAAGCTCAACTTGCACAGATGACTCCGGAGCAAAAAGCAGCACTGCAGGCCTTTTCGGCCGCTTCTGCCCCAATCAGTAAAGATGGCAAAGTTTCGTACGCGAACGTCACCTTTGTCGGCGATGGCTCCTCGGTATCTTCAAAAGATTCCAAAGCGATGGTTGCGGCAATTAACGGGGCAAATTCAGACCAGGTCACGGTTGTTTATAACGGTCAAGTTCTTGAGTTTGCCGGAATGGAACCACCAAGCAGTGAAGGTATCGGCCTCGCCGTCGCCATCATCATCTTGTTGCTCGCCTTTGGTTCCGTCGTAGCAGCCGGTCTACCCATCATCGCTGCACTCATGGGTCTTGCCATGGGGCAGATGGGTGTTCTTATCACTGCCAATTTCCTCGATGTTGCAACCATCGCACCTACCTTGGCTGCGATGATCGGCTTGGGTGTCGGTATTGACTACTCCCTATTTGTGATTAACCGGTATCGCCAAGCGTTGCTCGCAGGTCATGATCCAAAGGCCGCAGCCTTGGAGTCGGTACACACTGCTGGCCGCGCCGTCCTATTCGCGGGCGGCACCGTCATCATTGCGTTACTCGGCTTGTTCGTCATGCGCATCAACTTCTTTGACGGTCTTGCAGTCGCGGCCTCATTGACAGTGATGTTCGTGATGCTGTCAGCTCTTTGGTTCTTGCCCGCGCTTCTGAGTTTGCTCGGCACAAAGGCCTTGGCTATTCGTCTGCCTTGGGGCAAGAAAATCGGTTCAGTAAATTCAGCAGGCGAGGCGTATTCAGAAGGCAAGTCTTGGGCTCGCTACGGACGCCTATTGCAGCGCAAACCAATTATTCCGGCCCTGATTTCTATCGGTGTTGTACTCGTTTTGGCGATTCCGATCTTTTCCCTTCGTCTGGGATTTGCTGACGATTCCGGCAAGGCTGAAGGCACCCCGTTGCGCACCGCCTACGACTTAATGGCGAAGGGTTTTGGTCCGGGAGTGAATGGGCCTTTCTTTGTTGCTGTTGATCTGCCTAAAGCAAATGACTTTGCGGCGTATGCAGTTGCGGTGAAAACCTTGGAGGCGACTCCTGGTGTTGCATCAACACTGCCAAGTAGTGCAGCGCTGCCAATCATTGCCGCTAATCCTTCGGCTTTCGGAAAAGACGGCACGATCGGCACCATCATGGTGACGCCGACCAGTGCGCCGCAAGATGTTGCAACCACTGATTTATTAAACAACTTGCGCGATAACGTGAATCCGCTCATTGCCCAACAAACAGGTGCAAAACTTTATGTTGGTGGTGAGCAAGCTGTGGTCAATGACTTCACCACTGTATTGACCGATGCCTTGCCGATCTTCCTCGTTGTAGTGGTCGGGCTCGGCTTCCTGGCTTTGATGCTGTTGTTCCATTCCATCGTGGTACCACTGACTGCTGCGATCACCAGTCTGCTGAGTTTTGCGGCGGCCACAGGTGTCACGGTTGCAATCTTCCAGTGGGGCTGGTTAGGCGATTTCATCGGCTTAGCCGGTACCGGGCCAATTTTCCCATTCCTGCCAATCATGGTCTTCGCGATCCTCTTCGGTTTGTCGATGGACTATCAGGTCTTCTTAGTGAGTCGTATGCAAGAAGAATGGATGCGCACTGGCGATAACGCGACCTCCGTGCGCAGAGGACTTGCTGGATCTGGCCGAGTCGTGGTTATCGCGGCAGCAATCATGGCCGCCGTGTTCTTAGCCTTTGTTCCTGACAAGAATTCAATGATCAAGCTCTTTGGTGTTTCGCTTGCATCCGCAGTGATTATCGATGCTTTCATCATTCGTTTGATCTTTGTGCCGTCGATCATGTCGATTCTTGGCAAGGCCAATTGGTGGCTTCCAAGTTGGCTCGATCGTCTCTTGCCTCGAGTTCAAATTGAGGCGGGCTCAGACGAGATCGCCGATGACGAAGTAGCAGTGCCTGTCAAAGTGTGAGTGCCGGTAGTACTCTGCCCGCTATGAGTACCTCGATCAGTCAGCCTGAACGCCCATCGCGAAGCGGATTGATCCTGCTGGCTTTGATCGTTGGAGCAATCGTTGCCAATATCAACCTGTCGGTTGCCAATGTTGCATTGCCAACCATTGGCTCGGAACTCAACGCCAGCCAAGATCAGCTAAATACGATTGCAGAAGCCTTCGCGTTGGGTTTGGCCTCGACTGTTCTTTATCTCGGCGCAATAGGTGATCGCTACGGCAGAAAGATGCTGTTCGTGATCGGAGCTGTTCTGACAGTTCCCACTGCAATGCTCTCGGCGTGGGCGCCGAACGCGGAATTCCTCGCAGTTGCCCGCTTACTTTCAGGTTTTGCAGCCGCATTGCTCTTTCCCACCACTTTGAGTTTGATCTCTTCCTTGTATCGAGGTAACGCTCGGGTCAAGGCAATTGCGTTGTGGTCGGGCCTCGGCGCAGGATTTGCCGCTCTTGGTCCACTGATTGGCGGCTGGCTCCTCGAATACTTTTGGTGGGGATCGGTCTTTCTCATTTCAGTACCACTGGCCTTGTTCGCATTGATCATAGGAATCGCGGTTATTCCGAACCACATTTCAACAGGCACCGAACCAGTTGATCATCTTGGTGGCGTGCTGTCAGTCCTTGGTGTTGGTGGGCTCGTAGTCGTCATCCAAAGCCTCCATGGTGGTGTTGATGCCACGTGGCTCGTTATCGCAACCATCACAGTGTTATCGATTGTCGGATTCTTCCTCCAACAGAAGCGCGCAACGCGGCCGCTCGTTGATCTGCCGCTGGCAAAAGCGAGAACCTTCTGGGTTGCTTTTGTTGGTGGTGCTATCACTTTCGGCGCACTCATCGGAGCAATGTTTATCGGTCAACAATTTGTGCAAGATGTACTCGGATACAACACCTTCTCTGCAGCAGCAGTTGCGGTTCCATCTGCAATCTTCGCAGCGGTTGGAGGCCAGGTGGCCGGCAAGGTGGTCATCAAACGTGGATCACGTGACACCTTGAGCATTGGTCTTGGTCTTGTCGTTTTGGCTTTCATCGTGATGTTGTTCAGCTGGAAAGATGAGACAAACCTCTTTTGGATTCTGCTTGCCTACGCACTTGTTGGGGCAGGTGTAGGGATGGCGGCAACCCCGGCATCTAGGGCTTTAATGTCTTCGGTTCCAGAAAGCCACGCGGGCATGGGCTCGGCCTTCTTGGACCTCACTCGAGATTTTGGTGGCGCGGTGCTGCAAGCACTCCTTGGAGGGGTGCTTGCCGGTGCATATGTCAGCAGAATGCAAAGTGACATTGCGGGCTTACCGCCGGCAGAATCAAGCCAAGTCACCACGGAAATCGCAACCTCGCTGACTGCGTCCTTTGGCGATGCCGCGCATGTAGCAGCGCAATACCCAAGCAATATCGCGGATCAAATTCTCACAGCTGCAGCGCAAGCCTTCACCGATGGAAAGAGCGCTGCCATGGCTGTGGCTTTAGTTCTCAGTGTGGTTGGGTTATTGCTCGTGGCTTTCCTCTTCCCCAAGAGGGCAGAAGAAGAGGCCTACTACACGAAAATTGCTGCAACTAAGTAGCAGCGGGCGCCTTACTTTTCATCGATGGCGCAGGTGAGGGCTGTGGCAATAATGTTGCCGGAGTTTTCGCATTCAAGAGCACAATCCACTGTTGTCCAGGCTTAAATGGCATTGGTGAACCATCGGCCATTGTGAATGTTGTACCCGCATCTGCCGTTGGCCTATTCCATGTGACGTTAAATGATTGACCGTCGCGAAGAACTGTTGCGGTACCGCTACCAATCGTCGTGGCGTGCGGAGTATTGCCACCGCCTTTATCCCAGTACTTGGATTGAGTTTGCACAACATTTTGGATGACCACCGTTGCTGCGTTTTGCCCGTTTGTGTCTTCGGTAGCCTGCGCTGGAATGCCATTGAGGGAGACTCTGTAGAGCCCAGACATGGAGTCATAGGTGAATTCAGCCGAAGCCTCGCTCCACTTCATGGTTGCGCCAGTATTGATCGCGCCGCCGTCAGGTGTATCTGCAGAGAAAACGAATCCAACATTACGATCTGAGGAAACCCCAGTGGCCCAAATGAGTGACTTCGCGCCGTCGAAGAACAAGTTGTACGGAATCCTGCGATCGTGGTCCCTGAAGTACGCAGCGGCATATTTATTAGGCGAGACGTCGACCACGGTTGAGTCATTGATCGCTGGCCACATTTTGCGCTGCACACCAGAGAAAGCGAAAGCTGGATTGCCATATTGGGCAGTGAGGTCAATGTCAGTGATGCGTGCTGAGCGGGTGGGCCCAATACGGGTGGGAATCGTGCTTGAAAAGACCGCGGCAAGTCGGGTGATGCCATATTCGACTTCTTCGATGTAGACCACATCAGCGTTTTTTAAGCCGGCATGCGGTTGCGCACTGCGAGTGTTATCAAGCTTGACGATCAGCACAGGTGTCGGCGCAACCTCTGGCAATCCAGTTAA
>JBIIAA010000040.1:0-15285 GCA_044240165.1 Candidatus Nanopelagicales bacterium
TGCTCGCATGGCTGCAATCGCATCCTCAATTGAATCCAGTTGAACTTCACCGGATCCTGAGGCAGTAACGAGTTCATCGTGCACTGCTACTGCAGGATTTTTAGTCTTTTGCTCAGACTTATCTCGTTTTGCAAAAAGTTCGTCCGCCGGAATCATCGCCTGGCCTCCAGCAGTCTCTCGACATATTTAGCAATCACATCTATTTCAAGATTAACAATCTCGCCCACCTTGCGGTCACCCAAAGTCGTCTCACGAAGAGTCGTGGGAATGAGTGAAACGCTGAACGAATCACCTACTACGTCAACAACCGTTAACGAGACTCCATCAATAGTGATGGAACCTTTTACCGCCACATAACGCGCAAGGTCTGAAGGGATCGCCACGCGAACGAGAGTCCAATGCTCTGCAGGCTCAATACTGAGGATGCTGCCGGTGCCATCAACGTGTCCCTGAACAAGGTGACCTCCTAGGCGGCCATTGGCCGGCATCGCACGCTCAAGGTTGACATCAGACCCCGGAATCGCGCTGCCTAGGGAAGTTCGCGCCAAGGTCTCGGCCATCACGTCAGCAGCGAACGTCTGGTCATCACGGTCAGCCACGGTCAGGCAGACCCCGTTTACAGATATTGAATCCCCTAATTTGGCATCACTCAATGCAATGGCAGCCCGAATCACCAAGCGCGCTGAATCCCCTAACGGGGTCACAGACACCACTTGACCTCGCTCTTCAACGATGCCGGTAAACACGTGTACGTCCTATCGCTACTGCTCTTCTGGCGGGGCAATGCGCCCGCGCACCATCACATCATTCCCGATCAGAAGAATCTCTTTGACATCGAGTCGAACTGGGGCATCCAAAGCAGCCAAGGCGGTTGGCCCCTCCCCAAAGAGTGCTGGTGCTAAGAACCAGACCACCTCATCGACCATGCCTGCCTCAAGGAAGGCTGTGGCGACCGTTGGTCCACCCTCGAGGAAGACCTGCTGAATCCCTGCTTCGCCCAGCAACGCCAGCGCCGCCTGGGGCCGGCGCTCATGAATGAGCATGGTCGGTGCTTCGTCATTGAAAACATGAAGGTCACGGGGTAATTCGCGCTCACCCATCACCACGCGAATCGGCTGCTGTTTGACTGCAACAAGCCTGACTGTGAGCGAAGGATTATCGATCAATGCAGTTGCAGTTCCAATCAGCACAGCGTCAGATTGCGCACGCAGCTGGTGGGTCAGTAACTGCGCTTGCGGCCCGGTAATTGATGTGGGCCCACCCGATCCATCAGCAACTCTGCCATCCAGGGTCTGAGCAATCTTCAAGATGACAAAGGGTCGACCGGTGCGTTGAACGTGTGTCCAAGCCTTATTGATTTCTAACGCTTCTTGCGCGCACACACCCTCAATGACTTCGATTCCAGCTTCGCGAAGAACACCTGCTCCACCTGACGCATCTTTGGTCGGGTCACTTTGCGCGAACACCACTCGAGCGATCCCGGCCTGGATCAAACTCTCAGTGCATGGACCTGTGCGTCCGGTGTGGCGACAGGGCTCGAGCGTCACCACAGCGGTTGAGCCACGGGCAAACTCCCCCGCATTTGCGAGCGCATCCACTTCTGCATGAGCAGTTCCGGCACCTTGGTGAAATCCGGTACCTACAACGATTCCTTGCGGATCAACGATGACGCAACCAACCTGTGGATTCAGTGAACGCGGTCCCTGCAATGCCAAACTCAAGGCTTGTTGCATATAGGCAGTCCAGGTATCAACCATTAGTGACTGCAAGCACTCATCGCGATGTCTCGAAGATGATTAATCATGTTTGATGGATCATCCGCTCGATACACAGCCGAGCCTGCAACAAAAATATTCGCTCCTGCTTCGGCACACATTCCAATGGTGTTGACATCGACTCCGCCATCAACCTGCACCCAGATATCTGTGCCACTTTGCTGGGCGTATTCACGAGCTCGGCGAACCTTAGGCAGCATGTCTGTCATAAATGATTGGCCACCGAACCCCGGCTCAACCGTCATGATCAAAATCATGTCAAGCTCTGGCAGCAAGTCTGCAATATCGGTGATCTCGGTACCTGGCTTCAGCGCTGCGCCAACTCGTGCTCCATGGCTTCGAATATCTCGACAAATTTGTCGGGCGTTATTAGCCGCCTCAATATGGAAGGTGACGCTTCCGGCGCCGACTTCTGCGTAAGCCGGAGCCCATCGATCTGGATCATTGATCATGAGGTGGCAATCGGCAGGTAATGAGGTGCTTTTGATGAGCGACTCAATCACCGGCAGCCCAAACGTCAGGTTCGGAACAAAATGATTGTCCATTACATCAAGGTGAATCCAGTCAGCTGCTGCCTCAACTCGCCGCACCTCATCGGCAAGGTGCGAGAGATCAGCATTCAGGACACTTGGCGAAATCAATAAACCCACGACTACAACAGTAGCCGCTCGATCTGCTTACTCTGCAGATCGCTGCAATAAGGCTAAAAACATTGCATCGGTTCCGTGACGGTGCGGCCAAAGCTGCACAAACTTACCTCGGCTAGCGTCGGTCACCTCAGGTAACAGCGCTGGCGCATCAAGGATCGTCAACTCAGGGTGCGCCTTGCAGATATCTTGCACAACAAGCTCAGTTTCCGCGAAATGTGGCGAACATGTCACATAGGCGACGACTCCCCCTGGAGCAACTGCCTTCACTGCAGCATTCAATAAGGATCTCTGTGCGGGCGCCAAACCTGACACGTCGCTGATCTTGCGGCGCCACCGAGATTCAGGCCTTCGTCGAAGAGACCCTAAGCCGGTACAGGGAACATCAACGAGCACCCGATCAAACTCCCCCGACCATTCATGTTGCGCCGAATCCCCCGTGAGTACTTCGGCGGTGCTTTCTAACCCCAGGGTGTTGCTCACAAGCTTGGCTCGATGTGGATGCTGTTCCACTGCCACTAAACGCGCACCGACAGCTTGCGCCAAACCATCAAGAACTGCGGCCTTGCCACCTGGGCCAGCACACATATCCAGCCACCGGTTGGTGTGACTGGTGATGGGCACTCGACTAAGAGCCAAGGTCACCAACTGACTGCCCTCGTCTTGAACACCGACGGAACCTGTGCGAATTTCTTCGAGTGCTTCGGGAATTCCTTCAACAAGGGTTCCAGCTAGAGGAGACCAACGACCTGCCTCAACACCTGGAATTGCCAGCATTTCGTCCAGACTTATTCTTCCTGGTCGCGCAACTAAGGAAGGTTTTGCCGGCACATTGTCGGCTTCTAGTAGGTCGCTTAGTTCACTTCGCCTGTCACCCAACGCCTGAGCAAGCGCGCGCACGATCCAAGCAGGGTGTGACCAACGAATAGCTAGTTGTTGCTCGCTATCGCCTTCAACACCAAGAAACTCAATCCACTGGTCCAAACTTCTTTCGGTGACTTTGCGCAATACGGCGTTCACAAATCCGGCACGCGCCTTTGCTCCTCCAGGTGATCCCGCCCCTTTTGCCAGATTGCAGGTTGAGTCCACTGCCGCATGCGTTGGAACGCGCATGCCAAGCAACTGATGCGCACCGAGGCGCAGGATGTCCTTGGTCATTGGATCAACATCGACCCAGTCACGCGATACACATTGAGCAAGAATCGCGTCGTACAGTCCCTGCCAACGCAAGGCACCGTAAGCCAATTCGGTAGTGAAAGCCGCATCGCGACCTGAAAGCCCTCGGTTTCGCAAAATAATCGGTAGAGCCAAGTTTGCATACGCATCATCTACTCGGACGGCGCGAAGAACATCTAACGACGCCTCACGAGCTGGATCGATGCTCATGCGAAATTCATCCCGATGACATCTACGCCACGAGCCCAGTCAGCTGCATTCATAAGTTTCTTTCCTGCCGGTTGAATTGAATCCAGACAGGCTGGCATGGTTGCAGTGCCGACCCAGACCGCGCTCTTGGTGGCGTAAATTTGTCCGGGTTCAAGAGGTGGAAGGTCAATCGGATCTTTGTGTTGGAGCGGGCTGAGCTTGACTCGATCATCACCCAGCATTGTCCACGCTCCCGGGCTAGGTGTCGTGGCACGAATGCGGCGATCAACACCAACCCATGGGTCGTCCCAACGCACCCGCGAATCTTCGATAGTCAGCTTAGGAGCAATAGTGATGCCGTCAATTGGTTGTTCAACAGGCACTAAATCCCCTGCTTCAATTCCATCAAGAGTGCCGATGAGCAATGAACTCCCATACGTTGCCAATCGGCCCAGAAGTTCACCGGACGTATCTGTCGGCAAAATTCTTTCCGTGACTGTTCCAAAGATTGGCCCGTCGTCTAGCCCTGGACCGATCAAGAACGTGGTTGCACCAGTGATTTCATCTCCATGCATGACGGCCCATTGCACAGGAGCTGCTCCGCGCAAAGCGGGCAGGATCGAAAAATGCAAATTTATCCAGCCATGCGGTGCTACGCCCAGAAGATCAGCGGGAACGAGATTGCCATAAGCGACAACAGGAATGCACTCTGGTTCTAGCTGAGCAAGTGCTGCGCGAAATCCGGCGTCCTTCAATGACACCGGAGTGAGCACTGGTATCCCGAACTCGTCTGCTACTAAACCAACTGGACTACGTTGAAAAGCTCGCCCTCGACCCGCCGGTGAATCTGGACGCGTGATGACTCCAACAACTTCGTGATCAGTGTCGATCAAGGCTCGAAGTGCCACCGCCGCAACTTCGGGCGTACCCGCAAAAACACAACGCAACCGACTACAGCCATTTCGCATTGATTGGATGTGGGCTCACTTGAATCCCTGGGAGTTCGCCAAACCACTCTGCAGCGCGAATTTCCTTCATTGCTGCTTTTCGAGTTGCTTCATCAAGTCGATCAATAAACAAAATTCCGTCGAGGTGATCTGTTTCATGCTGCACAGCCCGAGCTTTAAGTTCGCTTCCCTCGATAACCACTGGTTCGCCGTACATGTTCATACCTTTGGCGACAACGCGCATCGAACGCTTGGTATCAAATGCTAAGCCTGGGAGTGAAAGGCAGCCTTCTTCACCGTCTTGTAGATCTTCAGAGAGGTCAAGTTCTGGGTTAATCAAATGCCCGAGTTCATCATCAACCCAATAGGTGAACACCCGCAATGAAACACCGATCTGAGGGGCAGCCAGCCCTGCACCTGGGGCATCCATCATGGTGTCGGTTAAATCGCGCACCAATTTGCGAAGTTCGCGATCAAATGTGGTCACGAGCGCAGCCGGAGTACGCAGTACTGGGTCACCAAAAAGTCGGATGTCTTGAACGGCCATGGCGTAAGTCTAGGGAATTAACGCGAAAGTTCGCATTAGCCCTCAATGATGACCGGAACGATCATCGGGCGGCGGCGATGCTGGGTGCCGACCCACTTGCCAACAGTCTTGCGCACCCGCTGCTGAAGTTCATGCACATCAACGGTGCCTTCAGCTAGCGACTCTTCAAGCAAAACCCGAACCTGCTCAATCACAGGTAAGAACGCCTCATCGCCCAAACCAAGGCCGCGGGCATGGAGTTCAGGTCCAGCAACAACCTTTGACTCAATCATGTCAACTGCAGCAAAAATACTGATGAATCCTTCTTCACCAAGTACACGGCGATCCTTAAGCAAGGTCTCTGTTACGTCGCCAACACTTGATCCATCGACATAGACAAATCCAACAGGTACGTATCCGACGACCGATGCCTTGCCATCAACGAGATCGATAACGACTCCGTCGTCGGCCAGCAGTACTCGCTCAGGATCTATGCCCACGCCAACAGCAATCGCCTTATTGGCCCGCATGTGGCGCCATTCACCATGCACAGGAAGCACGTTGCGCGGCTTAACAATGTTGTAGAGATAGCGAAGTTCACCAGCCGCAGCGTGCCCTGATACGTGCACGAGCGCGTTTCCCTTATGCACAACTTGCGCACCATGCTTTGTCAGTCCGTTGATGACTCGATTAACTGAATTCTCGTTTCCAGGGATCAACGAAGACGCCAACACGATGGTGTCTTTATCTCCAACGGTAATTGGATGATCACGATTAGCAATACGAGCCAACACTGCCATCGGTTCACCTTGCGATCCAGTACAGATGAGCACAGTTTGATCATCGGGAAGTCCGGCAAGTTCATCCACTGTTGCCATCAAACCGCCTGGAACCTTCAAAATTCCAAGGTCGCGAGCAACACCCATATTGCGCACCATGGAACGACCCACTAACGCAACGCGACGACCGTGTAGCGCTGCCATGTCAATGATTTGTTGGATGCGATGAACGTGGCTGGCAAAAGATGCCACGATGATTCGTCCTTCAGCGCGAATGAACACAGCGTCTAGCACTGGTTCAATATCGCGCTCGCTTGTCACGAATCCAGGAACCTCAGCATTGGTGCTGTCAACCATCAACAGATCAACGCCTTCATCACCAATGCGCGCAAAGCCATTGAGGTCAGTGATGCGACCATCAAGAGGGATCTGATCCATCTTGAAATCGCCAGTGTGCAAAATCGTTCCACCAGGCGTGCGAATCGCTAATGCAAGCGCATCTGGAATCGAATGATTCACTGCTAAGAATTCAATATTGAAATCACCAATTTGCATGCGCTGACCTTCAGCAACCAAATTGGTTTCTGTCTTAATGCGGTGCTCGCGCAACTTTCCTTCAAGCAATGCCAACGTGAAACGTGATCCGTAAACCGGAATGTCTTGACGCAAGCGCAAGAGATACGGAAGAGCACCAATGTGATCTTCATGGCCATGCGTGAGCACCACGGCTTCAATGTCGTCCATGCGCTCTTTGATTGGACCGAAGTCTGGGAGAATCAGATCAACACCAGGCTGGGAGTCTTCGGGGAACAGAACACCGCAGTCAAGCACTAAGAGTTTGGTACCGAATTCAAAGATGGTCATGTTTCGACCAATCTCACCTAAACCACCGAGTGCATAGATGCGAACAGCGCCTTGCGCTAGCGGTGGTGGTGCAGGAAGTTCGCTATGGATCATGCTGTGAATCCGGCAACGCCACCAGCGGCAAGATCTACACGCAGTTGCTTACGCTGGTCTGCCGTGGCATCAAGTAAAGGAAGTCGTACTGGCCCGCTCGGTAAACCCAAGTCAGCGAGAGCCGCCTTGGTTAACACGGCGCCTTGGGCCCGAAATATGCCTGTATACACCGGCAACAGGCCAGTGTTGATTTCACGAGCGAGCAAAACATCTCCATTGTTATAAGCCTCAGCCATTTGCGCTAAGCGATCGCCAACGAGGTGGCCGACCACTGAAATCATTCCCGCAGCACCCAGAGCTAGGAAAGCCAGATTGAGCGCGTCATCTCCGCAATACCAAGCCAGATCAGTGCGTGCCATGACCCATTGCGCTGCCTCGATATCACCCTTGGCATCTTTGTTAGCAATGATGCGTGGGTGCTCAGCGATGCGCATGAACGTTTCCACCTCAATTGCGGTGCCTGTGCGCTTTGGAATGTCATAGGTGATCATCGGCAAATCGGTGGAATCCGCGATAGCGTGAAAATGCGCAACGATGCCTTCTTGCGAAGGTCGGTTGTAATACGGGGTGACAGCCATGACTGCGTGAGCGCCAGCCTTTTGAGCAGCGCGAGTTGCATTTACTGAATGGGCAGTGTCATTGCTTCCAACGCCAGCGATGATGGTGGCTCGATCTCCGACCGCGTCCAGCACAGCACGCAACACAGCGAGGTCTTCCTCGTCTGTTTTGGTTGGAGATTCCCCTGTGGTGCCATTGATAACTAGACCATCGTGAGCCAAATTATCGACTAAATGGGCGGCAAGTTTCTGAGCGCCATCCAAGTCAAGGGAGCCATCAGCATGAAAAGGCGTGACCATTGCAGACAGCATGACCCCAAAGGGGGCGCGTGAGCTTTGTGGTCCGGGCATGAGGAGAAGACTACTGCGTTACGGTGAAACTCGGCCGTTGGCCACAAAGGCGGCATGAGTGAGCGGCATCAGCTTGGCCCACTCTTCCTCGTAGCGTTCAGCAACCATTTCAATCTCGCGTTGAGGATAAGAAGGGAAATGCGAGCCTTCGACCTTGCGGCGCAGTGATAAGAAATTCATCAACGAACGAGCATTGACCGTGACGTATGCGCTGGAGAAAATCGACACAGGAAGCACCATTCGGGCAACTTCACGAGCGATTCCGGCTTCCAGTAAATCTTGGTAGGCCTGATATGACTGGGTGCAGGACTCCTGCATCCGCTTTTCAATGAGGTCGTACTGGCTCTCATCACCTGGAAGGAACTCATAAGAACCGGTCTTGCCGACCTGATTCACGTTTCGATCACGGGACGGCACGTAAAAAACAGGATCAAGCTCACGGTAACGGGCTGATTCCTCGTTGTAGCTGGCCATGCGGTGGCGCATGTGCTCACGCCACACAAAGATTGGTGCTTGGACAAAGAACGTCATGGAATTGTGCTCAAACGGGCTGCCATGGCGCTCACGCATCAGGTAATTGATAAGACCCTTCGAACCGGTCGCATCGGCAGCAATGTCGTCCAAAGACTGCTCACCCACGGTTGACACTCGCGCAGCAAAGACAACATCCGCGTCGCTGGCACTGCCACGAACGAGTTCAACAGTTACATCGCTACGAAAGGTGATATCCACGGCGACAACTGTATCCGCCAGACCCGCCGCTCTCCTGCCGGGCCACTGGCCTTGGACATAAAAAATCCGGCGAGTCCCCCGTTCCCGCCGGAATACAGCATTGCATCCTAAAAAAACTACACCGTCCAGTCAAGCATCACTTTTAGGAGGTCAAAGCCAGACATGCCCGACGGTTTTCGTCGTCTTGGGTCGAAATCGGGGATGTCGCGGCACCCGTGCGGCGATGAAACTAGCTGAGGTAGGCGTCCAAACCCACAATGAGCCCCGGATGGGCCGCCACCTTGCGAATTCCAAGCAGTACCCCCGGCATGAACGAGGTGCGGTCCATTGAGTCATGGCGAAGCGTCAACGTCTCACCAATGCCACCAAAAATAACTTCTTGATGTGCCACCAGCCCCCGAGCCCGCACGGAATGGACCCGGATGTCACCGATGCTCGCGCCACGGGCACCTGGGACCTCTTGAGTAGTGGCGTCAGGGCTGACCGCTATTGCCTGCTCAACTCTGATTTTGCTGATCAATTCAGCTGTGTGGCGCGCAGTTCCCGATGGCGCGTCCACCTTGTCAGGGTGGTGCAACTCAATGATTTCTACTGATTCAAAGTACGGAGCAGCAAGTTGTGCGAACTGCATCATCAACACCGCGCCAATACCGAAGTTTGGGGCTACCAGCACGCCAACACTGGGCTGAGCACTCAACCAAGTGTTCAACGTATTAATTCTTGATTCATCAAAACCAGTGGTTCCGACTACACAATGAATGCCATTGGTGATGCAGTGCTGCAGAGTTGCCATAACTACATCTGGCGTAGTGAAGTCAACGACAACATCGCAATCATTGACCAGATTGAGGTCATCGCCTTGATCAACAGCAGCGATTAATACGCAATCTGAAGCGTCAGAGACTGCCTGCACAACGGCTTGACCCATCCGGCCTCGGGCACCGACAACGCCGACTTTGATCAACTGACCTGTTGCAACCATGGCGAAACCTTACTGGTTGATGCGAAAAACAGAAGCGTCCTCAAAGGGGCCGATGACAGCAAGACTTGCTTGTGTCGCCATTAGATCAGCGGCTACGGCATGAACTGCCTCAGGCGTGACAGCATCTACCCGTTCAAGAAGTTGGTCGATACTTGGGAGTTCTTCGCCCTGAAGCTCGGCCTTAGCAATCCGATTCATTCGGGCGCTGGTGTCTTCCTGACCTAAAACTGTGCCACCGCGAACTTGGCCCTTGCCTCGGGCAACCTCGTCTGAAGTGAGCCCATGTTGAACGACTGCTTGGATCTGCTCTTGGAATACCTCAAGAACGGTAGGCACCTTGGCTGGCAAGCAACCCGCGTACAGACCGATCATGCCGCTATCTGAGAACCCTTGGCTAAAGGCGTAGACCGAATAGGCCAGGCCTCGCTTTTCGCGAATCTCCTGGAAGAGTCGACTACTCATTCCGCCACCAAACGCAGTCGTGAGCACTGCAAGCGCGTAACGACGCTCATCACCTCGAGCAAGACCTGGGAACCCCAGCAGCAAGTTCGCCTGCTCAGTTGGCCGGGAATTGAGCACAACACCTGTGTTCATAGCTGGCATGGTCTTAGAACCGCGAAGTGGTTTTTGAGTCGCATCACTATCTAGAAATGGCGCGAAAGCTGCTCGCACTCTTTTCACGACGTCGGCGTGCTCAACGTTTCCTGCGGCTGAGACGACCATGCCCGAGGGTTGGTAGTGCTTCTTATAAAAACCGCGAATAGTGCTTCTGCTTAATTGCTTTATCGAGTCCGTCGTGCCAAGAATTGGTCGACCTAACGGAGTGTCTCCGTAGAGAAGTATCGCGAAATCGTCGTGAATCAGATCGCTTGGGTCGTCCTCATACATCGCGATTTCTTCGAGAATAACGCCGCGCTCATCATCAATATCCGAGGCGCGAAGTAACGCATCAGTCACTACATCGCAAACGACATCGATGGCCATCGGAAGATCGCGGTCAAGCACTTTGGCGTGGTAACAGGTGAGTTCTTTACCGGTGAAGGCATTGAGGTCGCCACCAACGCTATCGACCATTGAAGAAATCTCCAGCGCTGTGCGGCGCGAAGTTCCTTTGAAAAGTAAGTGTTCAAGAAAATGTGCGGAACCATGCTGGGCCGGGGTCTCATCGCGAGATCCTGCCGTGACCCAGACACCAAATGCCGCTGAGCGAACGCCTGGCACTTGCTGAGTAACAATGCGCAACCCGCCAGGAAGGACTGTGCGGCAGACAATGCTGCCGTCGTCCTCCCTGAGCAGGGTCGTGGTTTGCGCGCGAGCCATCGTGAATTAGACCGCTGGCTCTTCAACTACTGGAGCAAGTGACAGTTTGCCGCGGGGATCAATTTCCTTGATCTCAACCTGCACCTTGTCACCGACCTTAAGTACATCTTCAACAGCTTCAACACGCTTTCCGCCGGCCAACTTCTTGACCTCAGAGATGTGTAGCAAACCGTCTTTTCCTGGGACTAGCGAGATGAAGGCGCCAAAGGTTGTTGTCTTCACAACAGTTCCTAGGTAACGCTCGCCAACCTCTGGCATTGTCGGATTGGCGATCTGGTTGATGGCCGTACGAGCAGCCTCTGCTGATGCGCCATCGGTAGCACCGATGTAGATCGTGCCGTCATCTTGGATCGTGATGTCAGCGCCGGTCTCTTCTTGGATCTGGTTAATGATTTTGCCTTTGGGCCCAATCACTTCGCCGATCTTGTCAATCGGAATCTGCACGCTGATGACACGTGGCGCAGTTGGCGCCATCTCATCAGGAGCATCGATTGCTTCTGCCATTACTTCGAGAATGGTCAGGCGCGCATCGCGAGCCTGGTTCAAAGCAGCAGCAAGCACCGAAGCTGGAATGCCGTCGAGCTTGGTATCAAGCTGAAGGGCAGTCACGAAATCCTTCGTACCGGCGACCTTGAAGTCCATATCGCCATACGCATCTTCAGCACCAAGAATGTCAGTGATCGCAACATATTCTTGCTTGCCATCAACAACGCCTGAGATCAAGCCCATTGCGATGCCTGCAACTGGTGCGCGCAATGGCACACCTGCGTTGAGCAACGACATGGTTGATGCACAGACAGAACCCATCGAAGTGGATCCATTCGAGCCGAGGGCTTCTGAAACCTGACGGATTGCATATGGGAAGTCTTCGCGTGATGGAAGAACTGGAATCAATGCACGCTCTGCGAGTGCACCGTGGCCGATTTCGCGACGCTTTGGTGAACCAACTCGACCTGTCTCACCTACTGAGTAAGGAGGGAAGTTGTAGTTGTGCATGTAGCGCTTGCGGTTCTCTGGATTCAACGTGTCGAGCTGTTGTTCCATCCGAAGCATGTTCAAGGTGGTGATACCAAGAATCTGAGTTTCACCGCGCTCAAAGAGTGCTGAACCATGAACCCGAGGAATGACCTGGACTTCAGCAGACAACGTACGAATGTCAGTCAACCCACGACCGTCAATACGAATCTTGTCGCGAAGCACGCGCTCGCGCACGCTGTTCTTGGTGACCGAACGAAGTGCTGCAGAAAGTTCCTTTTCGCGACCGACGAACTTTTCGCCGAGTGCAGCTAGGACTTCGCCCTTAATTGCATCAAGGCGATCTTCGCGCTCAGCCTTGCGAACGATCGTGAGTGCAGTAGCAACTGATTCAGCCGCAACGTGTGAAACTGCGTCATAGGCGTCATCTTCGTACTCGAGGAAGATTGGGAAATCAGCTGTTGGCTTTGCGGCCTTCGATGCCAATTCGATCTGAGCTTCGCAAAGTGCGCGAATGAAAGGCTTTGCAGCTTCAAGACCCTGAGCAACAACCTCTTCGGTCGGGGCAGTTGCGCCTCCGGCGATGAGTTCAATTGTGCGTGAAGTCGCTTCTGCTTCAACCATCATGATCGCAACATCGTCGCCTGCAATGGAGCCAGCAACAACCATGTCGAAAACAGCTTCTGCTACTTGATCATGAGTTGGGAAGGCAACCCACTGATTGCGAATCAAAGCAACACGAACGCCGCCAATTGGGCCACTAAACGGCAAGCCGGCGATTTGTGTTGATGCGGATGCAGCGTTGATCGCTACAACGTCGTAAATGTCGCCTGGGTTCAAGGCCATCACTGTGACGACAACCTGAACTTCATTGCGCAGACCCTTAACAAAGGTTGGACGCAATGGGCGGTCGATCAAACGACAAGTAAGGATTGCATCCTCGCTTGGGCGTCCTTCACGACGAAAGAATGAGCCTGGGATACGACCAACGGCATACATACGCTCTTCAACATCCACAGTGAGTGGGAAGAAGTCGAATGAATCACGTGGTGACTTGCCAGCTGTTGTTGCTGAAAGAAGCATCGTCTCTTCATCGAGAGTGACGGTTACTGAGCCTGCAGCTTGCAGGGCAAAGCGACCGGTTTCGAAGGTGATGACGCGCTTACCTAATGCACCGTTGTCAATAACGGCTGTTGCGGTTGTTATTTCGGAACCCTCCACGGGTGCCTCCTCTGGGTTAGCAGGAGCGCTCGCGAGTTGTCGACATGTGGCGGTCGTCGATCGAGGCCCACGGGTGTTTCGCACCCGGAAGTCACTACCGAGGACCGACAGGCGACATTGTCGCAGCGCCCCGAATCTCTTATCAATATGAAGTTATGCCTTGTGGAAGGTATCCACAGGGATGAAGCAAGACCCGGCACGACTCGCGTACCGGGTCTTAAGACTTAGCGTCGAATACCGAGTTTTTCGATAATCGAGCGGTAACGCGCGATGTCGCTCTTTACCAAGTACTGGAGTAGGCGACGGCGCTGGCCAACGAGGAGCAATAGTCCACGACGGCTGTGGTGATCATGCTTGTGTTCTTTGAGGTGACCAGTGAGGTCGTTGATACGACGGCTCATCAACGCAATTTGAACTTCTGGAGAACCAGTGTCCGTTGGTGATGTGCCGTATTCGGCGATGATTTCTGCTTTAACTGCCTTGTCTAGTGGCATGATTTTCCTCTCGGGCGCGCCCCAAAGGGACACATTCAACTGTCGACACGAATCTTGGAGCGCCCGCTCCTTGACCGTCTGAAGCCGCAAGACTACCAGCCTTAATTCAGGCCCAATACCGCTCGGGTTTTCTTCACGTCTGCACCCATTTGCTCTATGAGGCCCTCAAGACCCTCGAAGGTGAGTTGCCCACGCAAATACTCGACAAAGATGACCGTAACCTCTTGGCCATACAGATCCAGATCAGTTCGGTCCAAGACGTAGGTCTCAACTCGGCGGTGCGCCCCAGAAAACTGCGGGTTTGTTCCCACGGAAATGGCTGCCGGAAGGCGATCAGAGCCAATGACGAGCCAACCCGCATAGACCCCATCAGCAGGCACGACCGGATTGCCAGCTAATTCAAGGTTTGCCGTGGGGTAGCCAAGTTCGCGCCCTCGGTGATCGCCATGAACCACAACACCAGACAAGTCATAATTGCGGCCAAGAACCTTGGCTGCTTCGTCAAGATCACCAGCAGCTAAAGCCTTACGAACTCTGGTCGAAGACCAAGGCTCCTCATCAGCGGCAAGGCCAACTTCTGTGACGCTGAAGTGGTAACGCTCCCCCGCTTCGCGCAGCGTGCCGATGTCTCCAGCGCCTTGATGTCCGAATCGGAAATTCTGTCCGATTACTACAGCCCGGGCATTCAACTTGTCATGCAAAACGCGATGAATGAATGTTTCTGGGTCCCATGTCGATACGTCTTGCGTGAACGGCAGCACAAATACATCGTCTACTCCGGCGTCAAAGAGCAGGAATCGACGTTCAGCTAGCGATGCCAGCGACTCAGGAGCTAATTCGGGCCGCACCACGAGAAGGGGATGCGGATCAAATGTCAGCGCAATGAGCGGTACGCCCATGTCCTGTGCGATCTCATGCGCGCGAGAAATTAATGCTTGATGGCCTTTGTGGACCCCATCGAACACACCAATGCAGACAACTGCACCTTGGTCTTTATGTTCATGGCTCATGGGGTTCATACCTTAGGTCAGACGAAGACTGCGAGGTACTTCGCCGTCGGGCCATGCTGCTCAGCCAACGCGAGGAAGGCGCCTGCCTCGTCAAAAATAGCAACGACTGGCGCGGACGATTCGGCGTAAGACCAGTCGATTCGTCGCCCGTTGCGCACAAATCCAGCTTCATCATTGGTCACAACCCAGGAAGGAAAGACTCGCGCCGCTGCCTCCTCTATGGGTATCAGCGCCACTTGTGGGTCTTCTAGCGCGCCGAAGGTATCCAGGGAAATTGCATCGCTGAGAGCCCAAGGTCCCACGCGAGAACGACGAAGCGCAGTCAAGTGACCACCCACACCAAGTTCGTTGCCAAGATCTCTAGCTAAAGCCCGGATGTAGGTGCCTGAACTGCACACGACTTCGACATCAACGTCTAGGTAGCCATCGCCAAAACGGTGCTCGCCCGCAGAGAACTCACTGATGTTTACCCGGCGCGGTTTGAGGTGGACCTCATCGCCTGCACGCACTTTGGCGTACGCACGTTGGCCATCAACTTTTATCGCACTTACCGAACTCGGCACTTGTTCGATATCACCAGTGAGGAGCGCAATGCCCTCAAGTACCGATGCGAATTTCAAGTCAGCGACAATTTCAGGAAGCGCTCG
>JBIIAA010000131.1:0-4624 GCA_044240165.1 Candidatus Nanopelagicales bacterium
ATCGCCAGTTGGTGAACAAATTCTGCGATCGTCCACGGCCTATGTCGGCGAGGTTGTCCAAGCAAGTGTCTTTGGTGACGCATTGGTTGCAGCGTCCAATGACCCAGAACTGCGATCCAACTTGTCACTTGACTCAGATCTACCAGTTGTAGTGCTGGCCTTTTTCACCGCTCAATCTGCACCGAATCTGAACGAGATGGCAGATGCGCTGGAGGGCCAGGTCCAACTTATCGCGGTTACAGACGACGGGAGCCGACTGGATCTGCCCGATGGAATGAAACAAGTAGTTCACGATATTCCACGTTGGCTTGCCGCTGCTGACCTCATGATCACGGATTGGTCGGTGCTGACTTTGGAGTTCGGCCGCTTGATGAGACCCATCATTGCCCTTGAGGCAAACCGTCTTGATGTGGTTCGCCGCCGCGGTACCTACCTAGATCTGACGCAAGTTTTACCAGGTGCGATCCTTGAAAATTCCAGCGATGTCTTGCCTTTACTCGATAGCTGGTTGCGAAATCGAGGTTCTTCGCCTGCGCTTAGCAACCGAAATGAAAGTTTTGCAGGTCTTGCCGGACCCGCAACGGGTGACGCAGCCGCGACTATTTGGGCGGCAATGGCAGGTGAGCGATGAGTAAGCGCGTCGTGCTGCTCGCCAATAACGTTGATGAACTTGGCGGAGCGCAGAGGGTAGTGCAGGTTCTCGCTGGTGGCCTGGCCTCTCGCGGCTATGAAGTGACCATCGTTGGAGTTGAACCTCTCGGAGATCGCGAGCCACATCGGTCGAGCACGTATCAAGTGGAGCGTCTTTTAGAAGAAAGTTATCCCAAAGAAGCAGGCGCAGAACTTGATAGCTTGCGGACCGGTGCACTGCGAAGATTGCAATCGATTCTTGATGCAGGGCAGCCGGGCATATTGATCACTGCCCAAGTGTGGGCCATGGAACACGCTCTTGATTGTGATCTCGCAGGTTGGCGAACGATAGGCCAGTTCCATTCTTCAATTGAAGCTGCCGCTTTTGGAAAAGACCTCGATCGAATATTGAGGACATATCGCGATGTTGATCAATTCCTTGCCCTCACTTCAGTAGATGCCATGAGATTTACTCAAGCCGGACTCAATAACGCATCCTGGTTGCCAAACCCACTGGCTCAATGGCCAAGTGAAGGTGCAAATCCACAGTCTCGAACCATCACTTATCTTGGGCGCCTGTCAGCAGAGAAGGCTCCGATGACTTTGATGCAGGCTTGGCGGATCATCTGCGAACAAGGTCGCCTTTCAGAATGGAATTTGAACTTCGTTGGTTCGGGTCCCCATGACGTGCAAATTCAAGCCGCGATGGCCGATCTCCCTCGAGTCCAGTTGCTGCCGCCAGTGTCAGATCCGTACGCGGTTCTTAAAGAAACCGGAATCCTCGCGGTTCCTTCATTGATTGAAGGCTTGCCCCTCGTGCTTATGGAGGCCTTGGCGGTCGGGGCGCCAGTAGTTGCAAGTGATTGTTCAGCTGGAGTGCGTGAACTTGTTGGTGAAGACAGGTGTGGTTTGCTCGTGAACCGAGGAGATGCAGCAGATCTTGCTCGAGGGCTGTGCGAACTTGCCGAAGATGAGGGAAAGCGTGCCCGGCTAGGAGCCCAAGGTCGCGAGCGCATGCTGGATTATCAACTTGAGCGGATCTTGGATCAATGGGAACAACTGTTTGCGAACGTCCAACGCTAGAAAGAGCCAGCGCTCATTAGAGATATTGATTTGCGCGCGACAGGTCTTCTTCGAAGTCCACTTCCACTGCAAATAAATCAGTAATGTCCAACGGCATGACTTTGAGTCCATCTCTATCGATAGCGATCTCTAGTCCGCGCTCGAAGTAGTCACCGTCGGCACAGGATTCAAGACCACTGATGAACGTCGCGCGATCACTGTTGGAGATGTAGTTGATTCCTACCGCTTCGCCAAGGGCCGGATTGACGGTCTTGGAGAGTGCGTTGATGAAACCGTCACTGTTCACGGTGTACTTGACTTCCTCTTCTGCAACAGCCGAGGTGTTCACACATACGAACGACTGGCCAGAAGCCATCATCGGCTTGCATCGCTCAAGCACTTCAGGGTCAAAGACCACATCGCCATTGAGCCAGATCACTCCGCCATCAGATGCCAAGCGCAAAGCCTTGAGCAGGCTGCGGTTGGTGTTGGTCTGATCGAAGTTCTCGTTATATGCGTAACTCACGTTTGGAAAAGCCTCGAGGATCATGTCGAGTTTGAACCCCACCACAGTAAGGACCCGAAGCTCCTCGCCAAAGGCCCGTTGCAGGTTGTCCATCTGCTGACCCATGATCGTTCGGCCGTCAGCTAGGGGAGTCAGCGGCTTGGGCCAAGGTTTGCCCAGACGAGTACCCATGCCGGCCGCCAAGATCACTGCTTGGGTATTCATGTAGCGGTCTCCGGAGTGGTCGTAGAGCTGATGGGTGCGAGTGTCCTATCGTAACGAGGTGACCGATCTCGAGCGCCCAGCACGCCCAACCATTGCTGAGATCCGCGAGGTCTGTCAGCCACCGGCCATTCGGGGCCGAACGAACTCAGAACATTGGGTAGCTGATGTCTACCTGCGAGATATCTCGCCATACCTGACCAAACAGTTGCTCAAGACCCCGATCACGGCAAACCAAGTCACCTGGCTCATGGTGGCTACGGGCTCTTCGGCGGCCGTTGCTCTCTTAATCCCAGGAATCTGGGGACCGCTACTGGCCGTGTTCTTGGGCCAGATGCAAATGCTTTGGGACTGCTGCGATGGTGAAGTTGCGCGTTGGCGCCGTAAATCATCGCCAATGGGCGTGTTCATCGATCGCGTTGGTCACTACACAACGGAAGGGTTGATCCCAATCGCCTTGGGTTTGCGGGCCGCAGGGTTCCCCAATGATGGTTGGTTGGATTCAATTTGGCCATTCTTGGGAGCACTACTCTCCGTGATCATTTTGTATAACAAAGCATTGAACGACATGGTGCATGTGTCACGTGCATACAACGACTTACCAAAACTTGTTGATAAAGCAGCCGTTGGGGTGCCATCCAATACTGGGCTTCGCAACCTTCGCTCAATTGCGAAATTCTTTCCTTTTCACCGCGCATACCACTCCGTTGAACTCACTATTTTGATATTAGTAGCTGGCATTGTTGATCTATTCGTAGGAGACCTCGGGGCAACCAGAGTCTTACTCGTCGCACTTTTGTGCTTTGGTGTCGTCACAATCGTTGGCCATCTGGCTTCTATTTTGTCGTCAAGCAAGCTTCGATGAGCAATCCTGCATATGGCGTTGTTGTGCTCACGATGGGCAAACGTCCTGATGAGTTGGCTCGAGGTTTGCATTCGTTATTGAATCAAAAAGGTGTCGAGCTCGACATCGTTGTTGTCGGCAATGGTTGGCAACCACAAGGTTTGCCGTTTGGTGTTAAGGCACTCGCGCTTGCCGAAAACGTCGGGATTCCGGCAGGACGCAATGCCGGGGTCGGACACGTTCAGGGAGAGTTACTGTTTTTCCTTGACGATGATGCATCGCTTGCTGATGAGGATTTCCTAGCGGTCGTAGCCCAGAGATTTGCTGATGATTCAAAATTAGGACTAATCCAACCGCGAGTGGTTGATCCAACAGGGTTAGCGGCGCCAGGTCGGTGGGTTCCGCGACTGCGAGTAGGCGATCCGGCAAGTCCTGGACCAGCTACTTCCCTATGGGAGGGCGCCGTTGCGATGCGACGGTCGCTCTTTGATCGGATCGGTGGTTGGCCTGACGAATTCTTTTACGCCCACGAAGGTATTGATTTGGTCTGGAGAGTTTGGGATGAAGGTTTCACGCCTTGGTATGCGGGTGACCTTGTCGTCCATCATCCGGTGATTGATCCAGCGCGTCATGACGTGTATTACCGACTCAATGCCCGCAACCGGGTGTGGCTGGCTCGTCGAAATCTTCCGGTTCTCGTTGAACCAATTTATGTTGGAACCTGGGTTGCGATGACGTTGCTTCGGGTGCATGACAAGGCAGCGTTGAAGTCGTGGTTCGCTGGGCTAGGCGAAGGCATCAGCCAGCGGCCGGTCGGTCGTAAGAAGATGCAGTGGAAAACCGTTTGGGCGATGACTAAAGCAGGACGGCCACCAATTATTTAAGCCGCTGTCATGAAGTCGGGCAGCGAGCGATGAAATCGGGCTACTAGAGATTAAGACGCGCAGAAAGTTTCGTCACCCGTATTGAGCTTTGAGTAAACGTCACCGGCTGCCGCGCTAATCACCACTGGTTTGATCGAGGTGAAATCTGGACCGATCGTCAGGGTCATCCGCTGACCCCTGCCCGTTGAGTCACCTTTAGCTGAACTTGCCCAAACAATAGTTTTCGCGCTGGTGTCCCACTTTGCGTCGTACGTCAATGTGGTTGCGGTGGCTGGCGTCTTTGAGGTGCCAATGTTTTGCACGCGGTAACCCTGCGCCTTGAGTTGCTTGGCAACCTTGCGGGCTAGGCCAGGGGTAGTGGTGCCGTTGAAAACATCGACGTAAATGGCGCTTGGCGCGGTGGAAAGCGTTGGTTGCCCATTCGTGGGTTTTGGCGGATACGAAGTGTCTTCGCGCATCGCCTTCCACACAGGACGA
>JBIIAA010000132.1:0-4623 GCA_044240165.1 Candidatus Nanopelagicales bacterium
ACTCACCGGCGTTCGATTCCTGGCAGCGGCATGGGTCTTGCTTTACCACCTGCAAATCCCCCTCAACACCCTCGGCGTTCTGGCAATCCCAGTGCTTTCGGACTTCTTTCGCGTGGGTCGGCTCGGCGTTGACCTCTTCTTCGCGCTCTCGGGTTTCATCCTGGCCCATACCTATCTCGAGCGCATGGGTGAAAAGCTCAAGATCAAAACTTCAGGATTCTTCCTCTGGCTACGTCTGGGTCGGATTTACCCCGTCCATATCGTCATGCTGGTTATTGCTGGGTTGGCCGTCTACGCCCAAGCCAAGGTCACCGGTGACGAGCTATCACGCGATTGGCTCACACCCTGGGACTTCTTAAAGAACCTCTTGCTCATTCAAGAATGGGGACCACAACCGCAACGCGGCTGGAACTTCGTTGCATGGTCTTTGTCAATGGAATGGCTTGCCTACCTGCTCTTCCCATTCATCGTGTTGGTGCTCTGGCGCTTTCGTCGCTCACTGCCAACGTGGGGCCTGCTCGTGGCTTGGGTAGTTGTGCTCATCCCACTTGTTGTCTATGGCTTGAACACGACAGATTCGTACTACACGGATCGATGGGGATCAACTATTCGAGTCTTAACTGAATTCATTGCGGGTGGCATCACCTATTTGATCGTGGCGCGATTGCATCCAGGTATGCAGGGCGATCCAGCACCAAAGGTTGAGCGCATAGCAACCGCACTCACCATAATCTTGCCGCTGCTCGTTGTTGCCGGTTCAGTCATTCTGGCAAACATGCCATCGGCGCAACCGCCGCAGATCACTCTTGGCGAAGACAGCGAACCACTCCCTCCCTACTTCCACTTACTTCTCGTGCCATTTCTCATCGCTTGGATTGGTGCACTCGCACTGTCTCGCCGCGGACTCACTCGATTCTTGGGCACCCAAACCCTTGTGCTCGGTGGCTTTATCTCTTACTCCCTCTACATGACGCACCTTGTTTGGTTTGGACTATGGCGCGCTGGAATGAAGGCCGCTGGAATCGATGGCGGCGCTCTCTACGCCGTTGGGATTATCGGACTCGTTGCTGGCGCCCTTGTCATCGCTTGGCTGATGTGGAAATTTGTTGAAGAACCAGCCCGCGAGTGGATGCGCAAGCTTGTCGGCGTCCGCCCTAAGCCAACTGAAGAGGCTGGCGCGGCGATTGCATCCGCCCGTCATCAAACTGATGGCGCGGAACCAATCGTGGTCGCCGAAAAAGAATAGTTGTGTGAGTCGACCACCGAACGACTCCAGGCAGTGCTTCGACTACTCACCGATGCCAGATAGATCGGGTAACTCTGGTCGAAGCAGTTCGCCTGTTTGCACAATGAGGAAACCAGCATCAATGTGTTCGATGGGAACATTTGCGATCCGCGACCACGCAAGCCGGTAGAGCGCGAGTTGCATCGGATCTATCGACTTGTCACTGCCGGTTTTCCAGTCAATGACATCGAAGCGACCGTTGGTTTCAAAGATTGCGTCAATGCGCCCCCGCAGCACGCGTCCATCTACCAGCATGGCAAAGGGTTGTTCAACAGCAACCGGAGTGACATTGGCAAATACGCAATTACTGAAGGCCTCTTTGAGTTCCATTAGTTGCTGATCGCTGACGATGTCATGGTCACCTGCACCAGGCAGATCATCTGGATCCAACAACGACTGCTGGCCGTATTGAGTTTCCACCCAAGCATGGAAAGCCGTGCCTCTTGAGGATGCCGCTGAACTCGGCGATGGCATTGGTCGGGCAAGGTCGCGGGCAAGTTGTTCGGGTTCACGAAGCGCGCGTATGTAGACACTGGCCGAGACTGTTGCTGGCAGTTGCACGTTAACTACTGGTTCACGCAAGCGTCTGGCTTCTTCCAGCAACACACGCGCGTCGTCGTTCCATTGCTCGGCGATCTCTGCTTCTTGCGCCGTGAGTTCGAAAACTTCATCGGTTCTGACTGCATACACAAGCTCGGCTAAGGCTTGAACTTTTGCTGGGGATTCAAGCGCAGCAGGCCAAGAAAATCCTGCACCCTCTTCTAGGAATGGGTTCTTGTCCACCAATGGCTCGTCGTGCCAATGAGCAATGGCTTGATCGAATTCGTCGCTAGTGCTGCGCACTTGATCCAGATAGCGTCCAGGAACACGCGGTTTTTGTTGGGTCGGTCCCCACCAGTGGCCGGTTGCAATCAAAGTGTTTTCGGCACGAGTTAATGCCACATATGCCAAACGCTGATCTTCGAGAAGATCGTGCTCTTGCAAGACTTCGATGTAGGCATCGGACTCTTTGGCCGTGGGCGTGCGATCGCGTGCCGGGTAGCTGGTGAGTTCATCGGTTCTATCTTCACGAAGATGCCAAGGGATGACTGATGCGCTTTTCATCCACCGGTTGCGTGAATTTCCGCCGGGGAAGGCACCTTCAACAAAACCCGGCACGATCACTACCGGAAATTCCAAACCTTTGGCTTTGTGAATAGTCATCAATTGCACCGCATCGGCACGCTGAACAACATCGACTTTGAGATCAACATCAAAGCGTTCGGCATCATTTAACCTGCGCAAGAACGCACTCAGGGTGGATCGCCCCTCGAGGTCAGTGAAGTCAGCAGCAAGGGCAGCAAAGGTCATCCAAGCCAATTGGGCCTGTGGATTCGCCATCGCTAGTTCAACATCAAGGCCGGTCACACTCAGCACCCGACTTAAGAATTCAGGTAGCGGCCCACTGGCATAACGACGTAAGTCTTGTAATTCCTGACCAAACTCTGCTAACCGCTGCGCGGCTTGAGGCGAATAATCAGCGAGATCGCCCAAATCCATCGTGGCATCGCTCAATGACGTCATTTCCACCGGATCAGCGCCTGCCACCGCTGCATCAAGTGCCTGGGCCACGGTTGCTGGATCAACGTTGTGATGACCACCCGCTAGATGCGCAGCACGCTTACCCAGACCGGCGAGATCACGCGCACCAATTGCCCAGCGGGGTCCTGCCAGTAACCGCACGACAGAACCATTTGCCACTGGATCTATTACAGCTTCCAACATGCTGCGCACATCAACGATGATTGGTTGGTTCAAGAGTCCGGCCGCGCCATGTAACTGGCTGGGAATTTCTCTGGCCTGCAATAGGGCATCAATGGCCGCGAGTTCTTTGCCGTTGCTTGCCAGGATGGCAATGGAGCCCCATTTACCCTGCAAGCCTTCGCCAATTTTTGCGATGCGGTCAACCACCCAAGTTCGTTCATCGCTTGATCGCTCAAACATGCCGATGGTGACCAGCCCCGCGCCTTTATCTGAATCTGCCCATTTCAATTCTTCGATGCCCGTGTGAAAACTGCGCAACCCTTGCGACAAGTCATTTGCGACTTTCAAAATGTTGTACCCCGAACGCCGGTTCGCACTCAAGGTGTAGCGACGGGCAGGCGCAAGCACCCCGTTTCTTATTGCGGGGAAATGCTGGGGAAAATTTTCGATGTTGTCGACACTGGCTCCGCGCCAACCGTAAATTGCCTGGCAAGGGTCACCCACTGCCGTGACCGCATGACCATTAGGGAAGAGCTCTTGCAACAACCGGCGCTGCGAAATCGAAGTGTCTTGGTACTCATCAAGCAAGACCACCGTGAATTGCGCGCGCACGCTTTGCCCAACTTCGGGAAAACGACGCACGAGTTCGAGAGCAAGTCGAGTTTGATCGGTGTAGTCCAACACGTCATAGCGTTCTTTTGCAGCCCGCCACTCAAGAACCAAACGCGCCAGATGCCTGCGTTTCTTTGCAGTTTCGCGGATCTCCCCCGCATTCTTTTGAAACTTTCCGGCAAGTTCAATGGCGTTCATGTCATCGATGAGTTGGGAATCCCACTCGATCAAACGATCAGGGGAAATATCGAGTTCACTGCACTGATCATCCAGAGCTAAGAGATCTGAGGTGAGGGATTCGGGGCCTTTCCCGAAGGCTTCCAGCGGCAGCGCGCTGGAACACACCACCCGATAAGCCAACTGTTCACGAAAACCTTCGGTGAGCACACGTGCGCCTGGCTCGCGACCAAGCCGAATCCCATGCTCGCTCAAAATACGCGAGGCAAAGGAGTTATACGTCTGCACTGATGGCTCGCCAGGAACACTTTCATCGTCGCCAAGATCTGGAGCAAGTGGGCCGAGCCCACCTGCCTCTAGAGCTCGCAAGACCTTGCGCATGTTCGCACCCAGGGATGCTGCAGCCTTATTCGTGAATGTGAGACCAAGAACCTGTTCAGGGGTGACGTATTCACTGCCCACTAAATAGGCAACTCGAGCTGCCATCGAAGTGGTTTTACCTGAGCCTGCGCCAGCCACCACCACGTTTGGTTCTAGCGGTGCAGCAATGATGTCCCACTGCTCATCACTGACTGAAAATCCCATAACTGAATCCAGCTGAGTCCGAGTGATCTCTGTTGTCATGACAACACCTGCTCGCCCCGAATTTGAACTGGGCATGTTGATCGATAAGCACAGAACTGGCAGAACTTATTTTCCCGAGCCTCAAAGTTTTCGGTGCGCAAGATTTCTGCGGCTTCTCCGAGTTTGATATCGATCCACGTTGGTGATTCAAGAGGCAACGGCTCTTGTTTTTGCACCTTAGG
>JBIIAA010000041.1:0-15133 GCA_044240165.1 Candidatus Nanopelagicales bacterium
GGCTTTGGACTCTGCCTTTGGTTTCGAAGGTGTGCGCCACGGCTTGCTCGGGAGAGTGCGAGATGCGTTATTCACACTTGTGGGGTTGTTACTGACTTCCGCGCTCGTGTTAATCGTGACCCTGCTCCCACACATCCTTCGACTTTTTGGAGTGACGGACTTCCGCCTAAGCACGGGCATCGGCTGGTGTGATTGGTTAATTTTTGCCGCGGTGGTGTGGGGGTTAGTGCTCGCGCTGTATCGATGGGTGCCAAGCAGTAAGAGTTCAATGACCTGGAAATCACCCGTTGCAATCGCAGTCACGATTTGGCTCCTTGGGGCAAGCGCGGGCGTGGGGATGTATGTCAGTGTTTCGTCGACCGTGGGGTCTGCGATTGCTGCCTTTGGCGCTCCAATGATCGTTTTGTTATGGCTCTATTTTTCATTTATAGGATTGTTATTGGGTGCCGAGGCACAGATGTATGTCAATGCGATGGGGGAGAAGAAGAATGGCTGATAACAAGTCAAGTGACGAACTTTTATCAAAAGCCCGCTGGGACAACATCGTAGAAAACTTCCTGGTTACGCCAGGTTCGAAAGTCGATCTAGATAAGGATTTCAATCCGTCAACAACTCCCATCGACTTCACGAAAGAAAGTAGCATCCCAGCGCTTCAGCAAGTCATTGACGAAATGATGGTGCTGCAAGACCGTTTTTATGCAGAAAGCTCGCGAGCCCTACTTATCGTTTTTCAAGCAACCGATGCGGCAGGCAAGGACGGCACTATCAAGCACGTCATGAGCGGGTTAAACCCCGAAGGCGTGGAAGTGCATTCCTTTAAAGCGCCATCCCATCTCGAAATGGCGCACGATTTCCTCTGGCGCCACCAGTTGGTTTTGCCAGAATTGGGTCAAATTGCAATCTTCAATCGTTCACATTACGAAAATGTTCTCGTCACCAAAGTGCACCCCGAACTGATCTGGCCAGTTGCTGACCGAAGTATTCCTCGGGAAAAGTTGTGGAGTCGAAGGTACGAAGCGATTAACAATTGGGAACGACACTTAACCGACAGTGGCACTGCAATCGTGAAAATCTTTTTGAACCTGTCCAAGGATGTGCAGCGTGAACGGTTCTTGCAGCGCATTGATGAGCCAGAAAAGAATTGGAAATTTTCACCAGGTGATTTACATGAACGCGAGCGCTGGGATGAATATCGCAGTGCGTTCTCAGACATGTTGAGTCAGACCAGCACCAAGCGTGCACCTTGGTATGTCGTGCCGGCTGATCACAAATGGGCTACTCGATTAATCGTGAGCGGCATAATTCTGCAGGCGCTGGAAGACATCGATCCGCACTACCCGCATGTAGATGAAAAGACCCGAGCAGAACTCGTCGCTGCCCGTGCGCATCTCCTAGGTGAGTAGGTGCGGCAGGTTCAGTCTTTTTCTGGAGAGGCAATCTCGGTGAAGAGGCTGCCTTGAGCGGCTGATGATCCCGAACGTCCACCACCAGGCCCCCGCAATACAAAGGCAGCGATGACGGCCAGGAGTGCTCCAAGAAGCGGGCCAGCGAGATACACCCAGTAATGCGAATAATTTTGAGCGACAATATCTGGTGAAAGACTTCGGATCGGATTCATAGACGCTCCCGACAGGGGGCTAGCCCACAGCCCAGCCAGCGCGATGTACGAACCAACCCCAAGCGCTCCGATGACACCAATGTTTTGGGCGCCGGAGGCTGTCCCAAGGATGACGCTGACAAGTCCGAGTGTGAGTACAACTTCCATCAGGAAAGCTGCGTAGCTGGTGGTGTTGCTCGCCGGATAGGTAGCACCATTTTCGGCTGAGATATCGATGACCGATTGAAGGAAAAGACAGGCAAGCAGGCCTCCGACTAATTGGGCAACGACATAGCCGGGTACCCGACGCCATGGGAAGTCGCCGCGCAGCGAAAAAGCCAGGGTCACGGCGGGATTGAAATGTGCTCCTGAAACCTTGCCCATGCACAAAATGAGAGCCATGACCATTAAGCCAGGCGCAGTTACTGCTGCAACCCGACCAATCGAGCCCTCAAACCGTGCCCCCATCATCCCGCCACCAGCAGCTACGAGGACGAGGAAGAAGGTCCCAAGGACCTCAGCGAAAAGGCGACGCCATTCTTGACGTGGATTATCGAAATTCGTGATTCTGCTGACAACCGATGCCGGAAGTCCATAGATCACTGCATGGTCGGCTCGATCCGTGTTAATCACAGTAACTCCTCAAGCAGATGAACGCGCGGCCGCGCAGCGTCGCCATGATGCAGCGTCGCCATGATTATGGCTCAGAGATATCCACAAGCGTTGATTTTGGCCTTGGCAGCAGCGAGATCCTCGTGAAGGATGAATGAAGACTCGAATCGGGGGATGAGGGTCGAAGTGAAGGCGGGCTTGCTCCGTTAAGAGTGCGCCCGCCTTTACTGACGAGATTAAATAATGTGCACGGAATCAGCTTGAGGACCCTTAGGGCCTTGCACGACTTCGAATTCGACAGGCTGGTTTTCTATTAAGGAGCGAAAGCCCTCTGACTGAATAGCCGAGTAATGGACGAATACGTCAGGCCCGCCGTCGGATTGGGTGATGAAACCAAAGCCCTTCTCTGCGTTGAACCACTTCACGGTGCCTTGAGCCATAGCGTATTTTCTCCTCACAGAACGTATTCCTTATCTTCGAAACCCTAAATCCTCGAGACACTGAATAGCCCAAAAAATTCATGGCTAGCGGTCAGGGACCGTTCAGTGCCCATGCATAGTGTCGGTACGCTCTCGCAGTGACTCCTGACTCAATGGCCGCTGCCATTCGCGAAGTGCTGGTTGCTATCGCAGCGGAGGGCACCTTCGCTATTGAGGTTCCAGAGGCTGTTCACATCGAAAGGCCCAAGAATCGCGACCATGGGGACTACGCCACGAATGTGGCGCTGACATTGGCGAAACCAGCGGGGGTTGCCCCGCGCGAGTTGGCTCAGGTCATTGCAGCGCGGCTCGATGCAGTCGCAGGAATTAGTTCAACGCAAATTGCTGGACCAGGTTTTATCAACATCCGTCTTGATAGCGCTGCTCAGGGTGAACTAGCCCGCAGCATCGTTACTCAAGGCGCAACCTTTGGCCACAACACTGCTCTTTCGGGGCAGACCATCAACGTTGAATACATTTCGGCAAACCCAACCGGGCCACTGCATCTGGGTCACACTCGATGGGCTGCGGTAGGTAGTGCCATTGCGAACGTATTAGCTGCGGCTGGTGCCAAAACGGCATCTGAGTTTTACATCAACGATCGTGGTGTCCAGATGGATAAATTTGGCGCTTCCGTTATGGCTGCGGCCAAAGGTCAGCCGGTTCCGGCAGATGGTTACCACGGTGGATACATCATTGACCTTGCAGCTCAAATTAATGCTGAAGAGCCTGAGTTACTTGATTTGCCCGAGGATGAGCAGCTCGCTGGCTTCCGTGAAGCTGCCTACAAACGCCAACTACATCAACAGCAGCAGGTTCTCAGTCTTTTTCAAACGCATTTCGATGTGTGGTCCTCAGAGCGAGCACTCCACGACTCCGATGCGGTAGAGGCTGGCTTCGCCAAATTACGGGCGCAAGGACATGTCTATGTTGAAGGTGGCGCAACCTGGTTGCGCACCTCTGATTTCGGTGACGATAAGGATCGGGTACTTATCAAAGCGGATGGCGAATACACATACTTCGCATCAGATACCGCCTATTTCGTTAATAAGCGTGATCGCGGATTCGATATTTGTATTTACCTCCTTGGTGCTGATCACCATGGTTATGTCAATCGACTCAAGGCTGTTGCTCAGTGCAATGGAGATGACAAGTCGGCTGCTGAAGTACTCATTGGGCAGTTGGTGAAAATCACCAAGGGTGGCCAAGAAGTCAAACTTTCCAAACGTGCAGGAAATATCGTCACGCTTGAAGACCTTGTCGAGGAAGTTGGCGTTGATGCTGCTCGATACTCGCTTATTCGATACCCGGTGGATTCACCTCTCACCCTTGATTTAGAGGTCATTGCTCAGCGAACGAATGACAATCCGGTCTATTACGTGCAATATGCACACGCTCGATTGTCGTCGGTGTTGCGTAACGCAGCAGATCTCAAGATCGATTGGCATTCAGCGGAATTTGATCCAGGGCTACTTTCACACGAACGCGAAAATGAGCTACTCGGATCTCTGGGGGAGTTCCCGCGGATTGTGGCAAGTGCGGCTGAATTACGCGAGCCGCATCGCATCGCGCGCTACCTCGAAGTCCTAGGTGGCCAATACCACCGGTTCTACGATGCTTGCAGAGTGCTACCGCGCGGGGATGAAGAAGTCACAAGTGAGCACATCGCGCGATTGTGGCTGTGTGCAGCTGCCCGTCAGACGCTCGCCAATGGCCTGGTACTTCTTGGAGTGAGCGCACCCGAGCGCATGTAAGGAATGGGGAGCCCATGCCCTAGCCTTTACGGATGTCAAACGTTTGGCCAAGTTCTGCGTCACGTGGATCTGACGGCGCTCTTTGTATAGCCGGTGTTGACGTTCGTGATGCCGCCGCAACGTATGGCACGCCTCTGTTCATCTTTGATGAAGCTGATGTGCGCGCTCGCGCGCGTGCATATCGTGACGCAGCCGAGCGGATTGGCGCTCGGCAGGTGTATTACGCAGCGAAAGCATTCTTGTCCACCGCCGTTGCCCGGTGGGTTCACGAAGAGGGTCTTGGGCTTGATGTTGCATCAGGGGGAGAGCTAGCGGTTGCGCTTCGGGCGGGAATTCCTGGGTCTGACCTCCTGCTACATGGCAACAACAAGTCAATGCTGGAAATTGAAACAGCAATCGAAGCTGGCGTTGCTCGAATCGTGGTTGATTCCTTCGAAGAAATCGTTCGGGTGGCAGATGCGGCTATGCGCGCCGGAATTGTGCAACCGGTGTTAGTTCGCCTAACTATTGGCGTTGAGGCTCATACACACGAATTTATTGCCACAGCACATGAAGATCAAAAATTTGGATTCTCAGTGTCGGCAGGCGCCGCAGATGAAGCCATTCGCCGAATCGCGAAATTGCCGTCGTTGGAATTTCGAGGTTTGCATTCTCATATTGGTTCTCAAATATTTGACACCGATGGTTTCGAAGAAGCGGCAGTGCGCATCGTCAACTTCATTGCCCGACTTCGCGATGATCAAGCAATTACTGTCGCCGAACTTGATCTGGGTGGCGGCATGGGAATTGCGTACTTACCAACGGAAGATCCTCTGTCAATCAATGATTTAGCCTCGCATGTAGCCGGCGTAGTTTCCGGAGCATGTCAGCAGTTTGGTTTGGCCGTGCCAGATTTGGCCTTTGAGCCAGGTCGCGCAATTGTTGGACCGGCTGGGATCACTATTTACGAAGTCGGAACGGTGAAGCCAGTCGAACTCGACGAAGGCGTGCGGACCTATGTTTCAGTTGATGGCGGGATGAGCGACAACATTCGCACGGCGTTGTATGACGCTAGCTACACCGTTGAATTGGCTTCGCGAACGTCAAGTGCAGAGTTAATGCTGGTTCGAGTAGTCGGCAAACATTGCGAGTCTGGTGACATCGTGGTGCGAGAGGCTTATCTACCTTCTGACCTCGTACCGGGGGACTTGCTTGCTGTTGCTGCGACTGGTGCGTATTGCCGGTCGATGGCATCTAATTACAACTACTTACCAAAGCCAGCAGTGGTCGGGATTTGCGATGGGAAGACTTCAGTTGTGCTTCGCCGCGAGACTCTAGAAGACCTACTGGCGCTGGACCCAGGAGCTTAACCCGAATCCAACGCCAGTCGATTTCACCTTGGTGCTTACTTTTCGATTCAATTTATTCGCGTTCAGCTCCAGCTACCAAAGCTTCCGGCTCTTCAACGTTCGTGCGAGTGATCATCCAAACGATCACTGCCACTACCGACCCAACGAGTGGCGCGAGGATAAACAGCCACACCTGACTCATCGCATCGCCGCCTGCAAATAATGCAGGTCCAAAGGATCGGGCAGGGTTCACTGATGTTCCATCGAGTGGAATACCTACAAGGTGCACGAGAGTCAGAGTCAAGCCGATTGCGATTCCAGCAAAACCAGGTGCGGCGACACGCTCAGTGACCAAAAGGATCACGAGAACAAAGGCAGCAGTCAGTAAGACTTCCAGGAGAAATGCGCCACCCGCATTGATCGCGCCGTTGTCGTACGAGTTTGTGCCAAGCCCGCCTGTGTAGTCAGTGACACCGAAATTGGAAACGAAGAGTTTAAGAACTCCACCGGCAGCAATCGCACCGATGAATTGGGCGATCCAATAGCCGACCGCTTCGCTGGCTGGCATCCGGCGACCAAGGAGCATTCCCAAGGTCACCGCAGGGTTCACATGTGCACCGGATATCGGCCCAAAGGCGTAGGCGATGCCCAGCAGCACGAGGCCGAAGGCCAAAGCGACGCCGACCACACCGTTACCGGGCCCGTTGCCGTCAGAGCCGACTTTTGCCGCAATTCCAAACACGGCAGCGCCCACGGCCAGGAAGACCAAGAGGAAGGTGCCAACAGCTTCGGCAATGAGTTTTCGCGTCAAGAGATTCATTAGATGCTCCTAGATCGAGGTTTCATTTAAGGGAACGCTAGGGACATCGCTGGAATAGGTGTGGGATGCGCGCGGGGATGTCTAGGCATTTCAGGACAAGATTTGTCATGGGCTGACCGGTATTACCCCCTACCGATGCGTCAGATTCACTCTCGACCTGAGAGGCTATGAGGCCTGACCCATCCATCTGGAGTACTCATGTCATCGGCACCAACCCCGCGTCCTGTCACTGTGGCAGTCCTTGGCGGCGGCACGGTCGGCAGTCAGGTAGCCCGTTTGCTGACAGACCGAACCACCGATTTGCACATCCGGATGGGCACGTCGCTCAAACTCACACAGGTGGCAGTTCGAGACTTGTCCAAAGTTCGCGGGATCGACCCGAGCTATCTCACGACCGATGCAATGGCTGTTGCTACTTCTGGTGCGGACATCGTGGTGGAGCTCATCGGAGGAATCGAGCCTGCGAAGTCATTGATCTTGGCGGCGATCAAAGCTGGTTCAAGTGTCGTCACAGCAAATAAAGCACTCTTGGCATCCGACGGCGCTTCGCTCTACGCGGCGGCGGAAGCGGAGGGAGTGGATATTTTCTTCGAGGCCTCAGTTGCTGGAGCCATCCCGATCGTACGTGCCCTGCAGGAATCTCTCTCTGGTGATCACGTCACCAAAGTGATGGGCATCGTCAATGGAACCACCAACTACATCTTGACGAGGATGGATGAAGATGGTGCCTCGTTCGCTAACGCTCTAGCGGAGGCTCAAGAATTGGGCTATGCCGAAGCAGATCCGACAGCTGACGTTGACGGCCATGATGCGGCATCCAAAGCAGCGATCTTGGCTGAATTGGCCTTTCATACCCATGTCACCCGCGAAGACGTTGTCTGTGAAGGTATTTCTGCGGTTTCATTGCACGATATCCGTGCGGCAAAAAGCATGGGCTGTGTCATCAAGTTACTGGCAATCGCCGAGCGAGTTGACGATGATCGCGGCGTCATTGTGCGGGTTCACCCAACGATGGTTCCGCGCGAGCATCCTTTGGCCAGCGTGCGCGATGCATTCAATGCGGTGTTCGTGGAAGCTGAAGCTGCAGGGGAGTTGATGTTCTATGGCCGTGGCGCGGGAGGCGCACCAACCGCATCGGCTGTCTTGGGTGATGTCGTGGTGGCAGCCCGAAATCGACTCACTGGCTCAACAGGCTGGGGGGAAAGCGCTGACGTGCAACTGCCAATTCTTCCTATCAGCGAAGCGTTAACTTGTTACTACGTCAACCTTGACGTTGCAGATCGTCCGGGTGCTTTAGCTAGCATTGCGCAGGCTTTCGCTGATGCAGGCGTGAGTATTCAAGTGGTTCGCCAAGACGGTCAGGGTGAACGCACGAGTCTTATCGTTCGGACCCATCGTGCAAGTGATGGAGCTTTGCAAGACACGGTCGATCGGCTACGCAAACTCTCTACAGTTAAAGCTGTTCTTGGAGTCATGCGAGTCGAGGGCGAGGTAGGGGCGTAATAAGTGGCACATCAATGGCGCGGACTCATCGAGGAATATCGGGATCGTTTACCGGTTTCCGCGAGCACGCCTGTGATCACCCTGCGCGAAGGTGGCACGCCACTTGTTCCCGCCTGTGTTCTCAGTGAGATGACTGGTTGTGAGGTGTGGTTGAAGTACGACGGAGCTAACCCCACCGGGTCTTTCAAAGACCGAGGCATGACGATGGCCATCTCCAAGGCTGCAGAAGCTGGAGCCAAAGCGGTCATCTGTGCTTCAACGGGAAACACGAGCGCATCAGCATCTGCCTACGCGGTCAAGGCCGGAATGGTCAGCGCCGTGCTCATCCCAGAGGGCAAGATAGCGATGGGAAAACTAGCTCAAGCCATTGTTCACGGCGCAACAATTTTGCAAGTTCAAGGCAATTTCGATGATTGCCTAACCTTGGCGAGAAGCCTTGCTGACGAATATCCAGTGGCATTGGTGAACAGCGTCAATCCAGTTCGCATTGAAGGTCAAAAGACCGCAGCGTTTGAGATTGTTGACATGCTTGGTCGGGCCCCTGACATTCATTGTCTTCCGGTAGGTAACGCGGGAAACATCACCGCGTACTGGAAGGGTTATTCAGAATATGCCGCGGACGGTATTTCTGGATCTCGCCCACGCATGTGGGGTTTCCAAGCAGAAGGCTCGGCTCCTTTGGTTTATGGAGCGCCAGTGAAAAACCCAGAAACGATCGCCACTGCAATCCGTATCGGTAATCCGGCGTCGTGGGATTTTGCAATTGCAGCCCGTGATGAATCAGGCGGCTTGATTAATGCGGTAACTGACGACGAGATTCTTGCTGCGTATTACCTCTTGGCGAATAAAGAAGGCCTGTTCTGTGAGCCAGCATCTGCCGCCAGCGTTGCGGGGTTATTGAAACTGCATGCCGCAGGCAAACTTGATAAAGGTCAGCTCGTGGTGTGCACACTCACGGGCAATGGGTTGAAGGACACCCAATGGGCCATGGCTGACGCGAAAGAGCCAGTGGTTGTCGCAGCTGATGCCCGCGCGGCGGCGGTTGCCTTGGGCTTGGCTGAGTAATGGCAACTTTGCGCACGGAGCCGGTCTTGGTTCGAGTGCCTGCGACCTGCGCCAACCTTGGACCAGGGTTTGACACTTTCGGCCTAGCCTTAGAAATGTACGACTCTTTGGCCGCCATGGTGTCGGTAGATTCCGGTGTACTCATCGAAGTCGAAGGCGAAGGCGTCGATGAAGTTCCTCGAGATGCCTCTCATCTTGTGGTGCGCGCAATGGCTCTTGGTTTCGCCGCTATGCAGGTACGTCCGGCGGGGTTTGTTCTTCGTTGCACGAACGTCATCCCGCATAGCCGAGGCTTGGGATCATCGGCTGCTGCAATTATTGGCGGGCTAGCGTTAGCTCGGGCAATGGTGGTTGAAGGTGACGAATTGCTACCCGACGCGTTGCTTTTGCGGGTTGCTCTCGAACTCGAATCGCATCCTGACAATCTTGCTGCGGCACTACATGGGGGCTTTACAAATGCTTGGCTCGAGGGTGATGGCGCTGGCAGTGTGCGACACGAACTTCACCCGAAGATCACCCCGATTATTGCCGTTCCACAATTTCAGGTCCAGACTTCGCAAGCCAGAAGTGCTTTAGCGCCAATGGTTTCTCGGCAAGATGCTTCTTTCAATATTGCTCGCTCTGCGTTGCTTGTTCATGCGCTCACGAGCAATCCGAAAGTTTTATTTGCTGCGACAGATGATCGGCTTCATCAAGATTCCCGCAGATTGGTGTATCCCGCTTCGATGGAACTACTCGATTCTCTGCGCGCCGAAGGGCTACCGGCTGTGATCTCTGGAGCTGGGCCCTCGGTCTTGGTCTTTGGAGCAGTTGGCGATGTCGAGCAAGTCAAGGTGCTCGCAGGTCAGGGATGGAACGTCTCGGAACAAAAGGTAGGAACTCAGGGGGCGCATGTTGCCCCTGTTTTGACCCCTTAAGACGTCCTCGTGATATAGTTTTCTCATCTCCAGCGTCGCGGGTAGTTAGCTGACGTTCTTCCCTTAGCACCGCTGCAAATTCTTATGAATCCGTACAAATAACTGTTCGGGTCCAATCTGGAGAATCATCCGAGTCAAAGGAAATTTGTGACTGAATCAACGGCCACCCGCAAGTCGCGTGGTGAAAGCCTTTCATCAATGTTGTTGCCAGAACTCAAAGTAATGGCAAATAAAATGGGCATCGCTGGTGCGAATGCCATGCGCAAGGGCGACATCGTCGCCGCAATCTCCGAGCGTCAGAGCCCGGCACGTGCGCCACGTGCCGCTGCGGCCTCGGCCCCTGAAACTGCTGCGCCGCGCGAAGAGCGTGCTCCTCGTGAAGAGCGTGCGCCGCGTGAAGACCGTAATCGTGATCGTGCGCCTCGCGAAGAGCGTGCGCCTCGCGAAGAGCGTGCCCCTCGTGAGGAGCGTGCTCCGCGTGAGGAGCGTGCCCCGCGTGAAGACCGTAATCGTGATCGTGCCCCTCGTGAGGATCGTGCCCCTCGTGAGGATCGTGCGCCTCGTGAAGATGGGAATGACCGCGGTAACGACCGCGATGGCAATCGCAACGACCGCGGCGGTAACAATCGCAATCGTAATAACAACAACAATCGCAATGAGCGTTTCCGTGAACGCCCTCGCAGTAATGATCGTCGCAATACAGGCGGTTACAGCGAAGCAGACATTGAAATCAACGAAGACGATGTTCTCGTTCCAGTAGCAGGCATTCTTGATGTACTCGAGAATTACGCTTTCGTACGAACGAGTGGGTACCTTCCTGGGCCAAACGATTTGTACGTATCACTTTCGATGGTCCGTAAGTACGGTCTTCGCAAGGGTGATGCACTCACTGGTGCAACGAAGCAGCCTCGTGATGGAGATCGCCGCGAGAAGTTCAATCCACTCGTCCGCATTGACACGGTCAATGGCGGCGAGCTTGAAGCTGCCCGTGACCGGCCAGAGTTCTCCAAGTTGACACCGCTTTATCCACAAGAGCGCCTTCGCTTGGAAACGGAAACTTCGAACCTCACTGCTCGTGTTATCGATCTGGTTGCTCCGATCGGCAAGGGTCAGCGCGGATTGATCGTTTCGCCACCTAAGGCTGGTAAGACGATGGTGCTTCAGTCGATCGCAAACTCGATCAGCGAGAACAACCCAGAGGTTCACCTCATGGTTGTACTGGTCGACGAGCGACCTGAAGAAGTCACCGACATGCAGCGTTCGATTAAGGGTGAAGTAATCGCTTCAACCTTCGACCGCCCGGCAGAAGATCACACGATCATTGCTGAACTCGCTATTGAGCGCGCAAAGCGTTTGGTTGAACTGGGCCACGATGTGGTGGTCTTGCTTGACTCGATGACCCGTCTGGGCCGTGCCTATAACTTGTCTGCGCCAGCTTCGGGTCGAATCATGTCCGGTGGTGTTGACTCCACGGCGCTGTATCCACCGAAGAAGTTCTTCGGTGCAGCTCGCAACGTCGAAAATGGAGGCTCGCTCACCATTTTGGCCACAGCACTCGTTGAGACTGGCTCGCGAATGGACGAGGTCATCTTCGAAGAGTTCAAGGGCACCGGCAACATGGAACTCAAGCTTGATCGTCGATTGGCCGATAAGCGAGTCTTCCCTGCAGTCGATGTAGACGCGTCGGGTACCCGTAAGGAAGAGCTTCTCATGGCTCCCGATGAGCTCAAGGTGGTTTGGCAGTTGCGCCGAGTGCTCCATGCACTAGATCAGCAGCAGTCAATCGAGTTGCTTCTCTCAAAGCTTCGTGAGAACAAGACCAACTTCGAGTTCATGTCGCAGATCCAAAAGACCACCCCGGGTTCGGGCGGTATCTCAGGTTCACACGAGTAAAAACAGCATTTTCACTGGCTCCGGAGGTCGCAATTTCCGGATTACCGGGGCCAGTGACATAATTTAGGTCGAACCGGTTCACGGCCCCGCCATCGTGGGTGCCGACCCGGGACATAACAAGGAGAAGTTCGTGAAGACTGGCATCCATCCTGAGTACGTCGAGACGACAGTTACCTGCACCTGCGGTGAAACTTTCGTAACGCGCAGCACGCAAAAGAGCGGCATTATTCGCGCCGATGTGTGCTCACAGTGTCATCCGTTCTACACCGGCAAGCAGAAGATTCTTGACACTGGTGGACGCGTTGCTCGCTTCGAGAAGCGTTTTGGCAAGAAGGAAGACAACAACTAGTTTTTGACCCCGGGCGCTGGCCTGGGGTCTACCGCGTGTCTCCCCCGTCGCGCGGTAGACCCCAGACCGGCGCCCGGATTTATTTTCCCAAGGTCTCTTGAAAGGACCACACCGTGTTTGAGTCGTGTGCCGAGCTCGTGAGTGAGTACGCAGACCTCGAGCTTCAACTAGCAGATCCGTCTGTTCATGGAGATCAAGGGCTTGCTCGCAAACTAGGTCGTCGCTACGCCGAACTTGGCCCTGTTGTTTCGGCGTATCGGCAATGGCTGGCTATCACAGATGATGTGGCAGCGGCTAAAGAGTTAGCGGCGGAAGACGAAAGTTTTGCAGCAGAAATGCCAGCTCTTGTTGCCACCGAAGTTGAGGCTACTGAGCGCCTGACCACGTTGCTCCTACCGCGCGATCCGATGGACGATAAAGATGTCATCGTCGAAATCAAGTCGGGTGAAGGTGGTGAAGAGTCAGCACTATTTGCCGGTGATCTTGCTCGAATGTATCTGCGTTACGCAGAACGTCGTGGCTGGCAGACTGAAGTTCTCGAAGCTGTTGAATCAGATCTCGGTGGGTTCAAAGACGTTGCAATCGCAGTGAAAACTAAGGGCGTTCCGGTACCAGGCGAAGCTCCATTTGCGCGTTTGAAATTCGAAGGTGGCGTTCACCGCGTGCAGCGAGTTCCCACCACTGAATCACAAGGGCGCATTCACACTTCAGCCGCTGGAGTCCTCGTGCTTCCTGAGGCCGAAGATGTAGAAGTTGAAATCGATCAAAATGACTTGCGTATCGATGTGTTCCGCTCTTCTGGTCCAGGCGGCCAGAGTGTTAACACCACCGACAGTGCTGTTCGCATCACTCACATTCCTACTGGTGTTGTTGTTTCATGCCAGAACGAAAAGAGTCAGCTGCAAAATAAGGAATCAGCAATGCGAATACTTCGCGCCCGGTTGCTGGCCGCTGCGCAAGAAGCAGCAGCAAAGGATGCTTCCGATGCTCGACGTTCACAGGTGCGAACAGTGGACCGGAGCGAGCGAATTCGTACTTATAACTTTCCAGAAAACCGCTTGAACGATCACCGTGTTGGCTTTAAGTCGCACAACCTTGATCAAATTCTTGATGGTGATCTCGACGCTGTGATTCAGGCATGCATTGATGCAGATAACAACGCCAAGCTCACGTCCGGGGGATCGGTGTGAGCGTTGACATAGAGCGCACACGAGGTGGTCGGTCCACTGTGCGTGATGTGTTGTTCGATTCTGAACGCCGACTAACCGCGGTAGGAATTCCGTCACCAGGAGCCGATGCCGCTTGGATCGTTTCCTTTGTACTTGGAATACCACGCAATCGCCTTATTTTGCAGGATGACCTTAGTGATGAACAACGAGTTCATATTGAGAAGTTGCTAACTCAACGACTTTCTCGCGTGCCGCTTCAGCATCTGTTGGGGTCTACGGGTTTTCGCCGCATAGATCTTGCCGTTGGTCCGGGTGTCTTCATCCCCCGTCCCGAAACAGAACTTGTCGCGGAAGCGGCGATTCGAGATTTGCGTGAGCAGCCCATCGGGTCGCGGATTGCGGTTGATCTGTGTGCAGGTAGCGGAGCAATAGCGATTTCGCTTGGCATGGAAGTGGAAAATTCTCGTGTGCACGCAGTCGAATTCTCTGCAGATGCAATGCCTTGGCTTATTCGAAATACAAAGTCACATGAAAACGCACTCAGTGCGCAGGGTTCACGAGTTGACGTTATTCAAGACGATGCCGAGCATGTTGCTGATGCAGGAAGACCCCTCGCGCGATTGGCAGGTCAGGTCGCAGTAGTCGTCAGCAATCCTCCTTATATTCCGGATTCAATGATCCCGCGCGAAGTGGAAGTTCGCGACCACGAGCCGAAGATGGCCTTATATGGTGGCGAAGACGGCATGAACGTTGTGCGAGGTGTGCTGCGAACTGCTGCCATCTTGTTAGCACCTGGTGGACTGCTCGTCATTGAGCATGCAGACGTGCAAGGAAGCGACGCTGGGATGCGCGGAGTTCCTGGGATCACTAAGGCGATGATCTCTGATTATGAAATCGCGGCATTAACTGACATCCCTGCTGGAACACCTGTTTACAAGGATGTTGCGGACCGCATCGACCTCAATGGACTCCCACGCTTCACGATCGCTCGCCGGGTGTAATTCATATGTTGACGCTGACGTGTGAGCCGGGAGTAAACCGCGAACGAGCAATCGCTGCAGCAGTGAGTGCAGTCAAGCGCGGGGATCTTGTGTTGTTACCGACGGAGTCGGTGTATGCGCTAGCTACCGATCCTTTTTCGCGCCGAGGCGTAGCGGCTCTGCTCCTTGCTAAGCAGCTCCCCGCTGGATCTCCTTTGCCCTTGATGGTCCCAAGCGCTTTGACAGTTCCGGGCATCGCCTCTGGAGTCACATCAGTAGCAAAGTCCCTCATGCAGGCTTTCTGGCCAGGGCCACTGACTTTGCTCTTACCTGCCCAGCCATCCCTAGCCTGGGACCTGCCTACCGGGCTGCCAGTCACTGTTCGGATGCCAATTCACCCCATCACGTTGGCCATCTTGGAGCGGACCGGGCCGCTGATCGTTACTTCGGCTAATAAACCAGGCCAACTGGCTCCGCACACCTTCGCGGATGCCTTGCTCCAGGTAGGGGAGGAGGCCTCTGTTGGACTGGACGCAGGAGCCCTCAACTCTGATGAACTGCCAAGCACTGTGATTGATGTGACTGGTGAGACGCCAAAAATACTGCGAGTTGGTGCGTTATCCATCACATTGCTTCGCGAGGTAGTCCAAGAGATCGATGAATAAGA
>JBIIAA010000133.1:0-4587 GCA_044240165.1 Candidatus Nanopelagicales bacterium
CTTCGACAGATCGCGACTGAGCGTTCGTGCGATAGAAAACAGCGACATCGCTCGCCTTTACTCCGTGATGATCTGTCAGCAAGTCAATCTCACCCGCAATGAATGAAGCCTCGTCGTGCTCATCATCTGCCACGTACACAACGATTCGCTCGCCATCGCCTGCATCAGTCCATAGGTTCTTTGCTCGTCTGCCTTGGTTGCGAGAAATAACTGCATTTGCTGCCGTAAGAATTGTCTGGGTGGAGCGGTAGTTCTGTTCCAACATAATTGTTTTTGCATTTGGGTAGTCGCGTTCGAACTCTTCAATGTTTCGAATCGTTGCTCCGCGGAATGCGTAAATGGACTGATCGGCGTCACCGACCACACAAAGCTCTCCGGCTTTCATGGTTGGCGTGTCAACACCGACGAGCTCTTTAACAAGTTGGTATTGCGCGTGGTTTGTGTCCTGGTACTCGTCAACCATGATCTGGCGAAAACGTCGTCGGTAGTGCTCGGCAACGTCTGGAAACAGTTGGAGCAGTGCGACTGTGCTGCCAATCAAATCATCGAAGTCAAAAGCACTTGCGCGTCGCAGGCGTCGTTGGTATTCGCGGTAGGCGCTGGCCAGCGTCTCTTCCATCTGATTTGAAGCACTCGTGGCGTAGGTATCTTCGTCAATAAGTTCATTCTTTAAGTTTGAAACTTGGGCTAAGAAACTGCGAGGAGTGAATTTCTTAGGGTCAAGATCAAGATCCCTGATGACCATGGTCATTAAGCGCAGCGCATCTTGCTGATCGTAAATTGTGAAACTACTGGAGATACCTAACCGCTTGGACTCAGCACGCAGGATGCGCACACAGGCGCTATGGAAGGTCGATACCCACATTGTCTTCGCCGCTGGGCCAACGAGTTCAGAGACTCGCTCTTTCATCTCACCAGCTGCTTTGTTGGTGAACGTGATGGCCAGAATTTCACCTGGCTTTGCGTCTCCAGTAGCTAACAGATGCGCAATTCTGCGGGTAAGAACCCTGGTCTTGCCCGAGCCAGCGCCGGCAACGATGAGGAGGGGTCCCCCACGATGCTCAACTGCCGCACGTTGCGCGTCATTGAGGTCTTTTAGGAGTTCATCAGCCGAAGTCACCAACGCATCGTACGCGCCTGTGCTGACACTGCTACTTGACGAAGCCCACGAGCGTCGCAATGAAGTTCGCACCCACAGTTGAACTCACCTGAATCTTGCCATCGGCGCCCACCGGAGCCAGCACTAAAGCGGCGTATTTCGAGTTCGCCATGACCGGTGCTGAGCGGGTTCCTGGTGCGGTTCCTCCTGAAGCAAAGACCGCCAACGTGCCATCAGCCGTCGCTTTTCGCGTCTGTACCCGTAGGAGAACCGCCTTGAGTCGCTTCATCCCTGGCAGACCAAATTTGCGCGCAGCCGTAAAGAGCTGTGGTTTTGCTGGATCGATGGTGCCTTGCATCATGAGTTTGGGGGCCATCGGAATCACTGTTGGTGGAGTCTCACTTGTGCCATAGCCCAAGACTTCAACCCGGATCTGAACCGCAGAAGCGGGAGAAGCACTCATCGTGACGCTACTGCCGCTCACCGGCACAATCATCACGGCTTTTTTCATGCGAGTCTTGGGGAATTGGACTTTCAAGGAATCAGCTCCACTTGATCGCCCGATCCGCAGGAAACCTCGACTCACCGCTTGCTTGGTCGTTACGAAAACCACCGCGCTTCGAGCTTCAGCTGGTAATCCTGCCAGCGAAACCGTGCGGGACTCACCAGCCTGGATCGGCGCATCGCTCGTAGTTTCGAATCCAAGAACCGAGCCCACTGGATGGAACTCGCTTGGTTCTGGTTCCAGCGGTGGCGGGCTAGCAGGTGTCACAGTTTGCGCAGGTGCCTGCTCAGGTGCCTTTGTCATTGTCGGAACAGGTGTTGGGGTGAAGACTGGGATTGCGCCGGTAGGCGTGGAACCAGAGGTCGTTGTCGGCAACGCTACAGCTGCACCTGTGGCATCAGCCTTGTAATAACCCAAGATCTCAACCACGAGGTCAGTTGCGCCGGTAGAAGTTGACAGTGCGATCGTGCCATCTGTTGAAACAGGGACGGTGGTTTCTGCGCTGGCATCAGTATTCATAGCTACTTGAAATAGCACCTGACTATTGCTTTGGCCTGGAGACCACAGACGCACCGTTGCGTTTGCGTTTGATCCTTGCGCCGTAACCCGCACTCGAACCGAACCGACGTTATTTGTGGGAATGCCACCTACGCCAGTGATCTTGGGGAAGATGCGATGGGAGTCACCTGTCCAGCGATCCTGCTGAAGACGACATCTCCCGAGTACTCCAACTCCTGCGCGTGTATCAAGAACTCGCACATTTGGCGTAGCAATCAATTCGCCACGAGCCTCTGGGAACTTCGTCGTTGCCCCTGATGAAATGCGTGGGCAATAAGGAGCTGTGATCGGGTTCCCAGTCCACAGCGAGGTTATTGCGGCAGCGCCATCCCAGGTGAATGAAATATGAATGTGGTTTCGGTGGCAAGTGTTATCTGATCCTGGGTCTGGCTTCGAGAAGCATCCCTTAAGTTCAGTCCAGCCGCGTGCAACGTCATAGCCCCGCCAGATTCGATCATTCCAACCGATGTACATGACACCCATGCGCATGGCGTTTCCGTAGGCAACACCGGCAGAGTCTGGTCCAAGTAGCCATTGCAGAAATGATTCAGCATTTGCCCTGCCCTGCGCCTCGCGCACACTCACCATCCAGTCAACTGCACGACCTTCTTTGTGTTCGCTTTGCCCACCAACCTCACAGCCCCGAGGAATCCATACTTCTTGGGCAGCACCATACGTAGCCTTGATGAGATCGCTTGTTCGAATCGCACCCGGCTTAGGTGTGGGGTCGCACGTTGCTTGGCCTTCATAGGTTGGCGCAAGGTCAACAGTTGGACCAACTGGCGCTGGGTTCGTTGGTATCGCTGCGGGCGGCAGCCCCGCGCCAGGTACTGGTGGCCCGCCAACAACACCCGTCCAATTCGAAGAGGTCCAGCCAGAATCTGCTGCCTGCGCATAGGGGCTGGTTGTCACGAGTACCGTGGTCGCTATCACCGCAGCGAGCAAGCCCTGACGGCCATGAAGGCGTCGTCGTTTAGGCAGGGCAAATTGCCCGTGGCGGGGAAGCACCTACACATGGTGTCACGAGAGTTGCTGATGTGGCGAATGTGACGGGTGTGAAATGGACCCAATCACTGTGATCGGGGTCACTTTTTTAGATTGGGTAGACATGATCGACGGTGTAGAGCGTGTTCTGGTGGTTACAGCCCACCCAGACGACGTTGATTTTGGGGCCGGTGGATCGGTTGCCCGATTCACCTCTGCTGGCGTAGAGGTCAGCTATTGCGTCATTACTTCTGGCGATGCTGGCGGGTTTGACCCCAGTGTGGCTCGCTCAGATATTCCAAGAATCCGCCAAGAAGAGCAGCGCGCTGCAGGATTGGCCCTCGGAGTTACTGACATTGCATTCCTTGGCTACAAAGACGGTGAGCTCATGGTGAGCCACGAGCTTCGCCGCGATATCAGCCGCGTCATTCGCCAAGTCAAGCCACAACTCATGATCATTCAGTCACCCGAACGCAACTGGGCCAGGATTCCCGCTTCCCATCCTGACCACATGGCAGCCGGCGAAGCGGCAATCTTTGCGATCTACCCCGACGCCCGAAACCAGTTTGCCCACGCATCTCTCTTCGACGACGAAGGCCTGGAACCTTGGACGGTGAAAGAAGTTTGGGTGATGGGTCATCCAGCTGCTGACCACTTCATCGATGTGACCGACTTCTTCGATCAAAAGATCGCTGCACTTCGAGCACATGAAAGTCAGACAAGTCACATGGAAGATTTGCCAGGTTTCATCCGCGGTTGGTTAACTGCAACGGCAGAACGCGCTGGATTCCCAGAAGGACATCTCGCCGAAGTGTTCCTACGTTCCGTGATGCCTTAGTTCCGTGATGCCTTAGTTCTGGAACGACACTTTCACTTGCGCGAAAGTCTTACTCCCACTCAATCGTGCCCGGTGGCTTACTCGTGATGTCGAGCACCACGCGGTTCACATCGCGCACTTCATTAGTGATTCGCGTTGAGATCCGCTCAAGTACTTCATAAGGCAACCGGGACCAGTCTGCAGTCATCGCATCTTCGCTGGAAACAGGTCGCAGCACGATTGGATGCCCATATGTGCGTCCATCGCCTTGCACGCCAACGGAGCGAACATCAGCAAGTAACACAACTGGGAATTGCCACACATCTCGATCTAGCCCGGCAGCAGTGAGCTCTTCGCGGGCAATGGCATCGGCATCTCGCAGAATCTCAAGACGATTCTCATCGATTGCACCGACAATACGGATTGCAAGCCCTGGTCCAGGAAAAGGATGACGCCAAACGATTTCTGGCGGAAGCCCTAGATCCAAACCAACCTGTCGAACTTCATCCTTAAATAATGAACGAAGCGGCTCGATAAGTTTGAATTGGAGATCGTCAGGTAGTCCACCAACATTGTGATGACTCTTGATGTTTGCCGTTCCGGTTCCACCGCCAGACTCAACCA
>JBIIAA010000134.1:0-4583 GCA_044240165.1 Candidatus Nanopelagicales bacterium
CAACTGGTGGCTCTAAGCCGGCAACACTTGAAACTGGCGCGATCATTCAGGTTCCGCTGTTTATTGAAAACGACACCAAGATCAAAGTCGACACGCGTGACGGTTCTTACTTGGGACGCGTGAACGACTAGTGGCAGCCCGCAGCAAGGCCCGCAAGCGCGCATTGGATATTTTGTACGAATCTGATCTCCGTGGATCAAGTGCAGTTGCTGTACTGGAAACTCAAATCGGTCGACGTGCTGCTGATAAGGAACCTGAACTCAACGCCTATGTCAGAACGTTGATTGAAGGGGTCACCGCCAATCAAGAACAGATCGATGAAATCTTGAGTACCTATTCAATGGGCTGGACATTGGATCGCATGCCAGCTGTTGATAAGGCAGTGCTGCGTATTGGTGCATACGAAATTATTTGGGCTGATGACATTCCTGATGCAGTTGCAATCAGTGAAGCGGTCACGTTGGTCACTGATCTTTCAACCGATGAATCGTCATCATTTGTGAACGGTTTGCTCGGGCGCATTGCCGAAATCAAGCCGAATCTTGGGATCTCAACTATTAGTTAGAAACCGTGGTGGCAGCGCCCAAATCCGTATTTGAAGAACTGTTCGTAACCGTGGCGCGAAGGGTAACCGAAGTCGCAGTTGTTCTAGAGCCCGCGGTTTTGGTCACCACAACAATTCCTTGATACGTGGTGGGGCCTGAAGGCAAAGCGGATTGTCCTGAGTCAAAATTGTTCACGTTTGAGTTCGATAAAGCTTGCAAGATCGTTTCGGTCCCGCCGCAAACCACTCCGGTGTACGCGGAGGTACATATCTTTATTGTGTAATTTCGCGCGTTACCACCACCGGCGATATTAGTTGTGGTGGTGCGCATCGTCCACTTCGCTAGATCAACGGAAGTCACGTTGTTCATGACAAAGGGGATTATTCGCACCACTGGATTACCGCCACTCGTGAAGCTACCTGTGGAGCCGGTGAAGTCTGCGTTGACCGCGGCGAAAGTGATTCCCCATTGAGCCGAAGTCACTTGTTGCTGATTAGCCGAAACGTTATCGGCAGAATTGCTAGCGGTTGCTGTTGTGGCAGCGTATGAAAACGCCAAAGGCGCACAACTGATTAGAAGAATTGGCGCTACCACTCGCTTTATAAGTTTTCCGATTCTTGGTTTCATCATCTTCTCCAGGTCAACTTGAAACCGAAATAGCGGATCGTTGAGTGGTGGTGAAGGTGAACTTCAAAGCTGAAGTTTGGTTCTGAATAGTCTGAGTGGTGGGCACGTTCGCATTCCGAATGCTCTCAGTTGGAGCAGTAGGAAGTGTGAATTTGAAGCGCAAGCGTGCAACAGCGGTGGAGTTATCAGCGGTGGTCGAATTGGACGTGAGCGTCGCATAAGTGCCCGGGCTCAACACATTGAGATCGGTGGTTGTTGCAATGAGGGCCTTCACGTAGGTAGTAGCAACCACGGCCTTGATATCTGTGCTGTTGTTTCCGCACGAGCCGGGAGAAGTCGTTACCGTGGCCCAGCCAGTGGCCACACTGCATTGATCAATTGATACTTGCAATCCTGGGATCAATCCAGTGGCACCACACACAGTTCCATTAACCGTCGACGAATTGCAAAGAGAGAGCGCGCTTCCGGCACCACCATTAGCGAGGTCAGCCACCTGCATTGTTAATCCGGTCGCGTTAACTGCACCGCTTAGGTACAGGTTAATGAAGCGATAGATCGTGTCACCAGGTTTGATTGTCTTGTTCGTGATGCCATCGGTGTTTCCCAGTTTCCATCCAGTCGCTGCACTTTGAGTTGGGATCGCTGGAGAAGTGACTGTTGCAAGGCCCAAGCCTTGTGAGGTTGAAATCGACTCAGGGTTGGGACTGAGCACTAAAGATAAAATTCCGCTTTGTGACGAAAGCGGGTTACCTGAGTTGTCGCTCGTAGCTTGCAATGACGTCCAGACACCAGTTGTGCTCAGGCCAAAACCACCGAGAGCCACAACAGAGGCGAGTGCGAAACGCATCGCAAACGACGTCTGAGAGAAGCTCTTATTCGTGTTGCTGATCCGCCACTTCATGGGGTTTCACCTCACCTTCGTTGTGGCCTGAGTCCTTCAACTCGGATATCTTGATCGTTAACGACTGGACAAGATGAAAAGCCGAAGCGCAGAGAGTCCGGCCGCTTCGACCAGTCCCACTGCGCTTCGACATTCTCACTCGTCGTCAAGTGCTACCAAGGCCTAACTTGCTGTGGTTGCCACAGCGCGTTGGGCTTCGGTGAAGGTGAACGTCAGGTTGGTTGATAGACCTTGAATAGTGCCAACAGGAAGTTGACCGTTAGAAGTCGTCTCGGTTCCACTCGGCAAAGAAATCTTGATTCGCGCATACGTGACAGCGGCTGGAGCGATTGGCACAGCCGCTCCGATCACGCTCTTCGTCCCGAAGCCGGAAATTGCTGATGAGGCAACCGCGTTAGTGATAGACGAAGCGCAAGTTCCACTGCCAGTAGTGACTGCCGTCCATGCTGTTGCACACGTATCAACGGCAACGGCAAGACCATTGGCTGCATCAGTAGTCAATGCATTTGAGCCACTGCCCGTGATACCAAGCGTCATCCCAAGGGCCGGCAATGTGCCGCCATTTGTTAGGGCGATGAATCGATAGACCGTGTCGCCTGGAGCCATGGCCGAAATGGCAGCTGCAGCTGCACCAGTTACAGCCGGGGTTGTGGTTGTTGTCGTGCCGATGCCATCACCATTCTTGGTCAAGGTGAGGCTCAAGGTTCCGGTGGATGTTGCTAAAGGATTGCCTGAGTTATCAGCTGTTGCCTGGAGTGCAGCCCAGACACCAGAAGTGGTCAACGACAGGCCTCCGATAGCGACTATCGAAGCAGCAGCGATCTGTGCTCCAGCTGGCCAAGATATCGCCAGATTTTTGCCGAACATGTTGGTTCCTCTCGTTGATTTTATGTGTGGTTATTGCCGATGAAGTTCAAGGACGGGAGATGAGTCTGAATCTGAAGAATTCGTGTTAATTTGGTCGGGTTTGCGTGCTGGTCGGGATGCCACTCCGTACATCAGCAACAACGTTCCAGCTGTGCCGGCAACTCCAACGATTGCCGCGAAGCCAGCGGGAGTTCCGATCCCTGGAAAGATTGCACCGATATAGGGGATGACTGCCACAGACGCATACAACATTTGTGAAAGTTCAACTTGCACCTGCGTTACACCGGTGGGGCTGGACTTATGGTCAAGGTTGAGCAGTAGCAGAGTTTTTCCGTTTACATCCTGCAGTGAATGGCTCGCTACCTTTTCTAGTGTCTGGATAAGAGCGCCAGGCATTTGCGCTTGAATCACGTCACCGGTCTGGATAGTGCCCGCAATTTTTGGCTGTAGAAGAACAATCGCGTGCGCAGGGATTCCATGAGCCTCGGCAGTAACGGGCACAGTCGCTACAACAAAGCCAAGGAACGAGCGAAGGCCAACGAGCACAAGAAACGTGAATCCAACTGTCGCAGTGATGACTCGCAGCCGCACCGGATGAATCTTGCTCAAAGTTGCAGTTGCACGCGTGTCTTTATCCGCCGTTCTACGCTTGAGCAGAGGGGCGAGCAGGAGAAGAAATGGAATCGTGAGAGTGAGAAGTCGCCCCGTTAAGGAGTCGAGAAATGGAAAGACATTCACAATTCTCGGGATGACGGCAACGACATGTGACGTAACGGCAGCAGTGGGAATTTCTTGCATGTCTTGCGTTTCATTGGCGTCACCCTTGGTAATCCAATGATTGCTGTCGCTGCCTTTGGCGATAATTCTGTGAGCGGTTTGGTGTCCGTCAGCTGGTGAATCAAAAACATAGATGTCATTGAGGACCACCGAACCATCAAAGGGTCGGGTGATCATTAGGTCATCAACGCTTGCGGCTGGAACCATAGATTCGGAAAGCACCGTGACCGTGGAAAAACCAGCAAAGCGTCCGATGGCCAGAGTGCCAACAAGGAGGACCCAAAGAGCTGCAAATCCAATAACTGCGTAGCGTAAGTAATCGCGGGACGTTTTTGGCAGGGCTGTTGAAGGAGATGCTTGCTCTCCCTCTAGATGAACATTGTTCACCGCCATCGGACCCTCCAACATGGTCCGAGGCCGGTCTCACCATTCACTCCCCATGACCACTCCTGTGTTACAGGGTGGTGACCGATTAATGGTCATGGATCTCTGTGTCCTCGTACTACTTTCGTAGTGACTATATTTAACCGTAGAAGTGACTGTTAACAACCACATAAATGACCGTGACTACGGGTTTCACGCAAATAGGACCGGTCATGTTCGCGGACGGCATTAGGTATTCCTCTGCAGCGGCCAAAATCACTACAAATCGGGCGAGGCAATTTATGGCATTCGCAACGAAGTGACAGGCATGCGGCTAATCTTTTGTTTCTAATGAATCGGTCAGTTGACCGAATCCGATGTCGCGAAGAAAAGAGTTAAGAATTGCCCCCAAGGCACTAGTCACTGGCGGAAGTCGTGGAATTGGAAAAGCAATCGCATTGGCTCTTGCTGATGCTGGTTATGACGTCGCGGTAGCCGCTCGC
>JBIIAA010000042.1:0-15117 GCA_044240165.1 Candidatus Nanopelagicales bacterium
GTGATGGCTACGACGAAATTCTCTCGCGCTTTCATAATCCCTTTGAACTCGCAGAAGTGGTGAAAGCACAAGGCTTTTCGGATCTGAAATTCCATTGGTACAACTATCACCCGGCCTACCCGATGCTCGCAGAACAGATCGACACTCGCGAATATCGTGAAGCCCAAATTGCTCTTGAGCACGAAGGCACCTGGCGTGGAATGTTCTTGTGCTCAGCTGGAGTTATTGAAGCTGTGAAGAACTCCTAGTCATGGCGCAAAACTTCGCGATGCTCTTAAAGTCATATGCCGGTGACTTTGAGTATGCAACGCGCCTCGTTGAATCATTCAGTCGATTTAACGCAGACCAAGTCACGCTATATGCCGTAGTGCCCGAGTTAGATCTTGAACTTTTTCAGCAGCTTTCCTCTGACCACGTGCTGGTGCTTTCCGAAAACAAGCTGGCCTCTCATCTGGTTGACTCGCCAGTGCATGGGATGCGCGCCGGATACATCAACCAAGAGATCGTGAAGTTGTCCTTCTGGGAATTAGGCCTAGCCTCGCATTACTTCTGTGTAGATTCAGATGCTGAATTCATTCGCGACTTTCATATTTCTGACTTCATGTTTGACCCAGAAACGCCTTATTCAGTGCTCGTCGAAGACCATGAACTTGAAGTCGAACCCGCTTATTACGCGCAGTATTGGCAAACCCGGTCTGCTGAAATTCAGCACATCGCAGATCTCATCGGCTGGACTTCGCCCGTTATTCGCACCTGTCATGGCCACACTGTTTTCTCTGCAAAGGTTCTTGAATCTTTTGTCGAAGGCTTTCTTAAGCCACGTGGCTGGGATTACCGCGATGCGCTTGCTGAATCTCCCTATGAATTCAGTTGGTACAACATCTGGCTTCAATTCGCGCATCCAAACGGTATTCAGGCTCGTGAGCCTTGGATCAAGGTCTTTCACCATGAGGGCCATCACCTTGAATACCTCATGCGCGGTGTAACCATCACTGACATCGCACGCGGTTACCTTGGCGTCGTGGTGAATTCCAATTACTCACGTGATCTTGGGGTAGTAAACGCATCCGCATCGAAGCCTGAGTCCCTAGCTCGCTATTTGTCCTACGGTGAACTCGTAGGTGTATTAAGGGCAAAGATCAAAGACACTGCTCAACGACGCCTCAAGCGTTGAGCGCCCCTAAGATTGCTGGCACGCATCTATTTTGGTTGGATTCGTTAGAGATTCGCTGAGATTTGAGAGTAAAGAGGTGATGGAAGATGAGCGAGATTGTTGAATCGGCTCTACGTTTACCTCGGCTCGCAAAAACTATCGCCGCTGCTCGAGCCTTTAATAACAGTGCGGCGCTTCCCGCTGCTACCGATGGTCAGTCCCAGTTCAATATGCGGTCTGCAATGGATCTTGATCCGCGCGTTGGCAAATGGATTTCGCGTCGAGTAGTGAAGCAGTCTTCCCCAAATGCCTGGAAGCTCGCTGATGGGAATTCAAGTCGCTTCCTTGACGTCACTGAGGCTGATCGCGCGGTCTCGGCAATTCAACGTGACGGGTTTTATGTCTTTAACCGCGTCGTCGATCCTTCAATCACCGATGCGATTCGCGCATTTGCCGAAGGGGCGCCCTGCGTTGCTCGCGGCGCTGGCACTCCTGCCGAACAGTATCCCCGTGCCAGTCCAGCTGTTGGTCGATACGACATCGAGGAATCAATCGCTTTGCAGAGTGCCGAAGTCCAAGAATTCGCCACCGACCCAGTGATGGCACTGATCGCCCAGAAGTATTTAGGTCAACCAGTGATGATGGATGAAGTGGCTTTTTGGTGGACCACCAGCAAGCGCTCCGAGGATGCCAATCTCAACGCCCAACTCTTTCACCAAGATCGAGACCGGCTCTCGTTTCTGAAGTTCTTCATCTACCTCACGGATGTTGAACCAGACACCGGGCCGCATGTGTATGTGAAAGGCTCACATCGCGAATTGCCTTGGTCATTGCGTGGCGATGGTAGAAAAACTGACGAGGTAGTTCGCGCTGCAGGCTTATGGAACAACGTCACCGAGATCTGCGGTCCGGCCGGTTCAATCATGGCCGTTGACACTATTGGGCTACATAAAGGTCAAACACCTCTTCGTGGCGATCGTCTAGCTCTCGAAAACGAGTTCTCCACGTCTCTCTTTGGCATGGACTATGAACGTCCACACTTTGAAGCTACTGAACTGACGAAGGCTCGCTTGCAAGAAATGCCCTGGGTGCTCCAGCGTTACGGCTTAACACCTTCTGCATAGATCGATTCGTACTCGCGTTCTTGTACATCGATTATCGGATTAAAGTTACGGGATTTAACGTCTACGAATCCGGCAAGCGCTAATACATGCTCCAGATTTTCGCTATCGAACATGTATTGATGCTCACCACCCATGTAGGCGATGTAATTTATGGCATCTATCCGAGTCGTTGAATTGAAAGCCGGCTCCCAAGCGAAATACTCCTGCGGTACCTCGCGAATTCCGAGATATACCTCGATGTACATCCTGGCATCAGGAACTGAAATCGAAAATAGACCGCCTGGCTTTAAGACGCGCAAGCACTCACGGAGCACTGTTTGACCTTGATCAAAGGTGAGGTGCTCAAACAGGTGTGAGGAATACACCACATCGACACTGCCATCAGGAAATGGGATGCCTTTGCGTAAATCCCAGAAGAGATCGCAGTCTTGGGTGACGTCAATGCTGGTAAAGCCATAGCGGCCTGGGCCGCCGCCACCGATGTCTAGCTTTACTGGCTGCGCACTAGCCAACAACTGCTTGACCTTGGCTGGGGTTGGAGCCATGCGGCGTCTCGCGGTCAGATGTTCATATACAGGAGTGCTAAACGGAACCTTGGTCCGAATCACTTCACGCACTGATGGCATTACAACCCCCGTTGCTCGATACCTTGTTCGTCGTCAACATCTTCGCGCCTTCACTTCTTTGCCGTTCTTTACTTCTTTCGGGTGAGCCGCCACCGCTCGAATCTGTTTAATGCATGGCTAATATCCAACGTTATTTTATTTGCTTCAGTGAACTGATTTGTGCCTAATACGCGAATTCCTTGGGCATTTTTCTGTACAAATTGGTAAGAGAATCCACGTCGCTTCATCATCAAACCGTAAGAAACCGCGCCTTCCCAAGATCCTGAATCGCGCATATCCAGCGCTTTATCCAACTCTTCAACAGTGGCCACCCCGATCGCACAACCCAACTTGTCATAGGCACAGGGCCCCATCACGATGACCGGTTTGTGGGCAAACGCCGCCTCAACTCCGGTGGTTGACCCATAGGTGACCACGATGTCAGCTTGACGCATCAACTCGTAAGAGTCAGCATCGGCAAATGGGTCTAGGTGCAGGTCAGGCTGCGCTTGTTCAACAGCTTCCATCCACTCAGTCACATCTTGCTTTGGCTTTATTCTCTTATGCGGATGCGAGCGCACCACCAGTGAATAGCCAGGGCGTTGACGGCATTCATCGGCGAGCACTTTGAGTGCGTTGTTTTGACCAGCAAAATATGCGTCCCAATCCAATTCCAACTCAGCGATCTCATCACCGGAAGAACTGAAATACACCACTGTGCAATCGGCCTTCGGAAGTTCGACTTTCGAACCCTTCTTCTGAGCCTCAACAAAAAGTGCGTTCATCGGATCTTGATGGTTGACCCGCTCAAGAAACCAACTACTACCCAGTTCATCTCGTTCGTTCTCGGGCCATTCGTTGTATAACTTCAACATTCGCTGTTGTAATGCATCCCAGTCATGAGTTGCATCAATAGTGAGGTCGAAATCCGTGTGGCTTCCACCCATGTCGTAATTCAACACAGGAAGCCCACGAGTTTCCGCTGCTGCAGCCGCTGCGCGGTCATGTAGGAATCTTCCGTTATACACAATGATGGCGGTGATCCCACGTTCATCAATAAGTTGCAACGTCTGGTCATACACATAGGCATATGACTGAGCTGTTGCTTCAACCCATTTCTCGGGCCAGAAAAAATCATCAGTAACTGGTGTTTCAGTGTCAGGGTGAACTTGCAAGATTGCTCGGCCTACAGCCGTGCCTCGGTATTCCATTGCTCTAATACTTGTTCGATTTAAGGTAACCGGGATGCTCAACGCTTCAACCGGACGCCATCGACGAATCGGTGGCTCGGCAAATGATTCAACTTCTAGGCCCGCTTGGAGAAGAGCCTGTTTTACTCGATCGTCACGACCAGGTGACCGCAAGAGCGCACTCACTCGGCGACTTGTTGTCCAACCCACATCATGTAGCGGGGTTCGGCCAGACCAAAAGGCAAGAGTGACTTCAGAACCAAGATCTCGCAAACACAGTGCGATGTCAGCTAACGCGGCCTGAGCAAAATCCCACTGGCTAAATGAGCTCAGTAATACGTTTCGGCGTTGATCTGGGGCCAAGACGGAGGAGATGTAGGAACCAACTGACGCGTGTTCTGCCCGAATGCGCTCGCTGTGTTCCGAATTCATGATGCTTGTACTTTATCCGAGCAGTGATTCATAGACGGCTGCGGTTTCTTTTGCGGACCGCTCCCAAGAAAACTGTGCTGCCCGAGTAATGCCTAAGCGCGAGAGTCGATCTTGTTCGCCTGGATCGGCAAGCACTTCTGAGATCACGGCCGCTAGTTCGTTTACATCTCCCGGAGTGAAATAACGCGCCGCATCGCCGCCAACCTCAGGTAGTGAGGTGGCTGCAGCCAACACTGTTGGGGTGCCGCAGGCCATTGATTCAAGAGCCGGCAATCCAAATCCTTCAAAACGCGAGGGGAAGACACAGATTTCGGCATTGCAATACGCCGCAGTCATTTCGGCATCGGGCAGGGTGCGCTGTTGGACCCGGCCCCCTATCCCTAATTCCTTGATGAGCTGCTCTTCAGCACGGGTGAATGTTCCGCCGCCTATAAACAACAAAATAAAATCAGGATGCTTCGTTGAAATTCTTGCAAAGGCTCGAAATAACACATCCGCATCTTTGTACTGGCTGCGATTGCCTACAAACAGCATGTACTTCTCAGGAAGGTCACTCCAGCGCGCCGCTCCCGGTGTAAATGCCGGATCGACGCCATGGTGCACAACTGTGATGGGCGCTTTCACTTCACCATAGGTTTCAAGTAGATCATCCCGCGTAGCCGCAGAAACGCAGATCACATGATCAGCGAGCTCAACGTAACGGTGCTTTCGGGTGATCAGATCCAGACGCCTACGGGTCTTTGGCATCCGCTCAGGAATCATGTCGTGAATAGTGACCACACGTTTCGCGCCCGGATATCCGGCAAGGCCATGTGGCAAATAGAACGTGTTGTGGATGATGTCAACTTTCACATCTGGTCTACGCCGAGTGAAGTAGCGGGCCAAAGCTTTGTATGAATTGCTCGCCTCTTGGACTTCAAGGGCTCGCATAGTGGCCGGACTCTCAAGTACGTAGCGATTCACAATCGGGGCCCGCAACGGTTCGAGGTCTACCCCAAATTCCGGGTGAGCCACATATTGCTTGGCTAATTCCGCGAATAATCGGGAGATACCGCCATATTCCTGAATCGCAAAGATCTGCTCATCAAAGGCTAGGCGCACCTATAGATTCTATTGGTCGTGCTTCCATTCACTGGGTTCTACACTTCGGAAGCAACAAGGAGGTTCTGATCAGCAGCGATCCAATGAAGCGCGTTGTCGTGTTTCCTGTGAGTGGTTACATCAATCGTCTTCAGGCAGTGGCAAGCGCTGCTCTCATGGCCAATGAGCTTGGTTGGCAGTTTTTCATCGCCTGGGAGCCGCAACAGGTTGCGGCAGCGCCTGCGAATGCTTTGTTCAACGAAATTTTTTGCCGAGAATTTGTGCGCTCTGAAGCTGAAATAGATGACATGTTCGGCATCCGAAAAGAGGAGATCCCGCGCTATCTGAATATCGGTCCCAGTGCCGGCATCATCACTTTGGCTGGTCACGATCGTGGTGAGCAGATTTTCATCTCGGAGTTGCGTGCGGCACTCCAATCGAATCCTGAAATCCACACGCTCGCGCTGATAGCGGGTGGTCATTTCGGATTCACCGAACCGAATCTTTCAATGCAAGCGCAAGAGTCATTCCTGCACCCTGCACGAGGTGCTTGGTATCGCCAACTATCGCTCAATAATGAGATCGAACAGAAAGTTCTGGCTGAGTGCAACGCTCATCCTTCCTACGTCGCACTCCATTTACGCTACACCGATCGCTCCCACCAGGTGCCTTCGAATAGGAGCATTTCCCAAGCCCTTGAAACCCTTGCGGCTAGGTCTACGACCCGCTCTCTTTTTATCGCAAGTGACACAGCAACCGCGCGCGACGAATGGGCATCTCGAGCCGGAACTCTCGGGTTTGAACCCTGGAGTGTTAAGCATTCAGTCTGGGATCGATCAGATCCACGAAGTGCGCACCCCGCACTCATCGATTGGCGCCTACTCGGCAATAGCGAAGCGATGGTGTATTTCTCAGAATCTTCGTTTGCCTATGAGGCGGCCGTGGCTACTGGAACTTTCGATCAGTCGATCGGTTTATCTCCACACAAACTGAGCGCCATCCGCGCAAGTGCTACTCAAATAATCCAGGCAGCGATCACCTATCCAAAACGTCACGGCTGGGTAAAACCGAACTAGGGTAAAAAGCCGTCCTGCAGACTGTCTCCGCGAAGTGCTATTGGTGAAGCAAGTTGCGCGGTGCACAACGGATAGACATTCCAGCACTGATCAGATGCAGTTGGCATTTGTATCACAAGGCCATTTCCAAGTGTCACAGATTTCGTTGGCGCATCCACTATTGGAGCAAGGTAAACGTCCACCGCAAATCGCCCTAGCGCCCATGAATGCTTTTGAGTGTCAAGGTCCGGATGCAAGCGTAGAAGTCCTGTGTAAGCAACGACTAACACAATCACTGCCGAAGAAGCCACGAGTGCTGCGGGTGTGATCCAAGCGGGCAGTCGACGGCCCCTATTCGCCGTTGCTACCGCGAAAAGAGCCCACCCGATGGGTAGCACGCCAAGGCTGAAAATTGGGCCCCAAACGAAACGAAACGATGGTGGCGATGCCAAGAACCATGCTGCACAGGTGAGCAACGCGGGCAGCATGGCCAAAACCAAACTTTTTGCGTGCAGCGTGGCGGTCTTGATCGCCACGATTACCGCCATCACAGCTGCAATCACCAGCGCGATGATCACGTAGGTTTCCCATTGCGAAGGCAATCGCGACGCCCAAGCAGGAATCCAGCCCCAGCCCACAGCCGCTTCCCAAAGGTTCAACGGATCGCGGGCAGCACCAAGCGTTGGTGTTCGATTCCACACTGGATCAGGCGAAAGCCAAGCCACGTTGAATGGATGTATCGACAGTGGGAACTGCAACCAGCCGCTCAAAATGAAATCGCGCACTGACTGGATTACGGCCAATAGTGCAGCGATCACGCCCGCTCGGATCCAGATCGCGCGCGAACCAAATTCCTTTTGCCCTTCGAATTCAGACATATTCTCGTCTGCAATTACTCTCTCGTTCGCCTTCGCGCGCTTATCGATGACATACCTCGCGACAAGCACGCCGATCACGCCCAGCACAAACACTGCCATGAGCGGCCGCAAACTCACGGTAAGCACCGCGACCACAAATGCCGTAGCACCGTTGCGTGCGCGATTCAAAGGAGACCACATCGCATCTGCCAAATACGCAGAAACAACCATTGTTAACGCAAGAACTGCTGAATCCGAAGTAGGGCTAGTAACCCAGTAATCAGAGAGCGCAACCATCGGCACCAAGGTGACAACTGCACCCACGAGTAACACATATGCACCAACAGTTCGAGCCCCACGTGTCCATCGAAAAGCAAGGTCAACCAGCATCATGGTGATGATCAAGCCGTTTACTAAGCGGTAGCCCTCGCCATCCCACGGACCATTCCCCAACAAGGCCGCGATGGGAAACAGACTGTTGTTGTAACCCAATGGAAAGTAAAGATTCGCCAGACCAGGAATGGTTGCGTAGTCACCCGCATATTTAATTGCGCCCAGATGATAAAGACCAGAGTCATAGTTCGTAACGGGGCCAAGAGCAGCTACGGCAAAGAAGACAACGGCAAGAGCTAGAGCAATGAGAAGGAGTTTTACCCAGATTGAAACCGGTGCCTTTGCATCAGCTGTTCTAGCTAATGCTGCGTTCTTGTCGCGAGTGACAAATCGAAAAATTGAGTACCCGCCAAAGCAAAGGAATACTGCACCCATCCAAGCTGCAGCTGCTCCGCTTCTCAGCGGAACAACAATGCTGAGGGCTAAAATGCCAAGTATCGCAACGGCAAATCCCCACCAAAGCGCATACCTCAGTTGCCCTGTCGTCGACTCCTGAAGCCGGGAGTTAGTCGTAATTCCATAACCAATTGCGATGCAACCAGCAACGAGGAACGCCCAGGTAATCAGGACGAGAAAACTACCGATCATTAATCGCGAAGTGTCGAGCGGAAGTATTCAATCGTGTTGACTAGACCTTCACGCAAGGCAATCGTCGGATTCCAATTCAGCTGTTGATTTGCCCGCGTGATGTCGGGCTGGCGGCGAATAGGATCATCCACTGGCAATGGCATGTGGGTGATGCCAGGGTTCTTACCGGTCATTTCGATGACGAGTTCGGCCAACTGAGCAATCGTGAATTCGCCAGGGTTACCAATGTTGATTGGTCCAGTTACTTCATCGCCTGAATTCATCATGGCGATCAAACCGTCAACGAGATCATCAACGTAACAGAATGAACGAGTCTGTTCACCTTCGCCGTAGATCGTAATCGGCGTTCCTTCAAGAGCGCTCATGATGAAGTTCGACACGACTCGCCCATCACGCGGATGCATCCGCGGCCCATAGGTGTTGAACAACCGCACAACTTTGATCTTGAGCTGGTGCTGGCGGTAGTAGTCAAAGAAAAGTGTCTCGGCTGCACGCTTGCCTTCGTCGTAACACGCGCGAGGGCCGATCGGGTTCACATTGCCCCAGTAATCCTCTGTTTGAGGATGGACCAGCGGATCGCCGTAGACCTCAGAGGTTGAAGTCAGCAAAATCTTGGCGCCCGTGCGCTTGGCCAAACCGAGCATGTTGATTGATCCATGCACCGCAGTTTTCGTGGTTTGAACAGGATCGCGCTGGTAGTGAACTGGGCTCGCGGGGCAGGCGAGGTGGTAAATCTCGTCAACTTCCACATATAGCGGGAAGGTCACATCGTGACGCATCACCTCAAAACGAGGGTTGCTGAGCAGGTGTGCGATGTTGTCTTTGGTCGAGGAGTAGTAATTATCGACACAGAGCACGTCATAGCCGTCGTTGAGCAGGCGCTCACATAAATGGGAGCCAATAAACCCTGACCCCCCTGTGACGAGAGCTCTTCCTTTGACGATGCTCATGCATTCCTCCCTAGCGTGCGCCTAACGTACCGGCAAGAGATGGCATCATGCCCATATGGATCCAGTGTCACAGCCCATCTTGGTGGTGATGGACTATCGCGGGGGCGATAGGTTCCGCCGGTGTCTGGACTCAATCGCGCCTTCTGAGCAGTATTTTTCGAGAATTATCATTTCGGTGACCGCTGCAATCGATTCTGAAGATATGGCCATCACCCAGCAATATCGACTCGATCATCCTCAATCCAAGATTGAGGTGATCTGCACTGAGGTCGAGCTGCCCACCATGCAGCATCAGGCCTTTTGGGTGGACTACCTCGAGAAAACTGGCGCTTTAGGGTCGGACTGGATCTATTGGCTGGCTTATGACGATCAGGTTCGAGCCGGCGGCATTGAACCCCTGCTCAATGCTGATGGTTCCTGGCGCCTTGAGCCCGGCACTGCTTACTTTGGCCCTTGGGCGATGCGGCACGAAAAAGCCGATGAAGTATTTCCTGGACCTTGGGATGAACCGCTTGAGTCCTGGACCTCATTTCCGGTTCCAGGCCCTACTCGTTTATCGGTGATTCAATGGATAGCCCGGCAACTCAAACAACCTACCTACATGCAAATGTCGGGATCCGTGTGTTCGTTCGAGAGTTTCCTGCAGGTTCGTGACGGTCGCCCACGAAAGACTGGCCCTATGCGGATTGAAATGGCCGTTGCATCCGCAACCTGCAATACGAGTGTCGAAGAGTTCGCTGAACCCATCAGCATCATTTACGGTCGCCCAAACTCAGATCGAGCTTCATATGGATCAGCAGCTCGCAAAGAAGATAAGCACCTGCTGGGTTGGCTTGCGCGCTATGCCCTCGCCCACCCGGGTTCGATCCCAGGATTGATCGGGCAATCACTTGGTGTCGCGGCGAGTTATTTGGGTCTTGGATCCCGATCCACACCAAAGATTGAAGAAGACTGGGTTGTGCGCGGAGTTGTGCAGCCATGAAGGTGATACACGTCAGCACCTATGACGGCAATGGCGGAGCCGGTCGAGCAGCTTTCGCATTGCACCAAGCGATGCTGGCCTCTGGTGCTGACTCGTCAATGTTGGTTGCGCAAAAGACCTCTTCTGATCCTCACGTGTTAGCAATTCAAGGTCGACGAGAGCTTCAGTGGAAGGCCGCTCAATTTGCTGACCGAAAACTTTGGGACCTTCAAAAGTCTGAAAACAAAACCTGGCGCTCGCCTGCTCGCTTTGGTGCGCTTAATGCTGATGTGATTAACGAGTCTGATGCAGATATCGTGAATCTGCATTGGGTTACGAACGGTTTTCTATCCATCAAAGAAATCAGCCGCATCACAAAACCAATCGTGTGGTCGCTATATGACATGTGGACATTCAGTGGCACTGAGCATTACGGCGCAGATTCGCCTGATGCTCGCTGGCGTTCGGGTTATACGTCGGAGAATCGTGTTTCCGGCGAGAGTGGCTATGACATCGACCGTGCTGCATGGGAGCGTAAAAAGAAGTTTTGGAAGCAGCCAATGCATCTTGTTCCTGCGAGTAGCTGGCTCGCTGATCGCGCAGCACATAGCGAGATTGCACATTCCTGGCCCATCACTCGCATTGCTCATGTGATTGATACCAACATCTTTTCGCCAATGGATCGATCACTTGCTCGTGCCCGACATTCACTGCCTACTGATGTTCCACTCGTGCTCTTCCTTTCTTCCGCTGGAATTGCTGATCACCGCAAGGGTTGGGAACTTCTACAAGCTTCGATGACAGAAGTGAAGTCTGCTTTTCCATTAGTTGAACTTGTTGTTGCAGGTCCTGCATCTCCTGCTTACACACATCCAGCAGGAATCCCCATCACTTGGATTGGTCAAGTGGAAGGGAATGAAGCCCTTCAGTCGCTTTATGCCTCCGCCAATGTTGTCGCGGTGCCCAGCAAGGAAGACAACATGCCGCTCACTGCGATGGAAGCTCAAAGTGTTGGTGTGCCAGTTGCTGCATTTGATATCGGTGGCTTGCCAGACATTGTGCTTGATGGAGTTACGGGCAGTCTTGCACCAGCGTTTGAAGTTTCAGCGCTGGCGTCCGGGATTATTGATTCACTAGGTTCAGCCGGTGCTAGCCAAGGATTGGCTGCTCGCTCGCACTCGCTTGAAACGTGGTCGCCGAAGGTTGTTGTTGAAAGTTATCTGGAGATCTACCAACAAGAAATTGCTTCACACTCAAAGCATTAAGACTTTTTCGCGCGCTTCCTGTTGATGAACGTGTGTGCCTGACCCAAGATTCCTCGCCAGGTTGCCCGGAAGTGATGCTTGCGCGTCCAACGATCAGCGCGGTGATCAAGTTCAACCACAACGGTGGTTGTAGGGATACTGATTGCAGTAACTGGTTGCAGTTCATCTCGGTCGACGAGAGTATGAGTTGCTGTCTCACCAAAGCCGATATTCTCAATCAGGTTCACATTGCTCGTTGCAGTGAGCTGATGCGAAACCATGCTGGCTAACACGAGTTGACCATCCCAAGTGTCGACTTCTTTACGAGCAAGCAACTCGAAAGTGCTGGCCCAGTAGACCGATGCAGGCAGTGAATAACCTGAACGTGCCCAAAGTTTGGTTGGCGGCAATTCATGGCGCCATCCAGCGATATCTAGCTGATGTTGCTGCCAGGACCTGCGCCAGGTAGCCCAACCCCAAATATGGGGAACTTGCGAGAAGCGGTAGGGCTGATCAGGGTGTGACTGCGCTTCGGGTGGCACAAAATTGCAACCAGAAATAGCGAATACCCGATTGTCGTTTTCATAGCGATCGAGTAACTCGCTGCAATACGGAAAGAAAGTTGAATGCGGGATGATGTCGTCTTCCAAAATGATGCCGCGTTCTTCATTCTCAAAAAACCAACTAATGGCAGTCGAAACGCCTAGCCCGCAGCCAAGATTTGCTTCTTGAAAGTTCGTGTGAACTTCGCAGGGCCAGTCAATGTTTGCAACGAGCTGGCGGCACTCTTCAACTTTTTCTGCTTCGCCTGCACGATTTGCCCGAGCTCCATCAATGGCTGCATAGATCTTGGCTGGCGCAATTTCTCGAAGCCGGTTAAGCAGAACCAATAAATGATCTGGGCGATTAAAGCCAATGATCAAGATCGGTTCACTGGTCACGATTCTCGCGCTCTTCCTTGATCTCTTGACGCAGCAATGCAACCTCTTCAGCAAGTCGGCGAATGCGCATCTCGTGGCGGCTCAACTCGTGACTCAATTGCACACTCACCAGAACGAGCAACACTGCAAGGACGAAGAACACCAGGTTGACCGGGTAAGCAACACCGAGTTTGGTTGCTACCCAGTTCAGTGAGTCAGGGATTAGCGCGAAAAGTAAAGCAACGCCAGAGAAAAAGAGCCACAAGACTGCGTACTTTTCGCGAAGCGCACCCTTGCGCAACATGTTCAACACAAAGAGAAAAGTGAGTACGGCAGTGACTCCCGCCAAGATGTTTGCGGTCATGCTGTGTCACCTCGCGGAGTTTCGCGTGAGCGCGTTGCTGTCGCGATGATTGCCAAGGTTGCTCGTCCTAAATACAGGGCTGACCAAATCGCATTCTTACTTGGCCGGCCAGCTTGGCGAAAATACATCGTGACTGGTGTCTCTCGAATAACCAGACCGTTACGGATCGCTATCGCCAACGAACCAACAGTGTCACCGAGGTAATCGGCTGGGTAATCGACAGCAAAGAGCTCGATCGCCTTTGGTCCGGCACTGCGAAAGCCTGAGGTCGGATCAGAAATCTTGCCCTTATTCATTCGACTCAGTGACTTTGACAGCAAAATCATGGCCCAGCGGCGCGGGCCGCCGATGTCATAAGTGGAATCCGGGTGAAAGCGGGTGCCCACGACCACATCCGCATCAGCGAGGCCATTGAGCACTCGATCGAGGTCTGCCGGGTCGTGCTGGCCATCTGCATCAACCTGAACCATCGCCTGGTAACCACCACGCTGGGCGTAGAGGAAGGCTGTTCGCATTGCGCCGCCCACACCAACATTGAAGGGCAGGGAGACCACAGTGGCACCTGCTGCTCTGGCAACTTCTGCTGTTGCGTCGGAAGATCCATCGTTCACGACCAAAATGTCAGCATCTGGGCGATGCTCACCAACCTTGGCAATGACGTCAGCGATCGACTCCTGCTCGTTCCAGGCCGGAATGGCCACGAGGGTCTTGTTCGCTGTCATGAGGGGTAACGCTAGTCCACTGCACGGGTGATACCGGCCGATCCTCCGCTGTGCGCGCCCAAAGGAAGATTCCGATGATCCAAACACCTGTAGCCAGCGCCGTAACAATGTTGATCGGAATCATTGGAAGATCCAAAAGTGGGTTCCACTTGATTGGCAGCGTGCCTTCAATCAGTGGGTGCTGCTGGCCGGCGATGTAGCGCTGAATATTGGTCCAGTAGGCGACCGTCGCGCTGATTGTCAGCAGAACCCCCATCGCGATTGCTGGGGCCTTGGCCAGAGTGAGTCGCCTCGCAGGATTCGAGCTCAATCCGGCAGTTGCAACCAGCACGGTGAGCAAAGGCAGGATGTAGCGCGGCTGAACGAGTTCGCCAACGTTGAGGTTTTGAGACTGTAGGTAGGCCATTGGCACCAGAACTAGAGCACTCGCTGCGATCGCCATAGCGACGATCTGGCGAACGCTTGCCTGGGCAAGTCCGCGGTAAAGCAACGCGCCAACAACCATCACGCCGGCAAAGGTCACGATGGCTGGCATTGCTGTGTCAAACCAACCCAGAGCTCCGCCAACAATGCCTTGGAAGAGTTTCGGCAACTGCGTCACGTTGGTCAAGAACAAACCGACACCTGAGTCTGAATCACCTGATCCGCTTGAGCCACCTGTACCAAGCAGGGCTGCAGAAGAAACTGTGAAGTACAAAATAATTGCGAGAACACTGAGCAACATCAGCGGAACAAATTTACGAGTTTGTGCTTGCGCTTTACGCCAGCCAAAGAGTGTGAGCACCACAATTGTGGTGATGACGATGTAGGCATTGGAATCAACACGGCTACTCATTGCCAAGGCCGCACTAATAAACGTACCCGCTACTAAGAGAATCCCGCGCTTATCGAATTTCTTCTTGGCTTCTATTTCCCCTGCATTAGCAACAGGTTTTTGCCATTGCAGCCAAGACAGTGAAAAGGCCCAGAAGCCTGCGATCCCCATGATCGTCCAGGCGCTCGGGTTCGTCGAAGCCGTAACAAAAATGCCAAGCGGGATGAAAGTTGCCGGGAGCGCTAACCCGGCAGCTGAAGAAACGCCCTTCGGTGTTAGACGCATAAATGCGGCTAACAGGAGCGCAGCGACCAGTGAATTAAACAGCCGCATCGCAACGACAGAGCGTTCAAGGTTTGGTCCGACAAACACCGACATCACTTTGTAGAAGCCAGGGGGGTAGAGCCCTTGAATGTCGTTGACTCGCTCTGTCCAGATCATCGTCGTGTCAGCGCGGGTTGCGTATTGGCATTTTGCTGTCACATCACTGAGCCAGCGGAAACAGTCGGAAGCATCAACCACATTGCGTGGCACTTTGCGGGTGTTGGGATAGGCCGCATCAGCTTCACAGACCCCTTGGCGTTCGCCTTGACCGCACCAGATTGAGCTCAGGTGGTAATCGTCATCGGGGGCTGAGCCAACGGGGGAGGTGACTGCCCACCCAG
>JBIIAA010000043.1:0-15050 GCA_044240165.1 Candidatus Nanopelagicales bacterium
GGTCGTTAGCAACAGGGAACAACATCATGCCGCCAACAGCGAACAAGAAGAAGGCCCAGATTTCAGTCTGGAAGTATCCACGAGCAGTGAACTGACGCTCATCTTCTGATCCAGGAAGAGAGGAAGCGCGAGCCGCGAATGCATCCCCGTTTGGATCAAGGCCACGCTCTGCCATCAGCAGCGCACCAAGAATGGCAATGATCACGACCGTGCCCTGAAGGATTAGGCCCGGGCCATCGATCGCTAGTGCGCCTACTCCTGCAGTACCCCTCGAACCCTGCAAGTTGATCACTGCGATCAACGCTGCAACGAGCGACACAAAGACCAAAGTCAGTTGAGCGGGGCGGCGAGCAACGCGAGGAAGGAAAGCTTCAAAGAGCACGGAGATAACTCCCGCGCCAAGCACGATGAGGACTGGTGCCAACAATTTGTAATCAAGGGTTGGCATCACCCATGGAGTTGCCTCCACCGTGCGAACTACTGCTGCTGCGGCGTTCACTGCTGGGCTCCTTCGGAGGTTGTACTAGAAAGTCCAACAGTCGGTTCAGGGTTGGTTGCCCCGATCACCGTCATGACGGTGTCAACCGCTGGATTCACCACATTGAGCACTGGTGCTGGGTACAGACCCAAGAAAATGGTCAGAAGCACAATGGGTACAAGAGCTGTGATTTCTCGTCCGTTGAGATCCTTAATGCCTTCAAGCCCGTTACCAACAGGCCCGGTCATGGACTTTTGATAGACGCGAAGCACGTATGCAGCAGTGATCACGATGCCAAGAGTGGCGATGCCGCCAACCCACATGTAGCGCTCGAAGGTTCCCAGTAGCACCATGAATTCTCCAACAAACGAAACCAAACCAGGTAACGCAAGTGAAGACAAAGCAGCGAACAAGAAGAAACCAGCAAGCACTGGTGCAGGCTTATTCACTCCCGAGTAATCAGATAGCAAACTTGAACCATTTCGGCGTTGCATCAAGAAACCTGCAGTCAGGAACAGTGCCGCAGTTGAAAGACCATGAGCAACCATGTAGACCGTTGAACCGCTGATTCCAATACTGGTGAAGACGAAAATTCCCAGAATGATGAAACCGAAGTGCGACATCGATGAGTATGCGAAGAGTCGCTTCAAATCGTTTTGTCCCAGAGCGACAAAGGCACCATAGAAAATACCGATGACGGCCAAAGCAATGATGATTGGAGCGTAGAAGTCACTGGCAGACGGGAAGATAGGTAGGCAATAACGCAGCATGCCGAAGGTCCCGACCTTGTCGAGCACGCCAATCAGCAACACAGCGGTGCCGGGCTTTGATGCACCTGCTGCATCTGGAAGCCAAGTATGGAAAGGCCACAGTGGCGCCTTAATCGCAAAGGCGAAGAAGAAGCCAAGGAAGAGGAACTTCTGCGTTGTTGGATCAATATCCAATCCAACAAGAGCAAACCAGTTGAAGGTTCCCTTACCCAAGATCTGCGCTGAAGCAATAAACAACCCGATCATTGCGGCCAGCATGAACAGACCGCCGACCAAGCTGTAAATCAAGAACTTCATCGCTGCGTATGACCGCTGAGCACCACCGTAGCGACCGATCATGAAATAAATCGGAATCAACATTGCTTCGAAGAAGACGTAGAACAGGAAGACGTCGGTGGCTGCAAAGACACCGATCATCAAAGTTTCAAGTGCCAAGATCAGCGCGAAGTAACCCTTAACGCTGCCGACGCTTTCAGAATTTGGCTCTTCAACATCGTTCCAGCCAGCAAGAATTGTGATCGGCACCAATACTGCTGACAGCGCGATGAGCACTAATCCAATGCCATCGACGCCCAGTGAGTAGGTGACACCAAAAGCTGGGATCCAATCATGGAATTCCACGAACTGGAACGGAGCACTTGTTGATCCGTCGAATTGCAAAGCAATTACAACGACAAGGGCAAGGACAGCCAGTGAGATTGCAAATGCCAATTGCTTGGCCAATGCGGGCTTTGACTTTGGCAGCAACGCAACAACGATGCTTCCTACCAGCGGGACCAGACCAAGGACGGTCAGCCAGGGAAACGAGTTCACGAGAGCCTCACCAATACGAGTGCCAAGACGACCAAGACAGCGCCACCCACCATCGAAAGTGCGTAGGAGCGGATGAAGCCAGTTTGATAGTGACGCAAGCGTCCCGAGAGGCCGCCGCAGAAGGCCGCACTCCCGTTGACGAGTCCATCAATCCAGGATCCGTCAAACCAAACTAAGAACCGAGAAACCCAGAACGATGGTTGGACGACCAAGGTGTCGTTGATGGCATCGCCGTAGAGATCTTGACGAGCCGCTCGGGTGAACCACGAACCACGAGGAGCGATGGTTGGAACTTCGCGTCGCGCGTATTGAATCCAGCCATAAGCTGCTCCAGCAAGCACAAACACCAAAGTGATTGTCACGAGCAAGGCTTCAGGAATTGGGATCTCTTCCTTCTTGAAACCGACAACTGGTTCAAGCCAGGTTTCGATGTTTCCCCAGAAGAGAAGACCCAAGCCTAAGAATGTTGAACCGATCGCCAAAATAATCAGCGGAATCGTCATCACTTTTGGTGACTCATGAGGATGAACGTTGTCTTCCCAACGAGCCTTGCCGTAGAACGTCATGGCTGCCATACGAGTCATATAGAAGCCAGTAATCCCTGCTGCAATGATCGTAAGTACACCAACAAGTGTGTTGCTTTCAAATGCTGCGTGAATAATCGAGTCTTTTGACCAGAAGCCGGAAAACGGCGGGATGCCCATGATCGACAATGTGCCAATAATGAACGTTGCATACGTAACAAACATTGCCGTTCGCAACGCACCGTAGCGGCGCATATTGACGTTGTCGTTCATGCCATGCATGACCGAACCAGCGCCTAAGAAAAGCCCGGCTTTGAAAACACCATGCGTCAACAAGTGGAAGATTGCAAAGACGTAGCCGATTGGACCAAGACCTGCGGCTAACACCATGTAGCCGATCTGACTCATCGTTGAACCAGCCAGAGACTTCTTGATGTCGTCTTTTGCTGAACCAATAACAGCACCCATGAACATCGTGATTACGCCAACGATCACCACTGCCGTTGCCGCCGTTGTAGCAATGTCAAAGATCGTGTGACTTCGCGCGATCAAATAGACGCCAGCCGTAACCATCGTCGCTGCGTGGATGAGCGCCGAAACTGGAGTCGGGCCTTCCATTGCATCAAGTAGCCATGCTTGCAGTGGGAACTGGGCTGACTTACCGCAAGCGGCAAGGAGTAATAGCAGTCCAATAGCCGTGAGGGTACCTTCGCTTGCTTGACCAGCAGAGCCAAAGACTTCTTGGAAGCCGACCGAGCCAAAAGTCACGAACATAACCATGATTGCCAAGCTCAAGCCGACGTCACCAACACGGTTGATGATGAAGGCTTTCTTGCCTGCTGCTGCAGCCGATGGCTTGATCTGCCAAAAACTAATCAGCAAATACGAAGCGAGCCCAACGCCTTCCCAGCCGACATACAGCAGGAGGTAGTTGTTAGCCAGAACCAGGAGCAGCATCGCTGCGATGAAGAGGTTGAGATACCCAAAGAACTTTCGCTTATCTGGGTCATGGCTCATATAGCCAAGTGAGTAGATGTGGATAAGCGTGCCGACGATCGTGATCAGCAGCACGAAGACCATCGAGAGTTGGTCGATCTGGAAGGCCATATCGACCTTGAAGTTTCCAGCGAACATCCAACTGAATTGGTTTTGACTAAAGGTCCGCTCTTCAGCGCTGTTACCCATCATCGCAATCAACATTGCGATCGCAATCACCGCATCGACGAGCACGGTGAAGACGCCTAGGTAGGCGCCCCACTTATTTAACTTGCGTCCACCAAGTAGCAGAATTGCTGAGCCCACGAGGGGCAGGGCAATTAAGAGCCACAGCAGCGAGAACACGCCAGTTGCCGGCATAACCTCTTGCACGATGCGTCCTAGTCCTAGTACTTGAGCAGGTTGGGTTCGTCGATGGAAGCTGATCGACGTGATCGGAAGATCTGCACGATGATTGCCAAGCCGACGACTACTTCAGCCGCGGCGACAACCATCACGAAGAACGCCACGACCTGGCCGTCCAGATTTCCATTCATTCGGGCAAAGGCCACGAATGCCAAGTTCGCTGCGTTCAACATGAGTTCCACACTCATGAAAACAACGATGGCATTGCGTCGCACCAAAACACCAAGTGTTCCGATCCCGAACAGCAGAGCAGAAAGAATTACGTAATTGGATGGATTCACTGTGAATCACCCTCCTCGATTGAACGACCATCTTGGATCTCGACGGGTTCAACATCTGCGCGCGAGCGAAGTGCGCCAGGGATGCTGGCTTCCGTTGGAGTTCCGTCAGGCAAAAGCGCCGGAGTATCTACCGCATTGTGGCGGGCATAGATACCTGGGTTTGGACGATTACCTGGATGATCATCACCCTTAAATCGAGCGACTGAGAGTTCGGCCTGAGTCGGCTTTGGCTGCCAGTGCTCGCGGTGTGCAAGAACCATGGCGCCCATAGCGGCAGTGATTAATAGCGCTGAAGTCACTTCGAAGACTAGTAAGTAATCAGTGAAAATGAGGCGAGCGATGCTCTGCACGTTTCCGCCATCAACTCGGTTCGCCGCGTCAAGCCCAACCGACGGCAGTCCAGAAAGTGAACTTCCAAGGCCCCAAACCAAAATTACGATGAGTAGCAGGCCGAGCAACACTGCGAGGAAACGCTGACCCTTAATAGTCTCGATCAGTGAGTCTGAAGAATCAACACCAACCACCATCAAGACGAACAAGAAGAGCATCATCACTGCGCCGGTGTAGACGATCACCTGCACCATGCCAAGGAATGGAGCGTTGTTGGCGATGTAGAGGATGGCCAAGTTGATCATTGTGAGAGCCATCCACAAAGCGCTATGAACAGCTTTACGCGAGGTGATCAAACCAATAGCACCAAGGACAGAAAGAACCGCACACACCCAAAAGACGATGGCTTCGCCGACGTTTACTTCATAGCCCGTCACGAGTTCGCCTCTCGGTTCACAGTGGCAGGACCTGTCACGCGGTTCGCGTAGTAATCCTTCTCTGTTGTGCCCTCAACCATTGCATGTGGAGCTTCGATCATTCCCGCAAGAAGTGGACCCAGGAGATCCTTCTTTTCATAGATCAGATCTGCACGATTGTTGTCAGCTAGTTCAAACTCGTTCGTCATCGTCAACGCGCGCGTCGGGCAGGCTTCAATACACAATCCGCAGAAGATGCAGCGTGCGTAGTTGATCTGATAAACCCGGCCGTAACGTTCACCTGGAGAAAATCGTTCTTCCTCGGTGTTCGATGCGCCCTCGACGTAGATTGCGTCGGCTGGGCAAGCCCAAGCGCACAGTTCACAACCCACACACTTTTCAAGACCATCTGCCCAACGATTGAGTTGGTGTCGGCCATGGAAGCGCGGTTGCGTTGGATACTTATGCGCGTCTTCTGGGTATTGCTCAGTGACCACCTTCTTGAACATGGTCGAGAAGGTGACCCAAAATCCCCGGACAGCTTGGGGCAGCTCAGCCATCGATGGCCTCCTGCGTAGTAACGGATGAAGTAGCGCGACGAGTTGGCAAGCTCACTTGCTGGTCTGGCATTGGTGGCACGGGGTATCCGCCCGCCATTGCGTCAAAGACACGACCTTGGACTTCTGCATCGATTTCTTCCTGGAGTGCGCTTTTGCGATCAGCGCGTGACTGAAGCAGCCAAGAACCTAATAACAAGATGACAATGGTGATGCCGCCGACAAGCAGAATCTGCGTGCTGGTGAATTCAACCTCGTTTCGAAGAACGCGCGCGGTTGCCACGATCATGATCCAGGCAATTGACACAGGGATCAAAATCTTCCAGCCAAACTTCATGAACTGGTCATAGCGGAGTCTCGGCAACGTAGCTCGGAGCCAAATGAACATGAAGATGAAAATCTGAATCTTGGCAAGCCACCACAACAATGGCCAGTATCCGGTGTTGGCTGATTCCCAAAGCGAAATTGGCCAAGGCGCACGCCAACCACCGAGGAACAACGTTGTAGCCAGCGCAGAAACAGTCACCATGTTGATGTACTCAGCAAGGAAGAACAATGCGAACTTCATGGATGAATACTCAGTGTGGAAACCACCGACGAGTTCGCCTTCAGCCTCTGGGAGGTCAAATGGTGCGCGGTTTGTTTCGCCGACCATCGCAGTTACGTAGATCAAGAAGGACGGCAACAAGATGACGGCGAACCACACCGGCTCCTGTGCACTGACAATCTCTGACGTCGACATCGAACCTGCGTAAAGGAACACTGCCACGAATGACAAGCCCATTGCGATTTCGTAGGAAATCATTTGTGCACTTGATCGAAGCCCACCTAGAAGCGGGTAGGTCGAACCAGATGCCCAGCCTGCAAGAACGATTCCGTAGATACCAATCGACGCAATCGCCAAGATGTACAGCACTGAGACTGGAAAGTCTGTGAGTTGCAGCGGAGTTTGCTGGCCAAACATATTGACGACTGGGCCAAAAGGAATCACGGCAAAGGCAATGAAAGCTGTCGTGGCCGAAATAATTGGAGCGATCCAATACACCGCAAGGTGCACACCCTTTGGAACAATTTCTTCTTTGAGTGCCAGCTTGACGCCATCCATGAGCGACTGCAACAAACCAAATGGACCAACACGGTTGGGTCCGATGCGATGCTGCATGCGCGAGACGACGCGACGTTCCCACCAAATAGTGAAGAGCGTGAGAAGCACCAGCATTGCGAAAATACCGAGCACCTTGATGATGACGATCCACCAGGGATCAACACCAAAGAATCCGAACTGACCACCGGTCATGCGGCACCTCCTGCAGAAACGTCGACCGCGGAACCGATGCGGGCACCAAGATCGCGATAGATCGAGCAATCAGTTGAATGCATCGGTAAGAAGACAACATCGTCGATGACGTCTGCGATTTCAACAGGCAATGTGACCGAACCAGTCGGGCCACCCACCGTGATGGTTGCTGGCGATCCAAGTTGCTTTGATGCCGCTTCGGAAATCAACGCAACGACAGGGCGCGCAGTGGCAGCCAGGAATGGCTCGCCATCTTGCATCACTCCCGCATCGAGTAGTTCACGCCATGAAGCGAGGCGGAAAGCATCACTCATAAGTGGTGCGTTGCCTGTGGAAGGCGACTCTTCGCGCGCACCAGTCCATTGGCCAAGCTCAGCAAGTTCGCGACGCAAACCAGCACCATCCCAGACACCCGCTTGCTTATCCATGGCCTTGGCAAGCATTCCCAGAATCGTTGCATCGCTCATAGCAAGCGCATCTTTGAACACCTGGCCGAAGGGACGAGGGCGACCTTCCCAATCGATGAATGTTCCGGCCTTTTCTGTTACGAGTGCTACCGGAAGCACCACATCAGCCGCTTGGGTGAATTCTGAATGATGATGATCAAGCGACACGATGAATGCCGTGCGCGCAAGTGCTACAGCCGTGACTGCTGGATCAGGTAGGTCTACCGGATCAACTCCAGCAATGACAAGTGCGCGAAGATTTTCTCTGCTGCCCGCATTGATGATGTTTTCGCCCGAGAGTCCGGTCACGCGCGGCAAGGTGTCTGCGTCAATGCCCCAAACGCTGGCGATCTCATTGCGTGCATCATCGTTTGTGAGTGGGCGTCCACCTGGAAGCAACCCAGCAAGTGCGCCGGCATCAAGTGCACCGCGTTCGCCAGCACGGCGAGGCACCCAGGCCACGGCCGCACCTGTTTGCGCGGCAACTTCTGCAAGAGCAGAAGGACCGCCTGCACTTGCAGCGATGCGTTCACCCACGAGGATCACGGCGCCTGGTTGAGCAAGAGCGGCTTTTACCTCTGCTGGCAGTTCGCGAAGTACCAATGCTTCTTGACCTGGCTTCGTGGCGAGCAACGTGCCGCCCATCTTCTTTAGGCCACGCGTTGCAACTGCTCCAAGACTTACGACAGTCGTCTTTGCTTTGCGCAACCGCAAGAACACCATCGGTGATTCGTCTTCTGGTTCGAAAGCCACCAGCAAAACAAATGGTGCTTTCTCAAGAGCTTCGTAGGTCACCGTGATCGGGGTGCCGGCAATTGCGCTGCGAAGATACTGAGTTTCCTCTGAAGAAGTTGCTCGAGCGCGGAAGTCGATGTTGTCAGTGCCAAGGATCGCGCGAGCAAATTTCGCGTACCCATAAGCATCTTCTTGCGTGAGGCGACCACCGGTCAGAACACCTGTTGATGAACCTGCCGCTGCAAGTCCGCGCGCGGCAACGTCAATGGCTTCTGGCCAGGACGCTGGGCGGAGCTCCCCATTTTCGCGAACTAGCGGCGTAGTGATGCGGCCTTCAGTCATGTAGGTGAAAGCGAAGCGACCCTTGTCACAGTTCCACTCTTCATTGACATCTGGGGAATCCCAAGCCAAACGTCGAGTGATTTCACCACGTCGGTAGTCAGTGCGCAGTGAACAACCGGACGCGCAGTGCTCGCATGTGGTTGGTACTGAAACAAGATCAAACGGTCGCGAACGGAAGCGGTAAGAAGTACTCGTCAATGCACCAACTGGGCAGATCTGAATGGTGTTACCTGAAAAATATGAATCAAACGGCTGTTCATCAGCAACACCGACTTGCTGGTTTGCGCCTCGTTCAAGCAATTCGATCATTGGGTCGCCAGCAATTTGCTCCGCAAAGCGGGTGCAACGCGCACACGACACACAACGCTCGCGGTCAAGCAGGATCTGTGCGCTTACGTTTATTGGTTTTTCAAACGTTCGCTTCTCGCCTTCAAAGCGAGACTCCGGCCGCCCTGCCGACATCGACTGGTTCTGTAGTGGGCATTCGCCACCCTTGTCACACACGGGGCAATCAAGCGGGTGGTTGATCAGCAGGAATTCCATGACGCCTTCTTGAGCGTCTTTGGCAACCTCTGATGATTCCTGAGTACGGATAGTCATGCCATCGTTCACCACCTGAGCGCAAGCAGGTTGTGGCTTCGGCATGCCTTCAACTTCAATGAGGCATGCGCGACAAGCTGCAACGGGCTCAAGAAGTGGATGATCGCAAAAGCGTGGAATCTCAATACCGATGAGTTCGGCAGCTCGGATCGCCAAAGTGCCCTTTGGTACTTCGATAACTACTCCGTCAATAGTGACGGTGACCATTGGCACCACGTCAGTGGTGAAGTTTTCGCTCATCGGGTTGCAGCTCCCGCGTAGATGTATGAAGCCACTGGATCGAATTTTTCATCGACTGGTGACTCGGTGGCCGCAACAAATTCGTCACGGAAGTATTTCAGTGCCGCAGGGAACGGCGTTGCTGCCGCATCTCCGAGTGCGCAGAATGATCGACCAGAAATTTGATTACAAGCACTCACAAGAAGTTCAAGATCTGATTCCTTGCCATGACCATGCTCAAAAGTTTCCAGCACACCAGTGATCCAGAACGTGCCTTCACGACATGGCGTGCACTTGCCACAGGACTCGTGCTTATAGAACTCAAGCCAGCGGGTAACAGCCTTAACAACGCTCACGGTTTCATCGAAGATCATTGGAGTTCCGGTGCCGAGCATCGTTCCGGCGGCAGCCATCTCTTCATACGTCATCGGAAGATCTAGGTGCTCAGCGGTGAGCAGTGGAACAGAGGATCCACCTGGCAACCAGAACTTGACCTTGCCATCGCCACGAACTCCGCCGGCGTAGCCCAGCAATTCACGCATCGTGATTCCTAGTGGCGCTTCAAAGATGCCTGGGTTGTTCACATGTCCAGAAACAGCCCAGACTTTAAATCCTGGTGACTTCTCAGTGCCGAATTGACGGAACCAATCCACACCGCGATCAATGATGTAGGGGATGTTGCAAATAGTTTCGACGTTGTTAATCACCGTTGGCGATGCATACAAACCAGCTACAGCAGGAAACGGCGGCTTTAATCGCGGTTGCCCACGCAGGCCTTCTAGCGAATCAAGCAGTGCGGTTTCTTCACCACAGATATATGCGCCCGCACCTGCGTGCACAACGATTTCAAGATCGAATCCAGATCCAAGAATATTCTTGCCGATCAAACCTGCGCGGCGTGCTTCTGCAACAGCATTTGCAACCTTGCGAAGTGCGTTCGGCACTTCTCCACGAATATAAATGAACGCTTGATTGGCGCGGATCGCAAACGAGGTGATGATGACGCCTTCAACCAATGAATGTGGGTTTGCCATCATGATCGGAATGTCTTTGCAGGCGCCTGGCTCTGACTCGTCAGCATTCACAACGAGGTAATGCGGCTTGCCATCGTTTTGTGGGACGAAGCTCCACTTCAAACCTGTGGGGAAACCTGCTCCGCCACGGCCTCGAAGTCCAGAATCTTTCACCGTGGTGATGATTGCGTCAGGATCGAGCTTGAGTGCCTTTTCAAGTGCACGGTATCCACCAAAGCGACGGTAGCCATCAAGGGTGTAGAGGTCTGGGGAGTCCCAGTGCTCAGTAATAACCGGTGTCAGTGTCATGACTTAGGCCTCCTGTCCGTATTGAGGTGCAGCCATGTTGTGTTCTTTGGCGTAGCGCAAGCCAGCAAGCATTTTGGCGTCGACTGAATTGCCTTCGCCTGCAAGACCATCATCAGGAAAAGCCAGGGTGTGTTCTGAGGCCTGGAAGTTACGAATGGCCGGGCCACGCGTTGATTCCACTCGCTCTCCACGAGAAAGGCGATCAACCACATCGAGTGCTGAAGACGGGGTGACGTCGTCCATGAACTCCCAGTCAACTGTCATCACTGGTGCATGAGTACAGGCTGCCTGACATTCAATACGTTCAAGTGAAAATTTACCGTCGGCAGTTGGCTCATTGTGGCCAACACCAAGTCGTTCCGACAGGGCTTCGTAGACCGCATCGCCGCCTAGAAGACCACACAGAGTGTTTACGCACACACCAATATGGTGCTCGCCAACGGGCTTGCGCTTATACATCGTGTAAAAAGTTGAAACGCCTGTGACTTCAGCCTTAGAAATTCCCAGCATGTCAGCACAAGCAGCAATACCTTCAGGCGTAACTTCCCCTTCGGCGCTTTGAACAAGGTGCAACATCGGCAATAGCGCCGAGCGTGACTGTGGGTAACGCGCCACGATGTCGCGCATGCTTTGTAGGGTCTGCTCGCTGATAGCCATGATCTCTTCCTCTCGATCGCCTTAGCGATCGACTCCGCCCATAACGGGATCGATACTGGCAACCGCTGCAATGACGTCAGCGATCTGGCCGCCCTCACACATTGCTGCGACTGCTTGAAGATTGGTGAACGACGGATCACGGAAATGCACGCGGAATGGGCGTGTTCCACCTGAGCTCACAAGGTGGCAACCAAGTTCACCTCGTGGTGCTTCGATTGCCGTGTATACCTGACCTGCGGGAACTCGGAAACCTTCAGTTACCAGTTTGAAGTGGTGAATCAGTGCTTCCATGGACTCCGACATGATCTCGCGAATGTGCTCAAGAGAGTTGCCCTGACCGTCGCTTCCGACAGACAACTGCGCAGGCCAAGCAATCTTCTTGTCTGCAATCATCACGGGGCCTGGCTGCAAACGATCCAGAGTTTGTTCCACGATGCGAAGTGACTGTTCCATTTCGCGGATGCGAATTAAGAAGCGACCGTAAGCGTCGTTCGTGTTTTCTGTGACGACGTCGAACTCGTAGTTTTCGTAACCACAATATGGCTGTGACTTACGAAGGTCTTGCGGGTAGCCAGTTGCTCGAAGAACCGGACCAGTGATTCCAAGTGCCATGCACCCAGTGAGGTCAAGATATCCGATGCCGACGGTGCGACCCATCCAGATGTTGTTGTCAATGAGGAGATCGGCCGTATCTTTCATCCGGCTGCGCAGCAAAGGAATAGTCTCGCGAATCTTCTCCACCGCATTCTCTGGAAGATCTTGAGCAACTCCGCCCGGACGGATATACGCATTGTTCATGCGTAACCCAGTGATCATTTCGAAGATGTCGAGGATCAATTCACGCTCACGGAAACCAAATTCCATGGCCGTTAAAGCGCCAAGTTCCATGCCGCCAGTGGCAAGTGCAACCAAGTGAGACGACACTCGATTAAGTTCCATCATCATCACGCGAATGACGTTGGCACGCTCAGGGATTTGATCCGTAATGCCAAGTAACTTTTCGATCGCCATGCAGTACGCGGTCTCGTTGAAAAACGGCGCGAGGTAATCCATGCGCGTTGCATAGGTAACACCCTGCGTGAACGAACGGAACTCCATGTTTTTTTCAATGCCTGTGTGCAAGTAGCCGATACCGCAGCGAGCTTCAGTTACCGATTCGCCTTCGATTTCAAGAATCAGCCGAAGTACACCGTGCGTTGAAGGGTGCTGTGGACCCATGTTGACCACGATTCGCTCTGAATCGCTTTCGGGATCAACTGTGATTGAATCCCAGTCGCCGCCACCCACGTTGAAGATACGGCCACCTTCAGCAGGATCGCTGAAGTTTGCGTAAGGATCATTTGGCTGTGCAGCAGCACTCGTGTACGTCACATTTTCGGTACTCATGAGTTGTATGCCCTCCGCTGATCTGGTGGCGGAATAGTTGCACCCTTGTATTCAATTGGGATGCCACCAAGTGGATAGTCCTTGCGCTGCGGATGACCTGGCCAGTCGTCTGGCATTTGAATGCGAGTCAACGCTGGATGACCGTCAAAAATAATGCCGAAGAAGTCAAAGGTCTCACGCTCATGCCAGTCATTTGTGGGATAAATACTGACAGAAGATGGAATGTGTCGGTCTGAGTCGGCCGTTACGACTTCAACCCGGACGCGGTGATTGTGTGTCATAGACATCAAGTGGTAAACCGCATGCAATTCACGATTCGTGTCACCTGGGTAGTGCACTCCACTAACGCCGGTTGAAAATTCAAAGCGCAGACCTGGCTCGTCGCGTAGGGTTGAAAGCACGCTGAGGAGGTGCTCCCTACGCACGAAATACGTTATTTCGTTGAACGCAATAACGACTTTCTCGATCGCGTCACCCGCGTTGATCTCACGGGCTGCAAGTGAGAGCTCCAGCTCATCGGAAATCTCATCAAACCAGCCGCCAAAGGGGCGAATGCTCGCCTCTGGCATATGCATCAATTCAACAAGGCCGCCAAAACCGCTTGTATCTCCGGAGCCGGTTGTGCCGAACGCACCTTCGCGAACATGAAAGACTTCAAACTGACTTACGCCTTCGGGAACAACTGGCACTGCTGGAGTTTCACTCATCGCATCAGGCCCTTCATGTCTGAAGTGGAAGGTGCAATGAGTGCAGCAGCCTCAAGTTCGCGGATCTGCTCACGGCGGTTAGACCCAAGCTTCATGTCTTGAATTTCATCGTGCAATTTCAAAATCGCATCGATCAGCATCTCGGGACGAGGAGGGCAACCAGGCAAGTAAATATCTACAGGAACCACGTGATCAACACCTTGCACGACTGCATAGTTATTGAACATGCCTCCACTGGAAGAACACACACCCATAGCAATCACCCACTTGGGATTAGGCATCTGATCGTAAATCTGGCGAAGCACTGGTGCCATCTTCTGACTGACTCGCCCAGCAACAATCATTAGGTCAGCCTGGCGCGGTGAAGCACGGAAAACTTCCATACCGAAGCGCGCGATATCAAAGCGTGGGCCACCAACAGCCATCATCTCAATTGCGCAGCAGGCAAGACCGAATGTCGCAGGCCAAAGTGAGCCCTTACGTGCGTATCCGGCAAGCTTTTCAACTGACGTCAGCAAAACGCCAGACGGTAAATTTTCTTCAAGGCCCATGAGTAACTCCCGTTAATCCCACTCGAGTCCACGACGACGCCAGACGTAGGCGTAAACGACGAGGACGGTGACGATGAACAGCAACATTTCGACCAGACCGAACAGGGCCAGGTGATCGAAGGAGACTGCCCACGGATACAAGAAAACGATTTCGATATCGAACACAATAAACAACATTGCGGTGAGGTAGTACTTCACTGGAAAACGACCGCCACCTACCGGCTGTGGGGTCGGTTCGATGCCACATTCATAGGCATCGACTTTGGCGCGGTTGTAGCGCTTTGGGCCGGTTATCGGCGCGATGACTGCCGAGAAAACAGCAAAACCAAATGCCAACACACCCAATACGAGGATCGGGGTATATACGTTCACTCAGCTCTCCAAACGATCAGAACTTCATGGTCAGATTGCGCATTTGTGAACGCCTTCACGACCGGGGAAAGCATAGTGGCGGCGAAGGGGCGCACTTGCTACGGGTTCACTGCTCGATGGACAGCGACGATACCGCCGGTCAGGTTTCGCCATTGGACTTCCCCGAAGCCTGCCGCGGTGATCTCCTCGGCGAGCTCAGCTTGAGCCGGCCAAGCGCGAATCGATTCAGCTAGGTAAACATAAGCATCCGGATTTGTCGCCACTTTGGTGGCTACAGCAGGCAGTGCTTTCATGAGATATTCGGTGTAAATCGTGCGCAAGGGCTTCAATGTTGGGCTGGAGAATTCGCAGATCACTAGCCGCCCACCGGGCTTGAGCACTCTTCTGAACTCAGCAAGCCCAGCGCTGCGGTCAGTGAGATTGCGCAGCCCAAAGGAAATTGTGGCCGCATCGAATGAATTGTCCCGGTATGGGAGGTTTAGTCCGTCTCCAGCGACAAACGGGAGTTCGGGCTGGCGTTGGTGTCCTACCCGAAGCATTCCGAGCGAGAAATCGGTCGGAATCACATGAGCACCGGCTTTGGCGAACGGCACGCTTGAGGTACCGGTCCCGGCCGCTAGGTCCAAAATCATTTCACCGGGCACCGGCTTAATAGCCTGGACCACGGCCCGGCGCCAGACGCGGGTTTGCCCTAAGGCCAGCACATCGTTGGCGAGGTCGTAGCGCTGCGCGACCCCATCAAACATGGCTGCCACTGCCGAGGGATCCTTGGAAAGGTCTGCTCTGCTCACTCATCCATCCTTGCATCGAGGCTTCAGCTCTCAACATCTAGGCTAGGGGTGTGCC
>JBIIAA010000044.1:0-15027 GCA_044240165.1 Candidatus Nanopelagicales bacterium
TAAGGAACCATCTGGCCCAGCAATTATCGTGCCGGCTCCCTTGAGTGCCAAGATGACATTGAGTTGCTTCGCAAGTGCCATGGCTGCGGCAATTCTGCCGTCGCTTACCTTCGCATCACACAAACGCGCGAACTCACCCTCATGTGGAGTGAGGACCGTTGCGAAGTCGCGCTGCAAGATCAACTGTTGCAGTTCATTCGATGCAGCCACACAGGTGAGCGCACCGGCATCGAGCACAACCGGGGCTGCACATCGCAATATTGCGGCTATGGCTCCCTCGTCGTCAGCGGTACCGGTGAATCCAGGCCCGGCAACCCATGCGTTCACTCTTTGGTTTGAGGCCGGATCCGCAACTGTTGAGACAACGGCAGGATGCGTCGAAATTACCTGTAGCGCAAGACCATCGCCACGGTCGAAATACTCGACCATTCCAATGTCACCAGCGATCGCTGCACTCGTTGCAAGAAATGCTGCTCCGGGGTACTGGGCACTCCCAGCAATGAGTCCAACAACTCCCCTGCGATATTTGTGATCGTTGAGAGTTGGCTCTTGAACCCAATAGGCCACATCATCAGCGTCAAGGCAACTGCCAAAATCCGTGAGTGCATCGGCGATGCCTATGTCAGCCACTCGAACTCCACCAGCGAATTCTTTACCGGGGGTAACCACTAATCCGGGCTTCAGTCCACCGAAAGTGACTGTCTGATCAGCCAGGATTGCCTCACCTGCGACAAGCCCGGTGTCTGCATCTACGCCGGTTGGAACATCAACACTGACGATGAGTGAATGCAAATTTCTCGTAGCCCGCACAATCTGCAGAATCGGTCCCTCTAGATCTGATCGCGCACCAACGCCAAGCAATCCATCAATCACCAGATCAGCTGAACGCAGCTCGTCTTGGGCTTCATCGCCCCAAGGGATGACGAGTCCGCCCTCCGCTTTGAGTGCCGCCGCCCCTGCTTCATGAAAGTTAGCGCTTGCAGTGACTCCGATAACTCGGACTCCTCGGCGCATCAATTTAGCTCCAGCAATAAGTGCATCCCCACCGTTATTGCCCGGACCCGCCAGCACAACAACGCGCGTGCCCGTCACTCTTCCTAGAACATCTGTCAGCAATTCAATGACGGTGACGCTTAATGCATGTGCTGCCCGTTGCATTAATAACCCGCTGTCGAGTTCCTTGGGATGTGCGGACTCGGCAGCTCGGATTGCCGCGACTTCATGCAGCGTAATCATGGTTATTCCACAGTGACGGACTTAGCCAAGTTGCGTGGCTGGTCTACGTCATGACCCTTAGCAGTTGCCATCTCACAGGCGAATACCTGAAGCGGCACAGTTGATACCAATGGCTGCATCAGTGCCGGAACCACAGGAACTCGAATGATGTGGTCGCTAAAGGCAACAATTTTTTCATCGCCTTCTTCTGCAATAGCAACGATGAGTGCGCCGCGTGCGCGTACTTCTTGAATTGCAGAGATGACTTTGTCGTGCAAGAAGTGACTCGGTGAAGGCACGATCACTACAACCGGCACGCCTTCTTCAATCAATGCAATCGGGCCGTGCTTTAACTCACCGGCCGCGAATCCTTCAGCATGCATATAGGCCAATTCTTTTAGCTTCAATGCGCCCTCAAGTGCTACCGGGAAACCAACGTGGCGCCCGATGAAGAGCACGGACTTGCAGTCAGCGAGCTCACGGGCAATCGCGCGAACAGGTTCAACCGTGTCAAGCACTAGATCTACGGCCTGTGGCATGTTGTCAAGGTCAGCAAGTACAGCTCGAATAGCGGCTTCATCCATTGCGCCGCGAACCTGGGCAAGGTACAAACCGATCAGGTAGGCGGCAATGATTTGGGTCAAGAAGGCTTTGGTCGAAGCAACAGCAATTTCTGGTCCGGCGTAGGTATAAAGCACGCCATCGCATTCGCGAGGAATAGTTGATCCAACGGTGTTGCAGATCGCAAGTGTGCGTGCACCTTGTTCTGCCGCGTGACGAAGAGCCATGAGCGTGTCCATGGTTTCACCAGACTGAGAGATGGCAATAACCAATGTGCCCGGACCAACAATTGGGTCGCGGTAACGGAACTCACTTGCAACTTCTACTTCAACTGGAATCCGGGTCCAGTGCTCAACTGCGTATTTTGCAACGAGTCCTGCGTGATAAGCAGTGCCACAGGCAACCACAACAACTTTGTCGATTCCGCGCAGGTCTTCGTCGGAAAGACTCATCTCATCTAGTTGGAGACGACCTTCCTTTGTCATACGCCCACGCAGGGAATCAGCAACCGCCTTCGGCTGTTCTGCAATCTCTTTCAACATGAACAGGTCGTAGCCGCCCTTTTCTGCAGCTCCTGCATCCCAGTCAACGGTGAATGGACGAACAACCGCTTCGTTTCCATCGAAGTCAGTAACGGTTACGCCTTCAGGAGTGAGTGTGACGACCTGATCTTGACCAAGTTCAAGTGCATTACGTGTGTGATCGACAAAGGCCGCAACATCAGAAGCCAAGAAGTTTTCACCATCGCCAACACCAACCACGAGTGGCGAATTTCGGCGAGCTCCGACAACCACGTCAGGATGCAACGGTGAAACAGCAACGAGAGTGAATGCACCTTCAAGCTCTTTACAGACTTCCCGCATCGCAACAGTGAGGTCGCCCACCTTAGGAAGAATGCGTGCTAACAAGTGTGCGACCACTTCCGAGTCAGTGTCAGAAGACAAGGTGACACCGGAATTCGTGAGTTCTTCGCGCAGTTCAGTGAAGTTTTCGATGATCCCGTTGTGAATGATGGCGACCGAGCCATCTTCGCTCACGTGTGGGTGCGCGTTGCGATCCGTCGGCCCACCATGGGTTGCCCAGCGCGTGTGGCCGATCCCAGTGGTGGAATCAGGCAGCGGATCTTCACCTAGCAGGGTTTCCAGATTGACCAGTTTGCCGGCCTTCTTGCGAGTATCAAGAACCCCGTCTGCGAGCACCGCAATTCCCGCTGAGTCATACCCGCGGTATTCCAAGCGGCGTAATCCAGCCACGACGATTTCCAAAGCCTGCTTTTGCCCGACATATCCGACGATCCCACACATGAGTCCTAGCCTATGGGGCGTTTGGTGTTGGATGTGCTTATGTTGAGCGTGCGCGTGAGTAGCCCCAGTGAACTCAGTCACGCTGTTGAAGCACTCTTGGCCGCTGATCCACATGTGAGCAGCCTGACGATTCTTCGTGACGCCAGCGTGCAGCCCAAAGGTGACGTCTTTATTGCTGATATCCCCCGTGAACGAGCCAATCCCTTAGTAGACAGCCTGCGGGCTCTTGGCGTTCACCACGAGGGCACGATTGCGCTGAATCCCGTTGAGACGTGGATTTCGCAAACGGGCCTACGAGCTGAAGAACTGGCTCCCGGCCAGTCAGCTGACGCAGTGGTGTGGGCCGAGGTTACGGAACGGGCTTACGAGGATAGCCAGCTGACTTGGACGTACATCAGCTTCATGATCCTTGCCACGTTGTTGGCTGCCATCGCGATTGTCACCGATTCGACGATTCTTGTTATCGGTGCAATGGTGCTTGGCCCAGAGTTCGTACCAATTGCTGCCTTGGGTCTGGCGATGGTTCGTAAGCGTCCAAAATTGCTTCGTCAGGCCCTGCGCACACTCATCATCGGTTTTGCTATCTCGATCACGTTGGTCACGTTGCTGGCACTGGTATGCAATGTCACGAATCTGGTCGATTTCAATGAAGCCAGCAGTCCTCGACCCGGCACCAATTTCATCTACCACGCGAACTGGTGGTCCCTCGTAGTAGCCGTCATCGCAGGGGCCGCTGGAGTGCTGTCACTTACCGCTTCAAAAGGCAATGGGCTTGTCGGTGTTTTCATCTCCGTGACGACCATTCCTGCTTCAGGAAACATTGCACTGGGCCTGGCCTACGGAATTTGGAATCAAGTTCTTGGCAGCAGCATCCAACTTGTTGTGAACATCTCAGGAATGGCATTGGCAGGATGGCTTACCTTGCTCCTGCAGCAGCGAATTTGGAAAAGAATTACCCAAGCGAAAGTTCAGCGAGCACAACTGCGGCAAGCTGATCGGTAATGCGTTGCGCAAGGTCTTCACTTTGCGCTTCAACCATCACTCGGATAACGGGTTCGGTGCCGGAAGATCGCAGGAGCACCCGGCCTTGAGCTCCAAGTTCTAATTCAGCTGCAAGCACCGCTGCGTTCACTGCCTCATTGTGAGTCAATGCCGATTTATCAACTCCACGTACATTCACGAGAACCTGCGGAAGTTTCACTATTCGCGATGCCAATTGGGCGAGGGACTCTTTGCTCTGAGCCATTCTCGCCATTAAATGCAACGCGGTGAGTAACCCATCGCCTGTCGTGGCATGCTCCAACATCACGACGTGGCCGCTTTGTTCGCCACCTAGCGCAAGTTGGTCTGCCTTCATCGCTTCAAGGACGTAGCGATCGCCGACACCTGTTTCAATCACTGTGATGTCGTGCGCTTGCATTGCAATCTTGAAACCTAAGTTCGACATTACTGTTGCAACAACAGTGTTATTGGTGAGCTTTCCAGAATCTCGCATGGCAATAGCCAAGATCGCAAGAATGTGGTCACCGTCAATAACGTTGCCTTCTGCATCAACAGCAAGGCAGCGATCAGCATCGCCATCGTGTGCAATACCTAGATCAGCTTTGTGTTCGCGAACTGCGGCTTGAAGGTCACCCAAGTGAGTGCTGCCACAGTTCTCATTGATATTCAAACCATCCGGTGACGAGTGAATCGCGATGACCTGTGCGCCAGCGCGCTCATACACATCGGGTGCAATAAACGACGCTGCACCATTCGCGCAATCAACAACAACCTTGATGCCATCGAGTCGATGGGGAGTGGTTGCTAGTAAATGTTCTTCGTACACAACAGAAGCATCAGCTTCAACAACAACGCGACCGACGTCTGCACCTAACGGGCGGTCCCAAGGCTCGCGCATTCGCGACTCAATGGCGTCTTCGATGACGTCATCGAGTTTGTGGCCGCCACGAGCGAAAAACTTGATGCCGTTGTCAGGCATTGGGTTATGTGATGCCGAAAGCATGACGCCTAGATCAGCGCCAAGTTCCTCGGTTAAAAATGCAACTGCCGGTGTCGGTGTCACTCCAAGAAGAATGACATCAACACCGGCGCTTGCTAAACCTGCAACGACTGCTGACTCTAAGAATTCACCGCTCGCACGGGAATCTCGACCAACAACAGCACGTGGACGATGGCCAGCGAATGCACCAACGTCGCCTAATACATGGGCGGCAGCAACAGCTAGATCCAATGCAAGTTCAGCGGTGAGATCGCGATTCGCGAGCCCGCGAACACCATCGGTGCCGAAGAGCCGTCCCAAGGGATTAGCGCTTGCTGTACTGAGAAGCCTTACGGGCCTTCTTGAGGCCGTACTTCTTACGTTCTTTGGCGCGCGGATCACGAGTAAGGAAGCCAGCCTTCTTAAGTGAAGGACGGTTGCCATCGCGATCGATCTGGTTCAGTGAACGAGCAACACCAAGACGAAGTGCACCAGCTTGACCAGAGACACCGCCGCCACTGATGCGTGCGTGAACGTCGAACTTGCCCTCGGCGCCAGTAGTTGTGAATGGATCATTCACTTCCTGCTGATGCACCTTGTTAGGGAAGTAATCGTCAAGTTCACGGCCGTTGATGGTCCACTTGCCGGTGCCTGGAACGATGCGCACGCGGGCAATTGCCTGCTTGCGACGTCCGGTAGCAGCTCCTGGTGCCACAACAACGTCGCGGGTAACAACCGCGCGTGCTGGGGTTTCTGAGGTGTACTCAGAAGGAATCTCTTCTTCTTCGATTTCGACGTCTACGTCGGCGATCGTGGCCTCTGACACTGCCATTTCCTCTTCGTTAAGTTCCGGCTCGGGGATGTCTACTGAGCGATCTGGGTGATCGCGAAAGGCGTTGGGCCCTGTGCAGCGTGTGGGTGCTCTGCACCTGCATAGACCTTCAGCTTCGTGAGTTGCTGCTTACCGATCTTGTTGTGAGGAATCATGCCCTTCACAGCCTTCTCGACAGCCTTACGCGAATCCTTGGCAAGCAGATCAGCATACGAAGTCGCCTTCATGCCGCCTGGGTAACCGGAGTGGTGGTAAGCGTTCTTCTGCTCACGCTTTTGACCTGTCAACGCGACCTTGTCTGCGTTGATGATGATGACGAAGTCACCTTGGTCCATGTGAGGAGCAAATGTTGGCTTGTGCTTGCCACGCAGCAGCGTTGCTGCATGTGTAGCAAGGCGTCCGAGAACGACATCGGAAGCGTCAATAACGTGCCAGACGCGAGTTACCTCACCGGCCTTTGGGCTGTACGTGCGCACGGGACGCCACCTTCATTGTTGATTCGGACTGCTGAATGTGTCTTCAGGGCATTCGGGGAAGCACTGAAGAGACCCCAAAGAGTACCCAGTTTTAGGCATTTACGCCAAATTGGGGTTGCTACTCCTCAAGACAAGGACAGCCTAGCCCTCATCTTGGGCTCGCTTTGACCGGGTGATGATCTGGCGGGCGCTCATATCTTGCGCTGAGGGGTAGCCCACTTTCTCTAAGACCAACGGGTGCGCTGGCATCACAGTGGGCCCCAGCGTGCGGTCTCGACCAGCCAGAATCTCTGCCGGCCATTCCACCGGCCTGCGGCCATCTCCGACGGGAATCAGAGCGCCGACGATGCTGCGCACCATCGAGTGACAAAAAGCGTCTGCCTGCACTGTCATGACGCATGCAGCCTTTTCCCGATGCCACTGAAGGTATTCAACTTCACGCATGGATGTCGAAGCATCGCGCGGTTTGCAAAACGCGGAGAAGTCTTGAAGGCCTAATAACCCTTGTGCAGCCTCGTTCATTGCATCTATGTCGAGGGGCTTGTAGTGAAAGAGTGTGTGACTTCTTTCGAGCGGACTCATTTGCGTCGATTCATCGCAGACGCGATAGGAGTACCTACGCCACAGTGCCGAGAAGCGCGCATCAAAGCCCACCGGTGCTTCGATCATCGAATGAATTCTGATGTCTTCAGGCAACGCACGATTGAGACGGCCTGGGTTTTCTAGGCGATCTATCTGATGCTGATTGAGATCTACATGGATCACTTGACCGCGGGCATGAACGCCAGCGTCGGTGCGACCAGCTACGAAAATATCTACTTTGGAATGCGTTAAGAAATTGAAGACTCGGAGAATTTCACCTTGCACCGATCGCAAATCTTTTTGCACGCCCCAGCCATAAAAAGCCGTTCCGTCATAAGACAAATCGATGCGCAAACGAATCAGCCCGTCCACCGGATAACCTCCGGGAACGGGCTGATCGACGTTCTGTTGTGACAGGACTATTCCTTGTCAGTTACTGCTTCTGAAACTTCCGCTTCAGCTACAACTTCTTCAACCGCTTCAGGAGTCTGTTCGACGACTACGGTCTCTTCAACTGTGGTGGCCACTACGGGAGCCGTAGCTTCCTTAGCAGCGCGCTTGGTAGCGCCAACGGCTTCAGCTACAACCTGTTCCAACATTGGCTCACAAAGCTCAATGATGGCCATAGGTGCGTTGTCGCCCTTGCGGTTACCAATCTTGGTAATACGGGTGTATCCACCATTGCGACCGGTGTACTGCGGTGCGATCTCAGTGAAGAGCGTGTGCACCACTGACTTGTCACGTACGACAGTCAGCACCTGGCGACGGTTATGAATGTCGCCACGCTTTGCCTTGCTAATCAAACGCTCCGCCAATGGACGAAGGCGCTTGGCCTTAGCTTCAGTCGTCGTGATGCGTCCGTTCGCAAACAGCGCCGTGGCAAGGTTGGCCAAGATCAACCGTTCGTGATCTGGTCCACCGCCGAGGCGGGGACCTTTGGTTGGAGTAGGCATCGAAGTTCTCCTGTCAGTTTCTTAAGTCAGTGTTGCGATTTAGAGCTGTTCGTCCTCGGCAAAAGCCAATTCATCGTCCAGATCTTCATCATCGTCGTAGTTTGCGAATGCTGATGGATCAAACCCTGGAGGGCTGTCCTTGAGCGCTAGGCCAAGGCTTGCAAGCTTCACCTTGACTTCGTCGATTGACTTCGCACCGAAGTTGCGAATGTCGAGCAGATCAGCTTCGCTGCGGGTGATGAGCTCACCAACAGTGTGAATGCCTTCACGCTTCAAGCAGTTGTATGAACGAACCGTCATATCAAGCTGCTCGATTGGGGTTGAGAGTTGCTCAGCCACAAAGGTGTCGGTAGGTGACGGACCAATGTCAATGCCTTCAGCATCAACATTGAGTTCGCGAGCCAAACCGAACAACTCAACGAGAGTCTTTCCTGCGGATGCAACTGCATCTGCCGGGCGGATTGAATGCTTGGTCTCGACATCAATAACAAGCTTGTCGAAGTCGGTGCGCTGCTCAACACGAGTAGCTTCCACCTTGTAGGTGACCTTGAGTACTGGTGAGTAAATCGAGTCAACAGGAATGCGACCGATTTCCTGACCAGGCTGCTTGTTCAGCGTTGCTGAAACATAGCCGCGGCCACGCTCGACAACGAGTTCAATCTCGAGCTTGCCCTTGTCATTGAGTTCTGCGATGTGCAGACCAGGGTTGTGCACTTCAACACCAGCTGGTGGCTGAATGTCTGCAGCAGTAACTGCTCCCGGGCCCTGCTTGCGCAGGTACATCACGACTGGCTCGTCATGCTCGGATGAAACAACAAGCTGCTTGATGTTCAAGATCAGCTCTGTGACATCTTCTTTGACACCAGGGATCGTGGTGAACTCATGCAACACACTGTCAATGCGGACGCTTGTTACTGCAGCACCAGGGATCGATGACAACAAGGTACGACGAAGTGAGTTGCCGAGGGTGTAGCCGAATCCTGGCTCAAGTGGTTCGAGGATAAAACGCGAGCGGAACTCGCTAATTACTTCCTCGGTGAGCACGGGGCGCTGGCTAATAAGCACGTTGTCTTCCTTCCCGCGACGACCGATATTTGAAGTCGCGTGTTTGTCGAGTAGCGAGGGTCTCTCGCCACAAGGGATTACTTGGAGTAGAGCTCGACGATCAACTGTTCGGTGACAGGTGTGTCAATGTTTGCGCGCACTGGAAGTGCGTGCACAAGGATGCGCATCTTTGACGGGATGACTTCGAGCCAACCTGGCACGATGCGATCGCCGATTTCTGCATGTGCAATGACGAATGGGGTCATCTCGCGTGAACCAAGTGCAACCTCAACGATGTCGTTAGGGGTGACGCGGTATGACGGGATGTTGACCTTGTGTCCGTTAACGATGAAGTGACCATGCGTAACCAACTGGCGGGCCATATCGCGTGACTTTGCAAAGCCAGCGCGGAAAACCACGTTGTCTAGGCGAGTCTCAAGGATGACGAGCAGGTTTTCACCAGTCTTACCGGCTTGGCGTGATGCCTCGCGGAAGTAGTTAGCGAACTGCTTCTCGAGCACACCGTACATACGGGTTGCCTTCTGCTTTTCGCGCAACTGGAGCAAGTACTCGGAATCCTTTGATCGACCGCGACCATGCTGGCCGGGAGGGTAAGGACGCTTCTCGAATGGACATGCTGGTGACTCGCATTTTGCTCCCTTAAGGAACAACTTCATTTTCTCGCGACGGCACCGCTTGCAATCGGCAGCTGTATAACGCGCCATGGTGTGTTCTCCTGTTTTCTACGCGCGATTAAACGCGACGACGCTTAGATGGGCGGGTGCCGTTGTGTGGCGCTGGGGTGACGTCGGCGATTGAACCAACCTCAAGACCAGTTGCCTGCAACGAACGGATAGCGGTCTCGCGGCCTGAGCCTGGACCCTTCACGAATACGTCAACCTTGCGCATGCCGTGTTCCATTGCGCGACGTGCTGCTGCTTCTGCGGCAAGCTGCGCGGCGAATGGGGTGCTCTTGCGAGAACCCTTGAAACCGACCTGGCCAGCACTCGACCATGCAATAACTGCGCCCGTTGGGTCAGTGATCGACACGATGGTGTTGTTGAACGTGCTCTTGATGTGAGCGTGGCCGTGAGCCACGTTCTTCTTCTCCTTGCGGCGAACTTTCTTTGCCGCGCCTTTCTGTCCTGCTTTGGGTGCCATGTGTGTATATCTCCTAGAAGTCCGGTTGAGGCCAGCGAATTACTTCGCGACCTTCTTCTTGCCAGCGACGGTCTTACGAGGACCCTTACGAGTACGCGCATTGGTGTGGGTGCGCTGACCGCGGACTGGAAGGCCCTTACGGTGGCGGAGTCCCTGGTAGCAGCCAATCTCAACCTTGCGGCGGATGTCTGCTGCAACCTCGCGACGAAGATCGCCTTCAACCTTGAGGTTCTGATCGATCCAATCGCGCAATGCAAGTGTTTGATCGTCGCTGAGGTCCTTGGACTTCATTTCTGGATCAATACCAGTGGCGGTTAGGGCAGCGGAGGCCTGCGAGCGGCCAACGCCATAGATATAGGTGAGTGCGATTGCCATGCGCTTTTCGCGCGGCAGATCGACACCAACAAGACGTGCCATGTGACGTTCTCTCTTCTTCTTTGCACGGGGTTTGGCGTTGAAGTACCAACCCTGTCCGTCCAGACAGGTCTTGGGCCCCGTGGCCCAAGGTATCGTCCCAACTTGCGCTGGGGGTCGGGTACTTCACAGTTCAGGTCGTCCGGGTTATCTCCCCGTATCGACCCTCGTCAGGTATTAGCCCTGACGCTGTTTGTGGCGAGGGTTTTCGCAAATGACCATGACGACTCCATGGCGACGAATGACCTTGCACTTATCGCAGATCGGCTTGACGCTTGGGTTCACCTTCATGATGTTTTGTCTGTCCTCGTGTCGTTATTTATAGCGATAAACGATGCGGCCGCGGGTGAGGTCATACGGTGAAAGCTCTACAACTACACGGTCATCAGGGAGAATACGGATGTAGTGCATCCGCATCTTGCCGCTGATGTGTGCAAGAACTTTGTGACCGTTGTCCAACTCCACGCGAAACATTGCATTAGGCAAAGACTCCATGATCGTGCCCTCAAGCTCGATCGCTCCATCTTTTTTGCCCATGCTGTTGCATCGTCCTTCGTTTTGGTGGGTGCTGTAGTTGTTCTTTCTTAGACACACGCCAGCCACAGGTAAGTGGTGACAGGTGGTTGGGGAAGCCAACGACAGCCTGCAAAGTCTAGGGGGCCGGGTACCCAATCGCATAATCGGGTCGATATGTCCGAATAAATCGGATTTCTCAGCGCGCATCGCATACCCCTTGGGGTATAGCGTGTAAGTGAATCCTTAGAGGCAACTCTAACCGAAAGATGCGGGCAAGGAGCACTCCATGGCACGGACGGTAATTTTGGGCGCTGGGATCGCGGGCCATACCGCGGCACTACACCTGCGAAGAATGCTCGGCAAAGAGCATGACGTGGTTGTTGTCGCACCAAACTCGAAGTGGAACTGGATTCCTTCGAATATCTGGGTCGGCGTCGGACAAATGAGTGTCAAGCAGGTGACCTTCCCCCTCGCGCCTATCTATAAGCGCAAGGGCATTGAGTTTCATCAGGCCTTAGGCACCCAGTTGCATCCAGAGGGCAGCCCCACGATGAGCCACCCGCACGTGACGGTGCAATACACCGATCCCACAAAAGCCGGACAAGTCGCCAATTTGGAATACGACTTTCTCATCAATGCGACCGGCCCGAAGTTGAATTTTGGCGCAACACCTGGCTTAGGCCCTGACGGTCACACTTGGTCGGTCTGCACCGCAGGTCACGCGGTTGAAACTGCGAAAGCTTTCGAAGGCGTCATCGACAAACTCAAGGCCGGCCAGCACCAAACCTTGCTCATAGGTATGGGTCACGGCACGTGCACCTGCCAAGGCGCAGCTTTCGAATACACCTTCAACGTCGAACATGAACTCGTCAAAGAAGGTGTGCGAGATAACGCAGACGTCATTTACATCACGAACGAAAACCAACTCGGTGACTTCGGGATGGATGGAATGAATTTCGGGCATAAGGATCAAATCATTCCGAGCCAAACATTTACCGAATCACTTTTCCATGAGCGTGGTGTCAAGGCAATCATGTCTGCGCATATTGAAAAAGTTGAACCAGGGGTTGCCTACTACGAACAAGTAGATGGCACAAAGAATTCGCAAGCCTTCGACTTTGCGATGTTGCTTCCCCCATTTCGCGGAGTCGACATGAAAGCCTTTGATGCCAACGACAATGACATTACGTCGGAAGTCTTTGCACCAAGTGGCTTCATGAAGGTTGATGCGGACTACACCGCGAAACCATATGAAGAATGGAAGGCCAGCGACTGGCCTAAGACATATCAATCTGTGAAGTACGACAACGTGTGGGCCGCTGGTATTGCTTTTGCTCCCCCACATCAAATGTCGCGTCCGCGCACGAGTCCAAACGGCACGGTGATTGCACCGGCTCCCCCTCGCACGGGCATGCCTTCAGGTGTCATCGGACGAGCGGTTGCGCAGTCAATCGCTGAGCGAATTAAGCATGGGGCGCAAGGCAAAGTTCATACTGCATCCATGGCAGATATGGGTGCTGCATGCATCGCATCTGCAGGCAAGGGCTGGCGAACAGGTCAAGCCGCCGCCATGACGGTCTTCCCGATCATCCCGGATAAAGAAAAATATGGAGAGATGGGACGCGACACAAAAGAGACGTACGGCGAAATCGGTTTGAGCGCACATTGGATGAAAGTGATGCTGCACTACCTGTTTATTTACAAAGCCAAAGCTCGTCCGTTTTGGTATCTGATTCCGGAATAGAAGGTAGAGCAACTCATGTCTCAGCTTGAAACATTTCCCGACGCACCCGTTCCATCGGCAAAGGAACTCAAGGCCCGAAAGAATGTATTTCTACAATTTGTGCGCTTTGCAATATTGAATTTGAAGATGGTCGCGATGATCAACAAGGCTCACCACTAACTCAGAAATCACATAAAGGGTGTGAGACAGGAGTAGTTCCTGTCCCACACCCTTCATCGTGCAGTGCTTGTCTGGGTTATGAGTTGTAAACCAAGTCCCAGTTTGGAATCGTCATCAAGTAGATCTGACCACCCTCGATGGAATCCTCCAGTTGCTGAGCAACTGACGTGTTACCTACCAAGTCAAGGCGAGCCTTGCTTGCAGGAACATGGACCTGTGCATTCAAGAAGTAGTAGCTCTTCGTGTCACCAGCCTTGGCGATGAACTTTGTAGCATTGACAACGCCACTGTTTTCTTCGTCATTGGTCATGAACTGAGCGCCACCTGGCGTGAAGTACACATCCTTGAACTTCGCAACGGTTGCCATCTTTCCATCTGAGATGCGGTAAGCGATCAACCGCGAAATGGCATCGTTGCCGCCTGGATCCTCTTGGATCAAGATGTTGCCAAGCCCGTCGACTTCAATGTTGTCTGGCTTGCTCATGAAGATCGACTCGGAACCGTCAAGCAACATGGTCAGCTTTGCGCCAGCCAATGGGTTCTTCACATCATTGAACTCAAGCTTCCAAAGTGCCCCACCATCGCGGGATGCCTTTGGTAATGCTGGGTTTACTGCAGTTGCCTTTGGATCCTTATCGGATTCCGTGGTGAGGAAGTAGTACGTATTTGGATTCTTTGGATCAAAGGCACCGTCTTCAACGCGAGCCATGACAGTTCCCGACTTCATCGCTTCGTCATTTTGAGCAACACCACTCTGGTTCCAGTTCAATTCCTTGAAGTTGACTGGGAGTGCCTTGCCCTTGCCAACGTTATTACGAATCAAGTTGTCATCGTTGTAGCCGTCAACTGCCATCACGTAGTTCTTACCGTTCGTGAGGCCAGCCTTTTCAGTCCAACTTCCTGAAGTTGTCTTTTCACCAACGTACATGAAGAGTTGGCTGGCAGTTGCCGCGCCATCTTCGTTACTCATCACTGCTGTGACCTTGCTACCTGTTGGCACGACCACTGCGGTCTCTTTGGCGCCCAGGCCAAGACGAGGAAGTTGAATCAAGTTTCCGGAGGTATCAGAGATGAATGCGCGTGATTCATCGCTGCCCTCTTCAGTGGTGAGGTACGCCGCACCCGTGTAACCATAAGTAATGGACTTGCCATCTTTGGTTTCCTTGTAAGACAAGCCACCAGGCTGCACGGTAGATGAAGAACAAAAGCGGTTAAGCGCGATGGCGTGATTCGCGGTGCCGAAAGCATCCTTTGCCGCTGCACCTGTTGGTGCAGTTGGCTTAGCACCGTACTGACCAGTTGCGTAGTCGTACCAAGAAATGTTCTTCAATAATTCAGTGGCTCCAACGATGCCGCCCGTGGCGGTGTCGAAGTTCAGTGCAGAAACGGTCGAAGCTGTTGCAAGCCCGTTGGCGCGCTTAGCAATTCCTGCAACTTTGTCAGCTGCGGAAAGTTCATGGTTCATCAGAATTGTGGCGTTCTTGCCGTCCTGTAGTACGCCCATGCCATCAGGAATACCGAACAAGGTGTAGCCATTGATCTTGTCTCCGGCAGTAGCCAGAACCTTAAGACTGACGCCGCTTGCAACTGGCTCCATGTATGAAAAACCGCTGTCTGCGGATACAACTGAAATGCTCACGACCATCGTGCCAGCAGCAATTGCTGCGACGATTGGATATGCGTAACGCACATTTCCTCCTCTAGTAACCAAATTGGTTTTAGGAGGACATCACGCCGTAGTAAAGAGTTTGTTGCGATTTAGCAACCAATTGAAGATCAGTAGGTAACTAACGCGTTAATACTCGATGCCGCTACATGTATTGAACTTGTCGGCGAAGTGAATCAAACGGAAACGCCAATGGTTACCGGCGCAATTACGATCGCGGAACTACAGTGAAACGCAAGGTCATGCGCACTGGGCTACCCAGAGCTGCATCGCGTGAGCCAACCATGACGCCGGTCGCCTGCGCATTTGAATAGGCGCCCGAACCTTGAAGGTAACTCATCACGCCTCGGAAGTTGGTTTTTGTTCCGGAGGCCACGGGGTACGCAAGTGCTTGACCATCAATGTGGAAAGCAAGCTGT
>JBIIAA010000135.1:0-4523 GCA_044240165.1 Candidatus Nanopelagicales bacterium
TACGCTTGCCCGAATGTCGACAAGTGCACACCGCAAAGGACCATTTCGCGAGGGTGACCTCGCCCAGCTCACGGATCCGAAAGGCAAACTGCACACGGTCAAGTTGACCCTAGGAAAAGTCTTTCACACTCATCGAGGTGGGGTAGATCACGACGCAATCATCGGTTTGGAGTCAGGCTCAGTCATTTCCACAACCAACGGGGCAGCGTATTTGGTCTTACGTCCGCTCCTCGACGACTTCGTGTTGTCGATGCCTCGTGGAGCCACTCCCGTGTATCCAAAGGATGCCGCCCGCATTGTCGGCCTCATGAATTTGCATCCAGGGGACCGCATCGCCGAGGCTGGAGTTGGTTCGGGAGCCTTGACTTGCTCGTTATTGAAAGCCATCGGCTCAGCAGGACAACTTTTTAGTTATGAACGACGTGAAGAGTTCGCAAAGGTTGCAGAAACCAACGTGACAACCTGGTTTGGTTCCCACCCCCAGTCCTGGACGTTGAAACTCGGCGACTTCGCGCTGGACCTAGAAGAACGAGATTTGGATGCTGTGGTGCTCGACATGCTGGCGCCTTGGGAGTGCTTAGAAAAGGTAGCTGATGCAGTCTCACCGGGTGGCGTCATGATTGGGTACGTCGCAACCACGACCCAGCTTTCCAAGTTCGTTGAATCTATTCGGGTCACAGGACAATGGACTGAACCACGAGCCGAAGAGTCCTTGTTGCGAACCTGGCATCTAGATGGGCTGTCAGTTCGACCAGATCACCGCATGAACGGCCATACCGGGTTTCTTGTGTCCACTCGCCGGTTGGCGCCAGGAGCTCAGTTGCCGCCACGACGACGCCGGCCCGCGCCAGGTGCCTATGGCGAGGATTACACGGGTCCTGGTTCAGATCGTGCCACTGCTGAACAAAATAAGGTGCAGCAGTTAGAGTCATAACAGGTAAATCAAGGAGGCGTCGTGACCGATCCAAATTCGCCAGAAGCAGCGCGAGTGGTTGCACTTGAATCTGCCCTGAATCGGTTGCGTATCGATTTGATGGCGCAAAAGGATCACAATGCTCGCCTCATTGACACGTTAAAAGAGGCACGCGATCAGATCATCTCGCTAAAAAGTGAAATAGATCGATTGGCGCTACCACCAGCTGGTTTTGCCACGTTCATAAGCGCGATCGGTGAGCACACTGCTGATGTTCTTTCCGCTGGACGCAAGATGCAGGTCCCAGTGAGTCCTGGAATTGACCTAACTGCGCTGGTCTCTGGTCAAGAGGTCATGCTCAACGACGCAATGAGCATCATTGGAATTCGCGATTTTGAAGACGTGGGCGAGATCGTCACCTTTAAAGAAATTCTTGAGTTCGGTACTCGGGCCCTCGTCGTCGGTAATTCTGATGATGAACGGGTCATTCGACTAGCCAAGCCGTTGCAAAGCGAAAAGCTGCGCGCGGGCGACTCACTTCTGTTGGACACACGCTCTGGGTATGCAACGCAACGAGTGCCAAAATCTGAAGTTGATGACCTCATCCTTGAAGAAGTTCCAAATATTGAATATGAAGATATCGGTGGGCTTCGTGATCAGATTGAGTCCATTCGTGATGCGGTTGAACTGCCGTTCCTGCACCCTGATCTATATACCGAGCATCACCTCAAGGCGCCTAAAGGCATCTTGCTTTATGGGCCACCTGGATGCGGTAAAACATTAATTGCCAAGGCCGTAGCTAATTCCCTTGCTAAGAAGATCGCAGAACGCAACGGAACGGAGGAGGGGCGGTCCTTCTTCCTCAATATCAAGGGCCCTGAGCTTCTCAACAAATATGTTGGAGAGACAGAGCGTCATATTCGCTTAGTGTTCCAACGCGCCCGCGAAAAGGCCTCAGAGGGAACGCCAGTCATTGTTTTCTTCGACGAGATGGATTCCCTTTTCCGCACACGTGGATCTGGCGTATCCAGCGATGTCGAGAACACCATCGTGCCGCAGCTCTTGGCGGAAATAGATGGCGTTGAGCGTCTTGAAAATGTCATTGTGATCGGTGCGTCTAATCGGGAAGACATGATTGATCCAGCAATCTTGCGACCTGGTCGGCTAGATGTGAAAATCAAGATTGCTCGACCTGATGCTGAAGCTGCTCGTGAAATCTTCAGTAAATACCTGTTGCCAGAATTACCTATTCATGCTGACGATATTGCCGAACATGGGGGCGATCGTGAAGCAGCCTGTACGGCGATGATTCAACGCGCAGTCGAGATGATCTATGCGGACTCCGAAGAAAACAAGTTCCTCGAAGTGACGTATGCCGGAGGCGACAAAGAAGTTCTATATTTCAAAGACTTCAACTCTGGCGCCATGATTGAAAACATTGTTGCTCGAGCTAAGAAGGCTTCTATCAAGAATTTTCTTGAATCCGGTGACAAGGGCATCCGTGTTCAGCATCTACTTGACGCTGCACTTGATGAATTCCGCGAAAATGAAGACCTTCCAAACACCACAAATCCAGACGATTGGGCGCGCATCTCTGGAAAGAAGGGTGAGCGCATTGTTTACATCAGAACTTTGGTGCACGGCGCAAAGGGCAATGAAGCTGGTCGCTCAATAGCAACAGTCGCAAATACCGGCCAGTACCTCTAATCGGTCGGAAAGGGCTGTGTCATGACTGTGCATCGCATCATGGGAATTGAGACCGAGTACGGAATCACTGTTCCTGGAGAACGAGTCACTAATGCCATGGCCACTTCGACAAGGCTTGTGAACGCCTACGCAAGAAACCACGTGCAGGGCAGGCAGCGAAATCCGAAGTGGGACTATTCACAAGAGGCACCGCTGCGCGATGCTCGTGGCTTCGATATGAGTCGAGCAGATGCTGATCCGTCGCAGTTAACCGATGATGATTTAGGCATGGCAAATATCATTTTGACGAATGGGGCTCGTTTCTATGTTGATCACTCGCACCCGGAATATTCCTCGCCTGAAATAACGAATCCTCGTGACGCGGTGTTGTGGGATAGGGCTGGCGTAGCCGTGATGCAGCGCGCGACGCAACACACGTCAACAGATGGTGTGGATCTGCCAATTTTGCTCTACAAAAATAACACCGATAACAAGGGCGCTTCTTATGGTTGCCATGAGAACTACCTCATGTCCAGGCTTACTCCTTTCCCGTCGATCGTTTCCTGGCTCACGCCTTTTTTTATTACCCGCCAAATCTTTACCGGAGCTGGCCGTCTTGGCATTGGTCAAGATCCAAAACGCATGGCTTACCAATTGAGCCAGCGGGCCGATTTCTTTGAAGCTGAGGTCGGCCTTGAAACGACGTTTAAGCGGCCGATAATCAATACCCGAGACGAGCCACACTGTGATGCTGAGCGCTTTCGTCGTCTCCATGTGATCGTCGGCGATGCCAACATGAGCGACACCGCGACATATTTAAAAATGGGCACTACATCATTGGTGTTGAGCATGCTGGAAAGTGGTTTCCTTGAGGGTAAAGATCTGACTATTCTCGAACCATTGCGCGCAATGTATGCAGTAAGCCACGACGTCAGCTTGCAGAAGCGTCTGACACTCACAGAGAACCGACAGTGGACGGCCATCGAAATCCAGCGCGAGTTCTGGGAGATGTGCGCTTTGTATTGCGAGGCCGAATATGGGTCCGATATGGATGTACAAACACGTGATCTCTTGGAGCAGTGGGGCCTCGTTCTTGATCGTCTTGATGATGATCCACTCGAATGCTCCGACATTCTTGATTGGGTCGCCAAGTATCGACTGATGCAGGCCTACCGGACAAGGGATAATCTTGATTGGTCAGCACCGCAACTACAGGCCATCGATTTGCAATACGCAGATATTCGGCCAGAACGCGGTTTAGCACTTCGCCTTGAACAGCGGGGTCAACTGCGCCGAATGTTCACTGACGATGAAATCGAGCACGCACGCCTGTTTGCTCCGCGAGATACGCGCGCCTATTTCCGAGGCGAATGCCTTCGCCGGTTCCCCGGCGAAATTGCCGCTGCCTCTTGGGATTCCATTGTCTTTGATCTACCCGGTCATGAATCCTTAGTGAGAGTCCCCACACTGGAGCCCACTCGAGGCACGTTTGAGCATGTGGGACGACTGTTTGACCAGGCAGATAATGCCGAAGATCTCATCAACTTGCTCAGCGCTTAGTTACAACGGAAGGTACTCTAGGAACATGCCGCAACGTGAGAACGCTGAACGCAAAGTCAATCGCCCTGATGAACAGGCGCAAGCAAGTGAAGTCTCGACTCAGGCGACAAGCCCTGAACACAAGGCTGCGCTCGACGCTGATGTCGACGCACTCTTAGACGAAATTGATGAGGTTCTCGAGATCAACGCGGAAGAATTCGTGAAATCCTTCGTCCAAAAGGGCGGCGAGTGACCAGTTCCGGAGGCATGTTGCCTCCAGCGTTCTTGCGCAATGGGTCTCCATCGTTTGCCGATTTCCTCGCGGATCTTGCACCAGATCTGCTGACTGCTCGTTTGCTCCAGGCGACCATTGACACCACAAACA
>JBIIAA010000136.1:0-4492 GCA_044240165.1 Candidatus Nanopelagicales bacterium
CGGAGCCCACGATCCTGACCGGCTGGCTGTGGCCTTTCGAACTGCACTTCAGGGGTGAGCAACACGCCCGAGCGCGTTTCATGGCAGGATGCTCACCTATGGCGATGACTGCGGCGGTAAAAGACGAACTCAGCCGTGTTGAAGTCACGAAAATTTGTTGCCGAAAGGCTGAAGTTTCCACGATGCTTCGCTTTGGCGGTGGCATTCACATCGTGTCCGGCCAAATTGTCATCGAGGCTGAGATGGATGCAGGGCAAACCGCTCGGCGCCTGCGCAAGGACATCATGGAGATTTATGGCCATGAAAGCGAAATCGCAGTGGTCCAGGCCAGTGGCATCCGCAAAGGGACTCGATATGTCGTCCGTGTGGTTCAAGGCGGCGAAGCTCTAGCACGGCAAACCGGCATGGTTGATGGGTCCGGAAGGCCAGTTCGCGGCTTGCCACCTGCCATCGTTGCTGGTGCTTTATGTGATTGTGAAGCAGCTTGGCGCGGCGCATTCTTAGCTCATGGTTCCCTCACCGAACCGGGGCGTTCATCATCCCTTGAAATCACTTGTCCGGGACCTGAAGCGGCTTTAGCGCTTGTTGGTGCTGCGCGCCGGCTCAATATTGCCGCGAAATCGCGTGAGGTGCGAGGGGTTGATCGAGTTGTCATCCGCGATGGCGATGCCATCGGTGCAATGTTGACCAGGCTCGGGGCTCACGAATCCGTCATGGCATGGGAAGAACGAAGAATGCGTCGGGAGGTTCGGGCAACCGCAAACCGTCTCGCAAACTTCGATGACGCTAACTTGCGCCGTTCTGCTCGAGCTGCTGTTGCCGCCGGAGCGCGAGTTCAACGTGCGATGGAGATTCTTGGAGCCGAAGTTCCTGACCATCTGGTGGTCGCAGGCCGTTTGCGCCTGGAGCACAGTCAGGCCAGCCTTGAAGAACTCGGTGCCTTGGCCGAACCACCAATGACAAAAGATGCAATCGCTGGGCGTATCCGCCGGCTACTGGCCTTGGCCGATAAGCGTGCTCAAGAATTGGGCATTCCGGACACAGAATCAGCTTTGGGTTCGGAGTTTGGCAGCTAAAGGACCATCGGATGCTTTCACTGGGGGAGTTCGGTAGGATTTCCTCGAAAACGCTTACATGCAGGTAACAACAACTGGGAGATTCACGTGACGATCAAGGTTGGCATCAATGGATTTGGCCGCATCGGCCGCAACTTCTTCCGCGCGTTGCTGGAAAGCGATGCGAATATCGAGATTGTTGGCATCAACGATCTAACTGACACCAAGACTCTTGCCCACCTTATGAAATACGACAGCATCCTGGGGCGCATTGGCATCCCGGTTGAAGCTGGCGAAGGACAGATCACCGTAGGCGGCAAAGTTATTCCGATTTTTGCTGAGCGCGATCCCGCTGATTTGCCGTGGGGCAAGGTCGGCGCAGACATCGTGATCGAATCAACTGGTTTTTTCACCAACGCTGCTGATGCGGGTAAGCACATCACTGCTGGAGCCAAGAAGGTCATCATTTCTGCACCAGCAAGTGGTGAAGACATCACGATTGTGATGGGTGTCAACGACAAGGAATACGATCCAGCGAAGCACAACATCATTTCAAATGCTTCTTGCACAACTAATTGCCTTGCACCAATGGCCAAGGCAATTGACGATGCTTTCGGCATTGAGCGCGGCTTGATGACAACGATTCACGCTTACACGAACGATCAGAAGATTCTTGATTTCCCACACAGCGATCTTCGTCGCGCACGTGCAGCAGCGCTCAACATGATTCCAACAACTACCGGTGCAGCTAAGGCGATCGGTTTAGTTATGCCACACCTCAAGGGAAAACTTGATGGCTTCGCAATGCGTGTGCCAGTGCCCACTGGTTCAGCAACTGACCTCACCGTTGAGCTCCGCAAGCCTGCAACCAAAGAAGAAATCAACGCGGTAGTGAAAGCAGCTGCTGAGGGCGAACTTAAGGGATACCTCAAGTACACCGAAGACCCAATCGTTTCAACAGACATCGTCACAGATCCAGCTTCCTGCATCTTTGACTCAGGTCTGACATACGCGAATGGCAACATGGTCAAGGTTGTGGGCTGGTACGACAACGAGTGGGGCTACTCAAACCGGTTGATTGACATCACCTCACTCGTCGGTTCAAAGCTCTAGGCGCTCGCGATGAAGTCACTCGACGACCTAGAGGTCGCCGGGCGAACCGTATTGGTTCGCACCGATTTCAATGTGCCCTTGGCCGACAGCGCTGGCGGGAAGGTCATCACTGATGATGGCCGCATCAAGGCGGCTATTCCTACGCTGGAGTATTTGCGTGCGCAGGGAGCAAAAATCGTTGTGGTGGCTCACTTGGGCCGGCCCAAGGGTGAGGCAGTCGCCGATTTGAGTTTGGCACCTGTCGCTGCTCGACTTGGCGAACTCTTAGGAACACCTGTTGCCTTCGGTATTGATGTCACCGGACCTCAATCAAAGGCTGCAGCAGCGAAACTGCAAGCAGGCGAAGTCTTGTTGCTGGAAAACATTCGTTTCGATGCCCGCGAAACGAGCAAAGATGTCAACGAACGCACAGCGCTCGCGACAGAACTTGCGGCATTGGCTGATGTCTATGTTTCGGAGGGCTTTGGCGTTGTTCATCGTGAGCAAGCATCAGTTACCGATGTAGCCAAGCTCCTGCCTAACGCTGCAGGCCGATTGGTACACAAGGAAGCATCTGTGTTTGGAGCTTTGCTCACTGAGCCTGCCCGTCCATATGTTGTCATCCTTGGCGGGTCAAAAGTGAGCGACAAATTGGGTGTCATCGGAAACTTGATCGGTCGGGTTGATCGTCTACTTATTGGTGGCGGTATGGCCTTTACTTTCTTGGCAGCTCTTGGACATGGCGTGGGCGATTCACTTCTTGAAGCGGATCAAATTCCTACGGTTCAAGGCTTCATCGAACAGGCGAAAGCGGCAGGCGTTGAGCTCTTGATTCCGCTTGATGTTGTCGTGGCGGATGATTTTTCGGCAACCGCGAACACTCAAGTCGTTGCAGCGGACAAGATTCCTGATGGTTGGAAAGGTCTGGATATCGGGCCTGAAACAACTGCATTGTTTGCCCGTCGGATTGCCGAAGCCGGCACCGTGGTCTGGAACGGACCTATGGGTGTGTTCGAAATGAGTCCATTTGCGGGTGGCACGCGCGGGGTGGCTGAAGCGATGATCGCAAGCAACGCCATGACCGTTGTGGGCGGTGGTGACTCAGCTGCAGCTATTCGATTGCTAGATCTAGATGAGGCAGCCTTCTCGCACATCAGTACTGGTGGTGGAGCAAGTTTGGAATTCCTGGAGGGTAAAGAACTCCCCGGTCTTACCGTCCTGGAAGGGAACTAACGATGGCGAAGAACGAGCGTAAGCCGCTGATTGCTGGCAACTGGAAGATGAACCTCAATCATTTCGAGGCGCTATCCCTAGTGCAAAAATTAGCCTTCACTCTTAATGAAGCCGATTTTGCTGCAGCAGATGTTGTAGTGCTGCCGCCTTTCACAGATATGCGTTCAGTTCAGACGCTCATCGAGGGCGACAAATATGACATTGAATATGGCGCGCAGGACGTTTCTGCACATGTTTCCGGGGCCTATACCGGCGAAATCTCGTCGCTAATGCTTGCCAAGTTAGGCTGCTCGTACGTAACCGTGGGTCACAGTGAACGCCGCGAATATCACGCTGAAACCGATGCATTAGTTAACGCCAAGGCTCGTGCTGCGTTGCGCGACGACATCACCCCCATCGTTTGTGTTGGTGAAGGACTTGATGTTCGAAAGGCAGGGGAGCAGGTTCCTTATGTTCTGGCTCAACTAGAAGGATCGTTGGCTGATTTCACGGCAGAACAGATAGCCGGACTAGTCGTGGCTTATGAACCTGTTTGGGCAATTGGCACGGGTGAGGTCGCGACGCCAGGCGATGCTCAGGAAGTATGCCGAGCCATCCGAGTTCGGATAGGTGAGCTTCACGGAGCTGATACGGCCGCAGGCACTCGGATTCTCTACGGTGGATCAGTCAAAAGTTCAAATATTGCTGGAATCATGGCCCAAGTTGATGTTGACGGGGTTCTCGTGGGCGGGGCCAGCTTGGATCCAGATGATTTCGTAGGAATCGTGCGATATCGACTGCACCCAGCTGAACTTGCCAACTGAACTGCTCGCCTGATCTATACTGATTTTTTCACACCGATACGGAGTCTGCCTTGCTCACCATTGTCACGATTGCACTTGCTGTTGTGCTGATCATTTGTAGCCTGCTGCTGATCGTGCTCATTTTGTTACACCGCGGCAAAGGTGGAGGCCTCTCTAACCTTTTTGGTGGCGGAGTTGGCTCCTCAGTCGGCGGTTCATCGGTAGCTGAGCGAAATCTGGACCGCATCACTGTGGCAATTGGACTTATTTGGGCTGCGTCAATCGTTGGCGTTGGTCTGCTCATTCGCACCGGCGTCTAACGCCCTCGCG
>JBIIAA010000137.1:0-4468 GCA_044240165.1 Candidatus Nanopelagicales bacterium
CGTACCATCAGCCGCCTGACCCAACACCTCACCAGTAGCCGGATCCGTCGAATCAAAAACAGCCCCAGAAGAACTAGGAACCCACTCGCCACCGATAAATAGCATCGTTATTTCTCCCTCTGGGTATGCTCAAGCCTGTACAAGTGTTAACAGTTATCTTATTGTCTTATTAGTAGCCAGTTTGACCTAAAGTCATTGTCTTTAGGTCAATTAGGCGTATTATTGCCCTTTACCTTCAACCGGGGTGAAATTTGAAAGGGCTGCGATGACCGTCAACATTCCACCCCTGAGTGCTGAGCCTGTTCATGTACCTAAAACTGCTGAAGTTGTTGCCCAAGCCATCCGTAATCAAATAGTTCGCGGCGATATTGCCGAGGGCGCCGCGCTCCCCAGTGAAGCAGAACTGATGGTGCACTTCGGGGTTTCGCGACCATCTCTGCGCGAAGCTTTTAGAATTCTGGAATCAGAAAAACTCATCACCGTTCGTCGCGGTTCTCGCGGTGGGGCGCGCGCAACTCGTCCAGATGTATCCGTAGCTGCTCGCTACCTCGCGCTACTTATGCAATTCGATGGCGTGCTGCTGAGCGATGTTTTCGAAGCCCGAGCGATGATCGAACCACTTGCACTGCGGTTACTCGCTCGCCGCGAAAATCGTCAAGAAATTGCTGATCAACTGCTATCGATTATGGACGAAATTGTTCCAGGTATAGACCCGCGTGTGCGAGTAGATGTGTGGTCACGTTTTTACGGTCACCTCTTCCATAGTTGTGGCAATAAAACACTTGAATTGCTGTATGGAACGTTGACTGGAGTAGTTCGTAGCGAACTCGCCGATTCCATCTTGCAAGAAGATGAAGGTTGGAGAAGCCCCAATTGGAAGAAGACCATCGATAAGGCCATGTCACTTGTTGCTGAAGGCAAGGGTGATGAAGCAGCCAATTATTGGATGAAGCAAATGCTGCTCATCGAAGCCCGCGTTCAAGAACAACACCAGCGTCGCACTCTGATTGATGCAACAGTGGCCTTCGCTTAGCTACAGTTCCTGCACGCGATTGTCGTGTGAGCTATTTAAAGTAAGTCTGCTCGATCAGCAAAATCTATAAGTAACTGTGCTAATTGCTTGGGCTCCGAAAGCATGGGCGAGTGATCAGTGTCGAGTTCGACGTACGTTGCCCCCGAAATGTTCGCCACTGCTTCAATCATGGGTTCAGTATTCGTCAGCTGATCTTGCCGGCAACCAATAGCAAGGGTTGGCATATCTGGCCAAGCCCAGACCGGTGAGGGCTCCACAAAACTCTCCCAATATTGGCGACGTAACTGTGCTGCTGCCCATGTTGCCACCTCAGGAGGGCAGGTATTGAACATGAGGTCGATCGCCTGCTCATGTGGTATTTCCGTGCTTCCATCTTCATAGCGAATCACTTCGGCCTGTCGATAGCGATCTGTGTATATCTGTGGATTGCGCTCACGCTGTTCAGCGGCGCTCATATCGAATTCTGGGAAGAGCGCCGCCACCATTACTAGGCCGCAAACTTTTGGGTGTGATGCTACGAATGGAGCAAGTAAACCGGCGAGTGAATGCCCAACCACAATGACGTCCCCGTCCATTTGAGCTAGAGCCTCAAATGCCAAAGCAGCATCATCGCCCAAGGACCGCCCCGGGACATCACCTGGCAGTTCAATTGCCGTGGACTGGAATCCAGCCGCGCTCAGATGTTCTTGAAGAGCAGCCCAACACCAAGCGCCATGCCAGGCACCATGAATGAACAGGAAAGAGCGCACAAGTGGACCTTACTTTGTCGGATGGGTAAAGATGATCTTATGAAAACTTTTGTTGTGACCGGAATGACTTGCGCCAACTGTGTTCGACATGTAACCCAAGCAGTGACTGGTGTCGAGGGCGTGGACAGCGTCATTGTGGATCTTGAGGCAGGCACCGCGATTGTGCAAGGAGACCCGGACACGTCAGTTGTCATTGCCGCCATTGTTGATGCCGGTTATCAAGCTTCAGTGTGATGAGGCTTTCACGCGTGGTTGGCGGGTCAGCACTTCTTGCATGAACGACGCCACTAAAAGTCCCTCGCGGTTAAACACCTTGCCGCTACTTACGCCTCGACCGTGATAAGTAGACAACGGTTCAGCGACAAAGAGCAACCAATTATTTGCATCAACGGGGCGATGAAACCAAAGCGCATGTTCCATCGTGACTACCAGACTCCCATCAGGAACCGGCACGTTTGGCTGTTGTGCATTTCCAACAATCATGTAGTCCGAAATAAATGCGACCACTGCAGCATGCAACATTCGGTTATCGGGCAGAGTCACTCGTGGCTTAACCCAAAATGGGTGCACCCGCGGAATGCGGTGGCCTGGACCGCGCTTTGAAAGTCCTTGGACCGGTCGAATATCAATGGGATCAATTGCAGAGAGATATGTTTCATCTGATTCAAGTGTTTCGGGATCTGGATAGTTGAACTTTTCATCGGGAGTCCAATCCGTGCCTGATTCACCGGCATGAAAAGAGGTCTGCATTAACAACGGCGTGAGGTCACCCATGGTGACAGTCACTTGCCGTAGGGCAAACGCCCGACTATCGCGCAAAACATCAACACGAAATCGCAATTCATGTCCTGTTTTTCCTGAATCAATAAAGTTTGCGTGCAGTGACTGCGGCCACATTTGCGGATCCACCGTTGAACTCGCTGCCTGCATTGCTAATCCCAAGGTGTAGCCACCGAAGAGATGTCCGACTTCGCCGAGAGCAGTCGCACTGAAGAGAAACTCACCCAGAGGTGCGAGCTCCAATATTTTTTCGAAATCTTTCTCGGTCACAAACTTCAGATTACTGGATCACACTCGCGTCACGCAGTTCTTCTCGTATGAAAAAAGTACAGGGGGCTGTCACGATGACAGCCCCCTTACTCGTTAAGAACTCCCGTTACATCTTGCCCAACATGATGGCGCCTGTCGGTGCCATCGATGCGCCAGCTGCAATCACCGCAATTTGCGGATTATCTAATTGGTTAGGTGAATCGCCACGAAGTTGGCGAACGCCTTCCATCATGTGAGTCATGCCATGGGCATAGACCTCAGCAAGGTTTCCTCCGTGTGTATTCACCGGAATCTTGCCTTCGCGACGAATATTTCCTTCTGCAACAAACGGGCCACCTTCACCCTTCTTGCAGAACTGGAAATCTTCGATCGCCATGATCACCATCGGTGTGAAGTGGTCGTAGAGCAATGCGACGTCAACATCATCGGGACCAAGACCTGACTTGTTGTACAAATCCTGAGCCAGGGTGCGGTAACCGCCAGTTACGTAATCGTCGTCATCACACATATGTCCGCCAACTGCACTGCCCATGCCTGATGGATCACTCGCAGCTTGGCCAAACCAAGCATCACCCCAACGTGGCGGTCCACCCATCGCCATAGACACCAATGACACGGCTTCGTTCTTGCTGTCTTTCGCCCGCTCTTTAGAGGTGACGATGATGGCAGTACCGAAGTCAGACTCCATGCAGAAGTCCATCTTGCGAAGTGGATCGCAGATCAACTGTGAAGCATGGTGATCTTCCATGGTGATCTCATCACGGAACCGAGCATTTGGATTGTTCGCAGCGTTACGACGAGCATTGATTGCAATTTCACCGAAATGCTCCGTGGTGGTGCCGAAGCGCGACATATGGCGACGTGCTGCCAAAGCAAACGAATTACCCGGACTGATCATGCCGTGCGGCGGGCCATCGCCTGGGCGACCCATACCGCCAAAGCGAGCGTTACCTGGCATCGTTGCACCGCGAACGATGCACACGTAATCAGCTTGGCCAGTTGCAACAGCCATTGCTGCATACATAAATGCGCCGCCCATTGCGCCGCCGCCGCCGCCCCAGCCCATCGCTGTGAAACGAAGACGATCGCAACCCATCATTGCTGAAAGCATTGCACCCTGATTTGGATCATTTGAGTACGAGGACCAACCGTCGATCTGCTTTGGGCTGATGCCGGCGTCATCGCAGGCCTTTTGAATAGCTTCAAGAACGAGCGAGTACGTTCCTCGGTCAGAGAACTCGCCTCGTTTACCAAATGCAGTTTGGCCAATTCCAACAATTGCGGCTTTGCCGCTTAACCAGTCAGCGCTCATGCTGCAGCTCCTTCAAGCGGTTCGAATACAACAAGTGCAATTGGACCAACATCAGTTGCCGGAACATCTGCGCCGGCTGGCCCATAGCCGCCTGCGCTTGCATAGTGTCCCGTTACCGAATCGAAAGCTGCCTTTACGCGAAGGCCGACGTTTAGAGATTCTTTATCTACGTCGTACACATTGGTGAGCAGGCGCACAGCGTTTCCTGTGATTCCATCGAGCTCAACGACGGCGAAGTTATAAATCTTTCCATCATTTATGTGGTCGTTCATCGGGCGATCCACCCACGAATAGGAATAGACGGTGCCGGTCTGAGGCAGGGTT
>JBIIAA010000008.1:0-42228 GCA_044240165.1 Candidatus Nanopelagicales bacterium
CGAGTGATTGAAGAAGAAGTAGTGCCTACTTCACAAGAACTCGGTGTCAGTCAGATCGTGTTCTCGCCGATAGCTCAAGGCGTATTGAGCGGAAAGTATTTACCAGGTCAGCCACCGCCAGCTCAGTCGCGAGCAACAGATGAGCAAGGTGGAGCAAACATGATCTCGCGTTGGCTGCGCGATGATGTTCTCACTGCGGTGCAACGACTGGTGCCGATTGCGCAAGAACTTTCACTGACGCCCGCTCAATTAGCAGTTGCTTGGGTCCTTAACCAACCCAACATCGCATCAGCCATCGTTGGCGCATCTAGAGCCGAGCAGGTGCATGAAAATGTGAAGGCGTCCGGCGTCGTACTTTCAGAGGATATTTTGCACGCAATTGATATTGCGTTGGGTGATGTTGTGACAACCGACCCAGCGCTCACAGTTTCCCCTACAACGCGACCTTAGAAACGAGAAATATTATGAACTGGACTTGGCAGACACAAGGGGCAGACGGATCGGCCGTCGAATCAGTAACGGCTAACGATGCTGCCTTTCCCACTCAAGGTGATGCAGAAACGTGGATCGGTGAAAACTGGCAGGAGTTACTAGAAGAAGGAGTTGATCAAGTTTCGCTGCTCGATGGAGCGAGTGTTATTTACGGCCCGATGAGTTTGCGGCCAGCGGGGGAGTAACGCTACTTAGGAATGCCGCCGCGCTTCACGCGTGGCGGTGGTAGGCGAAGGCGACGAAATTGCATGACTCGCAGCACTGCATACAGGGTCAAGCCCTTGCGGTCTGCAGGATTCGTGAACGTCTTAGTCGCGGTGCGGTTCAAGAGCACCACCATGATGATTACGTCGACAACCATGATCGCGGTGAATGCGAAGAAGCCCAAGGTAACCCAGAACTGAATGGCTTGCACTGGCACGAAGCCAAGCGCAAGAACCAAGATGGCGACGATGATGAAGTACTCAGCTAATGAAAAACGTGAATCAACAAAGTCTCGGGTGAATGACTTTCCGGGGCCTTGGTCGCGAGCCTGGAGGTAGCGCTCATCGCCGGCCATCATGCCCTTGCGCGAGCGTTCACGATCTAGGCGGGCGCGCTCGCGGGAAGCTTTCTTGGCTTCTTTGGGATTGTTTGGAACCTTGACTCGAGTCTTGCGGGCCGCTTCGGAATCTCGGCGGCTAGGCGTTGGCCGGCCTTTGCCTTCTGCTGACTCATCAGTGGTGGGCGTGACTGGCTGGGATTCTTGCTTCTTTCCAAACATAGGTTCAGCGTAGTCGGTCAATCCTTGCGGGCGGAGGGTCCGGGCAAAGCCAGCATGCGGTCTAGTGCAACCTTGGCCCAGCGCGAGGTGTCCGGATCCACAGTAATTTGGTTGACCAATACGCCATCGGCTAGGGATTCAAGGGCCCAGACCAGGTGTGGCAAGTCAATGCGATTCATAGTTGCGCAGAAACACACTGAGTGATCCAAGAAGACGATCTCCCGGTCAGGGAAGTCTTGAGCAAGTCGTTTCACTAAATTCAGTTCGGTGCCAATAGCCCAAGCCGAACCAGGTGGGCTAGCGGCAATTGCGGTGATGATGGCTTCAGTTGAGCCGACCGCGTCTGCTTCGGAAACAACTTCAAAGGTGCACTCAGGGTGAACGATGACTTTGACTCCGGGCACTCGCTCGCGAACGTCATTGATTGCCTTAGTGGTGAATCGGGCATGAACTGAGCAATGGCCACGCCACAAGATCACCTTCGCGTTCTTGAGCTGTTCTACCGATAAGCCTCCGCCTGGCAGCATTGGGTTGTACAGCACGCAGTCGTCCAGACTCAGCCCTAGATCAAGCACAGCCGTGTTACGACCAAGATGTTGATCTGGCAAAAACAGAACTTTTTCGCCTTGAGCAAAGGCCCATTCCAAGCTTTGCTTGGCATTACTTGAAGTGCAAACGGTGCCACCGTTGCGGCCCGTAAAGGCTTTAATTGCAGCGGTTGAGTTCATGTAGGTAACCGGGACAGTCACATCAGAGATACCGGCTGCCTTGAGCACCTCCCAACAGGCTTCCACCTGATTGATAGCCGCCATATCTGCCATCGAGCAGCCAGCGGCCATATCGGGAAGGACCACTTGCTGATTGTCGGCCGTCAGGATGTCTGCGCTCTCGGCCATGAAGTGCACCCCGCAAAATACGATGTATTCGGCGTTGGGGTGGGCGGCAGCCTGTTGAGCCAACTTGAATGAGTCGCCAGTGACATCAGCAAAGTCGATAACCTCATTGCGCTGATAATGGTGGCCCAGAATAAATACTCGATCACCCAAGCGAGCTTTGGCGGCTTGGGCGCGAGCCACGAGGTCTGGATCAGAGGCTGGCGGAAGGGAACCGGGGCATTCAACCCCTTTTTCGCTGTCTGGGTCAGCATCTTTGCCTAGGAGAAGTAGTGCCAGTGGGGTTGGCTTGGGCTCCAGTCCTAATTCGGTCATCTGCCTATTGTCCACATTGCCTAGCAGAAAAGGGAATGGGATGGGATATTAGATTGTTAGATGTGACATAGACTCTGTTCACACCACCGATTGGAAGGACCGCCATGACTGCTGACGTCACGATCCAGGCGCCTACGATTGACGGCATTGCGCTCACTGAGACCGCTGCCCTCAAGGTTAAGGCTCTGCTTGATTCTGAAGGTCGCGATGACCTTGCCCTTCGCGTTGCTGTGCAGCCAGGTGGCTGTTCCGGACTTCGCTACCAGCTCTTCTTTGATGACCGCAAGCTTGATGGCGATGTCAACAAGGACTTCGACGGTGTTGGCGTGGTAACCGACCGAATGAGTGCTCCTTACCTCAACGGTGCAACCATCGACTTCGTAGACACGATCGAGAAGCAGGGCTTCACGATTGACAACCCCAATGCAGGCGGCTCGTGCGCTTGCGGAGATTCATTTAGTTAATCTCCAGTAAAAAGTATTAACCTTGAGGGGCTCGCATTTTGCGGGCCCCTCAAGGGTTTAAAGGAGTCGCTATGTCTCGCAAGAGAGCCGCACTTATCGCAACATCGGCCGCGCTTGGTCTGTCGGCCCTACTCGCGCCAGCCGCGCTAGCAGCCAACTCAACGGCCGCCAAAATGTTGACGAAGTCGGAAGTTCCGTCAGTATTTGGCAAAGCGAAAAATTACGACTTCAACACCACCAATCCGGACAAGAATATTGTGCCTTGCTCGGATTTTTCAGGTAAGGCGTTGTATTCCCAGCGCGCACCCTTGACTCAACCAGCGGTCGATATTGAAACAAAAAATGGCAACGCGTACACCTCGGTGTCTGAACGAGTCTTCCAATACTCAAGTGCAAAAGCTGCTGCCGCTGCTTACACGACTCTATTTAACGGCTCGAAGGCGTGCGCAGGAACAACATCTGGGCAAAATGGGACCGACACGTCATCGAAAATTTCTGAGACATACGTTGTGGGTTCCCAGCCAGGTGCGGAATTCCAGAACTTCTATGTAAGTAACCAATCCGTTTTCACTAATCCGGATCCGAAGTATTCAGGAAAAACATCGTCTTTCACTTTGTATTCACAGGCTGGCAACGCAGTTATCGCAACAACGGCGTATGTGAATCCGCAAGACAAGTTCACGCCGGCAGAGATCACCGCAGTGTCTGATCTAGGAATTAACCTCAGCGCCAAGTGGGTTAAGTAAGGCTGGCCAATATTTAGTGATGTGCGAGTGGGGCGATCAACGGATCACTCCACTCGCATGAACTGCAGTTACTGCCGAACGACAGTGACGTAAAAGGCGGTTGGCGGGTCATCGGTTCGCACAAATTGAAGACTCATGGAGTTGTCTTGGACGAAACCGTTAAATGATCCACCGACTTCGGCAAGAGTAATTTGGCTTTGGTCAGGCGAGAATGAACCCACCATTGCGGCTTCCAGCTTCTCGCCCTTATTTGTCCATCGCTCGATACCCCACAACAAGGGTCCTTCTTGGCGAGTAATTTCAATCGTGAGTGGTGATTCCTCAATGGAATTAGTGACACTGGGGAATCGATAGGTTCCAGACCAGATGCCTTTGAGGTCCATGGGGGCTGAGGATTCTTGCCCGCCACATCCAGCAAGGGTCCCTGCGAGCAGGGCGACAGTGACAATTCCGAAAGCAATTCTTGGATGCATGTGCGAAGTATGCCGAGGTTGATGGGTAAAGTCCGCCAACATGGCCATACTTGTTACCGGATCAATTGCATCCGACCATCTCATGACATTTCCGGGGAAATTCACCGAATCATTTGTTGCAGACAAACTCGACAAGATCTCTGTTTCATTTCTTGTCAATGAACTTGAAGTTCGTCGGGGTGGCGTTGGCCCAAACATTTCCTTTGGCATGGGGTGTCTAGGGCTCAACCCTGTGCTTGTGGGGGCTGTCGGCGCTGACTTTGCGGAATATCAGGCTTGGCTTGAGCGCCATGGTGTGAACACTTCTGCCGTTCACGTTTCGGAGTTGCATCACACCGCCCGTTTCATTTGCACGACGGATACTGAGCAAAATCAGATTGCTTCGTTCTATCCAGGAGCTATGCAAGAAGCCGTGAATATTGAATTGAAGCCGATCGTTGATCGTGTTGGCGGCGCTGATGTTGTGCTGATTGGTGCAAATGATCCGGGAGCCATGGCTCGTCACACCACCGAATGTCGTGACCGCGGGTATGACTTTGCTGCTGATCCAAGTCAGCAGTTGGCATTTATGGACGGCAAAGATATTTCTCCCCTCATTGAAGGAGCTAAATATTTATTTACTAATGAATATGAAGGCGCACTCATTGAGCAGAAGTCTGGGTTGAGTGCGGCGGATATTGCGGCGATGGTTGAAACTCGCGTCACGACTCTTGGTTCACAAGGTGCGCGCATTGAGCGCAGGGGACAAGCCCCAGTGTTCGTAGATGTATGTAAACCAGATCGCATTGCAGACCCAACTGGTGTGGGAGACGCATTTCGTTCGGGTTACCTCACTGGCATGGGCTGGGGACTCAGCGATGAGCGAGCCGCGCAAGTTGGTTCGCTCATGGCTACATACGTTATTGAGACTGTTGGTACTCAAGAATATGTGTTTACCCATAAGTCGTTCCTTACGCGCTTGGCCCAAAATTATGGCGATGCGGCGGCTGCGGATGTCGCTGTGCACTTGGTAGTTACGCAGAACTAGCAATGCCGATTGATCCAGGTCCTTGTGATTGGAATCTTCCTGATCCACGGTTTGGCGAGCCAGGGGAAGAAGTATTGGCTATCGGCGCCGATTTAGATCCGGCAACGGTGCTGCAGGCCTATCGCACGGGTCTATTTCCCATGCATGTGTCAACGGGTGAACTCGCCTGGTGGTCGCCAGATCCACGTGGCGTGATGGAACTTGATGCACTTCAGGTGTCTGCGTCGTTACGAAAGTCGTGTAACCGCTACCGCGTGACTTTTGACAACGCATTCGAAGCAGTGATGCGCGGATGCGATGAAGATCGCGAAGACTCATGGATCACCGAAGAATTCATTGCGACGTATTGCGCATTACACGCAATGGGCTGGGCGCATTCGATTGAAGTCTGGGATGACGCAGAACTTGTTGGCGGGCTGTACGGCATTGAAGTGGGTGGGTTATTCGCTGGTGAATCGATGTTTCATCGAAAGCGCGACGCATCAAAAGTTGCATTTGTTGCCCTCGTTGAAAAGTTGAATGCATGTGCGGGTGCAAGGCTTATTGATGTGCAGTGGCAGACCGAACATCTTGCAACGCTAGGAGTTTCGCGGATTTCTCGCAGCGACTATTTGGATCGACTTGCACGTGCGATCACTTTGCCTGCGTGTTTTTAAGTAGAAAATCGCACGAGATATCCAGTGCCAGTTCCAGCGTCAGGTGGGCTCGTTTCACCAAGGAATTCGGCGCCTTTAAGTCGACACCAAGCCGGAATGTCATATTTGGCCGCTGGGTCATCTGCTAAGACCCCAACGACCTTGGAGTGAGCGTTGTCATCTTTCAGCCACTGGGTTTGAGCGCGGGCAAGCGCAATGACCGGGATCGGACATCGACGGCCACGCTCGTCGAGCCAAAGGTCAACGTTCATCGACCAGCTTCAATTCTCAACATGGCAACTGCTTGGGTGAAGGCGTCAATAAAGCCATCCACTGTTGCTTGGGTGCAGCCGAAAGGCAACGAGATCCGCACATTGCCACCGGTAAATGCGCCGATTGCCACCAGTACGTGACTTGCTCGATCGCTGTCAGCCACGCAAGCTGACCCACTTGCAAGCGCAAAGCCTCGTCGATCTAGTTCACTTATCAGTGCTTCACCACTGACGTAGAGCACTGAGCAATTCAGGATGTGCGGCAAGCGCTCATCTGGATCGCCGGAAAAAACAACGTCAGGCACTTCTGCTTCTACGCGAGATCTCAGATACGTCGTTAAGGCCAAGGCTTCATCAGCCTGGGTTGAAACGTCCGGGAGTAGCCCTTCAAGCGCCGTTGCAGCTGCGACGAGGGCTGGAACATTTGCGCTCGAGCCAAGCCATCCACCTGGAGCCGCGATTGGGGCAGCCCAGAAAGCTGTTGGATTGACTGCGATCACGACAAGACCAGCAGGACCGCCCCAGCCGCGGGCATCCGTCATTAAGACTGACCAATGTGGCCCGATATTGATTCGGCCCAGACACTGGGAAGCATCCACGAGTAGAGGGCGACCACAGTCGGCGAATCCCTGGAGATCTTGTGTCGTTCCTATTTCAACATTGGCTGCTTGCACCACGAGGAGGGTGTTATCTAGAGCTTCGAGGTCACTGGTTGTTGCGTGTCCTCGTTCGTCGACGCTCAGCGCTTGAATGGAAAGTCCTGATTCGGCACAGGCATCGATGACTGCCAGTGTCTCGATACAGGTGTGAGCTAGCGCAGTAACCCCGTGAAATCCAGAAATAGCCCAATCAGTGGCCAGCCGGGCGGAGGGCGCGAAAAATACTTTCTCGGCAGGCACCAAGACTCCGGTGGCGGCGCTGATACTTGCGGCAAGGCTTGCGCGAGCAGTGTCTGAGAGCAGCGCTGATTGCCTGCCTAGGTGATGAAGCCGGGCAGGATCAGACCAAGCCAGCTCCTGAGCCCGATGAAAAGCGAGCGCAGTTTGTGCGGCCAAAGGCAGGCCACCAACCGCATCCAGAAACCCCGCAGGGGCAGGGGCAAAGCTAGTCATGACAGCCACGGTACTTGGCCCGACATTTGGGACAGGAATTGAGCGCCGGATCACATGGATCCGGCGCGAAGTTGTGAGGCACAGTGCGCTAGTCTCAACGAAGTTTGAGCATCACCAACGTGGACTGAAAGGCGACCAGTGGGTTCCACCGCGCACCAGCCGAGAGGCGCTCGCACTATGCGGCGTGCTGTCATCGGATTTGGCACCATCGCTATTGCTGTTGTCCTTTCAGGATGCACTGCAAATGAGGCGTTCTTCTTCGACTTGCCGGATCCGGCAACCCAAGAAGGCTTTATCGTCCAGAACCTCTGGCAGGGATCCTGGATCGCTGCTTGGATCGTTGGGGCATTCACCTGGGCCCTCATGCTCTTCGCTTCCGTGGCGTATCGCCGTAAGAAGCGTCAGGGAATCCCGGCGCAGGTCAAATACAACATGCCGATCGAGATTTTGTACACAGTCGTTCCGTTGATCATGGTTCTTGGTCTTTTCTGGTTCACGGCTAAAGACCAAAGCGAACTGATGACGTTAAAGAACGATCAACAGCACACTGTTGGAGTTGTGGGCTACCGCTGGAGTTGGGGTTTTAACTACCTTGACGAAAAAGTCTGGGAAACAGGCCTACCTCAAGGCGAGAACATGGTGGGTGCAGAGCCAGTGCTCTGGCTACCTGTCAATGAGAAGGTTCGGTTCAATCTGAACTCTCCTGACGTCATTCACTCCTTCTGGGTGCCGAACTTCCTTTTCAAAATGGACGTTATCCCAGGAAAAACCAACGCTTTTGAACTCACCCCAAACAAGGTGGGTACCTTCGTCGGCAAATGCGCTGAACTTTGTGGTGTGAACCATTCGCAGATGCTTTTCAACGTGAAAGTTGTAGACAGGGCTACTTTTGACGCTCACATGCTCGAGCTCAAGGCCAAGGGTCAAACCGGAACGTTCAATAGCGAACCATTTAGCAACAAGGGCACTATGCCTGGGGAGAGGACAGTATGACGATTCTCAGCGAACGTCCGGTTGACGCAGCAGCTGCGCCGGCGGGCAAGCCAAAGAAGTCATTGGGATCAGTTGCAGTCAGCTGGATCACCTCAACCGACCACAAGGTCATTGGCTACATGTACTTGATGTTGTCGACTTTCTGGTTCGTCGTTGCGGGTGCTTTCGCATTAGTTATGCGCGCCGAACTTGCCAGTCCTGGATTGCAGGTCGTTTCCCTAGAGCAGTACAACCAACTGTTCACAATGCACGGAACAATCATGCTGTTCCTCTTCGCAACGCCGCTGTTCGTGGGCTACGGCAACATCATCATGCCGCTGCAGATCGGTGCACCAGACGTTGCTTTTCCTCGCTTGAACATGCTTGGCTTTTGGTTCTTTGCGTTCGGTGGTCTCATCGTTGCCGCGGGGTTCTTCACGCCAGGCGGCGCCGCATCATTTGGCTGGTTTGCTTACGCGCCACTCAGTAACGCGGTGTTCTCACCTGAAGTCGGCGGAAGTCTGTGGCTGTTGGGCTTAGCAATCGGTGGACTCGGCACAATTTTGGGTTCAGCAAACTTCGTGACCACGATCTATTGCATGCGGGCGCCTGGCATGACGATGTTCCGGATGCCGATTTTCACCTGGACGGTTCTTGCCACTAGCGTGCTCGTTCTTCTTGCCTTCCCAGTTCTTGCAGCCGCACTGGCGATGGCGTTTATTGACCGCCAATATGGGGCCCAAGTCTTCGATCCAGCCAATGGCGGGGCGATGTTGTGGCAGCATCTGTTCTGGTTCTTTGGACACCCTGAGGTGTACATCTTGGCGCTACCGTTCTTTGGTATTGCCAGCGAAATCATCCCAACCTTCTCGCGCAAGCCAGTCTTTGGATACAAGGGCCTGGTCTTTGCAACCTTGGCTATCGCTGGTCTTTCGATGGCAGTGTGGGCTCACCACTTGTATGTCACCGGATCGGTCTATCTGCCGTTCTTCGCGATTATGACAATGTTGATAGCTGTGCCGACAGGTGTGAAGTTCTTCAACTGGATCGGCACCATGTGGAAAGGCTCGGTTCAGTTCGATACGCCGATGCTATGGACCATGGGTTTCCTGATCACCTTCCTCTTTGGTGGGCTCACCGGAATTATTCTTTCGGCACCGCCACTTGATTTCCATGTCTCAGACACCTACTTCGTCGTGGCACATTTCCACTACACGGTATTTGGCACTGTCGTATTCATGTTCTTCGCGGGCCTGTACTACTGGTGGCCAAAGATGACCGGCAAGATGCTGAACGAGAAAATTGGGAAATGGCATTTTTGGTTGCTGTTCGTAGGCTTCCAAGTCACGTTCTTGGTCCAGCATTGGCTCGGTGTTCAGGGCATGCCACGTCGCTACGGTGACTACCTACCGGCAGATAATTTCGAGACGCTCAACGTGATCTCAACTGTAGGCGCTGCGCTTTTGGGTATCTCCATGTTGTTCTTCTTCTGGAACGTCATTACCACGACAAGAAACGCACCTAAGGTCGCAGTTGATGATCCTTGGGGCTGGTCGAGTTCGTTGGAGTGGGCGACTTCTTGTCCACCTCCACGCCACAACTTCGTGGCGTTGCCTCCGATTCGTTCAGAGCGTCCGGCCTTTGATCTGCATTACCCAGAGTTATCGGATACTCCAACCTCGATGAACGCACCAACTTCAGCAGGAGCGGGACACTAATGAAGATTGAGGGTCGCCTATTTGCTGCCGGTGCCGTTAGCTTCGCGTTGATTGCTGCCATCTACTGGTATACGGCGCGTGATCCGATCGGAACAACTGCATTGGCTATGAGCGCCATGTTGGCGGCTTTAGTGGCTTTCTACGTGCTTTACACATCCAAGCGAGTATGGCCACGGCCAGAAGATCGCTTGGATGCAAACATTGATGAAGCTGACCCTGAGTATGGCTTCTTCAGCCCGCACTCATGGTGGCCACTTGTCATTGGCATTGCAGTGATGTTCACGGTCTTTGGATTGGTGTTCGCAGTCTGGCTCATTGCACTGGGTGTGTTTATTCTGGTGATCGGACTGATTGGCTGGATGTTTGAGTATTACCGCGGAGAATTCGCACGCTAAACATGTGCACGACATAAGTAGAGGTCTGATGCGAAAGCATCAGGCCTCTACTTATTGAATTCTCATTTTGGTAAGGGGGTGAAGGTGACCTTGGCAACAGCGATCCAACATGCCAGCAAGATAATTGCTGCGATAGCTCCTGTGACTTCAAGGGGCTTGATGTTTGTGGTTTGACCCAGCACTGAGATGGAAAGCGTGAGCGCCCCGATGGGGAACACCAAGCCCCACCAGCCGGGTTGCACAGGAGCTGTTCCGGTTTTTCGAATGCTGCGAAACTCAATGAAGGCAAAGAGTGCCCACCACAGGCCGAACCCAATCCCGATAGCACTTGCAACGATTCCAAAGGCTAACGAATCCCCGAGCCAGGAAACGTGCGTTTCGGGAGCCGCCTGTTGAAGGCGGATTGCAGCTAAGCCGACGAGACCGGCTGGTGCAAGTGGAATCCACAGCCCAGCAGCTAGTGGGCCGGTAAATCTTGGACCAAGAATCATTCTGGCGATGAAGAGGCTGAACATTCCTAGGAAGAGCAGTAGGCCGATACCGTAGAAAGCAAAGCCGATGATGAGCAGCAGTTCTGAAATATTTGGGTTAGCAACAATGATCGGTGCAAGGGCTATCGGAATCAGCAGGTTCATCACGGGTGGAATCAACCAGCCTCCATGGATGTCAGAAAGTTGCACCTGCGAGCGCATGATCACCAACGACCAAGTCAGCGAAAAAGCGATGACGAGCACGGTGCCAAGTGCGAGCAAGACAGCACTTATCCATAACGCGACACCAGTGGGTACAAGCTCAGGTCCGATACGTCCCCAAGCAGAGGCCAGCACGAGCAGGCCGGCAGGCAAGGTCGCCAGCATGGGACCAGCATTTGGATTAGCAATCTCTGACATCAGGGCAAGTCGATTTCGCAACCGCCGTAGATATCGGGGTAGGAGGACGACGCCCAAGGCACTGGCAATGAGCAGCACTACAACAGCAGCACTAGTGAGCCAGGGGTAATCCCAGGTTTGGGCTTCAGTGATCATGACCAACGATAGGACACCGGTGCCCATCACGCTTCCATACCAAGCCGGATGCTGCGGTTGTTGAAAAGGCATGACTGCAAGGTAGCGGAACCTCACAGAGAAGGTGGATCGAAGGTTGAAGTCCTAGCCCTTTCGAAACCCTTGAGCAATCTGGCTCTGAGTGATCACTCCCACTGGACCGTTGACATCAAAAAGTCTTGTAACGGCAAGACCGATCCCTTGGTCACTTACCTGTCCTTGGGCTTCTAGAAAAAACCAAGGGCCTACTGGGCTGGCTGCAAGGGTGACGTTGACATCCACATTAATTAATCCCACGCCAGAATTGGGTGCAACTGCTTGCGAGAGAGCAGAGCCAAAATCGGCAACCGCTAATAGTTGGCTCAGTGCAGAGGATTCTTCACCTAGAACAACGGGTACGCGAAGTTGCATCCAGGCATTACCTGGTCCTGGAATTGACCAGTCGCCTTGGGTAAACCGGGTTTCAATGGCATCACGATGGAAAATTATTGACTCACCATGGATCGCATTTGATCCAGGAGAGGTGTGTTCAGAGCTGACGAGCACATGCACAACGGGAGGTCCAAGATCAATGAGCGGGATTGGTCCGGATCCTCGAAGTAGGACTGCACGGGCGTAAGCAACGGTGGCATCGTCGGTTTGTAGTTCAATTTCCAGATGAGTGACCCTGCGGCTCACTTCTTGACGCTTAACCACGGTCTTCAGCGGCTCAAGGGGAACAGGCTTCACTAAATCAATATTGACGCGGGCTACTTGCTCATCTGGCTGCGTGGATTGGGTGATTGCGACGCCGATAAGGGCAGAAGGGGGACCTCCGTGCATCGCGTCTGGGCGCCAAGGACCGGTTGTGTAGGCGGTCGGATGAAACCATTCGCCTTCGCGAACAAACAGAGCTTCTTGGGGCATTCGGGGAGGTTATCAGGACCCTATTTTGAAGTTATGGCCCCAAGGGTTTTGGTAGCCACTTGGATGGAATTGCTCAAAACCATGGCCAAGATTGCATTGACTGACTACCTTCGGATCATTCCCGAGCAGCAGGAGGCAGTCCGTGGCTAAGAACACGTCGGTAGAACCCGCACCCATCAGTATTGAACAAGGTGAAGGGTGCCCAGTGGCGCACCTCACGTGGACTGGCGCACCGCGACCCGCACTATCTGGGCATGCGATGCTCGACGTTGCACGTCAAGCCGGACCGATCGTCGATGTTCCTTATCTGCATACTCACTTTTTTATGGTTACCGAGCACGAAACTGCACTTGAAGTGCTTCAGAACGCCACGTTATTTCCACAACCCTCAACCAACCTGGTAACTGGCGAACCAGTCAAGTACATCTTCATCCCGCAGCAGCTCAATGGTCAGGAGCACATGCGTTGGCGCAGATTGCTTGCTTCTTACTGGTCGCCAAGCAAGATCGATGCGCTCGACGAGCGAATTCGTGAGCATGCCCGAGAATTAACCGAAAGCCTGCACGCCCGAGGCGAGTGCGACTTTGTACAGGATTTTGCACTGAGATATCCCACGACAGTCTTTTTAGAAATGATGGGGCTGCCTGTCAATGAACTCGACGTGATGCTTGAGTGGGAGACGGCAATTCTGCATCCAGATAATCCGGATCCCGTGGCTGCTCGAGTCTCGGCTGAAGAAGCACAAGGCAAAGTGACGAACTACTTCGCACAGATGATTGTTGAGCGTCGTGCCATGGATCCAGCAGAGCGGCCTGTGGGTATCGCATCAGCAGCACTTGACTGGCAAATTGATGGGCGCCAGGTCACCGATGCGGAACTGCTGTCCTTCTACCTTCTAATGTTCATGGCTGGCCTTGATACCGTGACAGCAGAGTTGACTTATGGATTCATGCACCTAGCCAGTCACCCCGAAGATCGCCAGCTTTTGCTCGATGATCCTGGGATTGCACCGAAGGTCACTGAAGAATTTTTGAGGCTCTATCCGATCGTGAACGTTTCGCGCGCAGTCACCGAAGACACGGTCATTGCAGGTTGCCCGGTGAAAGCGGGATCAAGCGTGACGATAAGTCTGCCCAGTGCTGGTCGCGACGAACGTCAGCATCACGACGCACTTAACGCCGACTTCTACCGGGAGACTAGCGCGCACCTCACGTTCGGTGCCGGACCTCATCGTTGCCTAGGTTCGCACCTAGCCCGCCATGAGCTGACCATCGCCTATGAGGAGTGGCACAAGGTGATTCCTAACTATTGGGTCGCAAGTGGGCATGTGGCTACAGAGTCCACTGGCGGCATGATGGCGCTGAACTCGTTGCCATTGCAGTGGAAGGCGTAACACTCAAGAAGACCAGCTTGTGTGCAGGCGATACCTGAGACACAAAGCAGAAGGCCCACTGCAATGTTTGCAGTGGGCCTTCTGGATGTTCGGGAGAGCGCTTAGCGTTCGTCCTGTTGTTCAGCGTTTGTTGAAGCCATTCCTGGATGATGCAAAACACCACCGTGGAAGTTTTCGATCTGATCAGCATCTTCATAAGCATGAAGAGGTGCTTCGATCGCGGCTTCGTGCGCTACATGAGCCTGCCCCGCGGCAATTTCTGCTGCGGATGGGAGTGGAATATTCTCGCCGTAGAAGAAGTGGCTGACCTTTGAACGAAGATTTTCGATTTGATAGCGCTTATTCTTCACCCCATCGATATCGGTCTTCTTTGGTGCAGGAAGAGGTGCAATATCGTTTTTGCTGGTAATTACCGCGAGTTGCTTCACAGACAACGGTTCGTGAGCTTCGATGAACTCACCATGTGGCAGCCGAAGGATGCGCCCTGCTTCATAGCCGTGGAGCAATTTGGCATTGTCACGACGCTGTAAACCTAAGCAAATTCGTCGAGTGAAGACGAACATGAGCGGTGGAACGATAAACAAGGTGATACGCAGGAACCAAATGATCGAGTTAATCGATAAGTTGAACGCTGCAGCGATGATGTCGTTTCCACCACCGATGAACAGCAAGAGGTAGAAGGTAATGGCCATGACGCCGAGAGCGGTTCGGGTAGGTGCGTTACGCGGACGGTCAAGCAGGTGATGCTCGCGCTTGTCGCCCGTGACGAGCTGCTCAATGAATGGGTAAGCACCCAATAATGTAAAGAGTAAGCCAGGAATAATGACGGATGGAATCAGCACGTTCCACGACAGCGTAAAGCCCGCAATTGTTGATTCAATGTTTGGCATCAAACGCAAGGCACCATCAAGCCAACCGATGTACCAGTCAGGTTGGGATCCAGCGCTGACCTGATCTGGGGTGTATGGACCAAAGATCCAGATCGGGTTGATACTCACCAACCCACCGATAAGTGCGATCACGCCGAAGACGATGAAGAAGAAACCGCCAGCCTTTGCCATGTAGACCGGCAAAAGTGGGTAGCCCACGACGTTGTCATTGGTGCGACCAGGCCCAGGGAATTGGGTGTGCTTTTGGGTAAACACCATGAGTAAGTGGAAGGTCACCAGCGCCAAGATCAAGCCCGGAATGAGCAAGATATGGATGGGGTAAAGCCTCGAAATGATGTCAGTTCCTGGGAACTCACCACCAAAGAGCAAGAAAGCACCCCAGGTGCCAATGACAGGAATTGATTGCACGATGCCGCGAATGATCTGAAGGCCAGTGCCTGACAGCAGGTCATCGGGAAGGGAGTAGCCGGTGAAGCCAGCGCCAAGCCCCATCGTGACAAGAACGACGCCGATGATCCAGTTCAGTTCACGTGGCTTGCGGAACGCGCCTGTAAAGAAAACGCGGAACATATGGACGGTCATTGCAGCGACGAAGATCAAAGCTGACCAGTGGTGCATCTGGCGAATGAGTAGCCCACCACGAACATCGAATGAGATGTCCAGAGTCGAGGAGTAAGCCTCAGACATCTGAATACCCTTCAGCGGCACATATGAACCGTTGTAGATAACTTCAACCATCGACGGCTTGAAGAACAGTGTGAGATAGGTGCCCGTAAGTAGCACAACAATGAACGAGTACAGCGCGATTTCACCCAACATGAATGACCAGTGGTCAGGGAAAACCTTGCCCAAGTTGCGAGCCATGAACTTGTTACTGCCCAGGCGCTGGTCTAGGTACGTGGCCGCAGCTGCACCTGTGGTTTCAATAGGACTTGTCGTACTCATCCGCGCTCCCAGAAGCTAGGTCCGACTGGTTGGTTGAAGTCGTCCATAGCGATGAGATAACCCTCGCTATCGACGCCGATAGGCAGCTGTGGCATGTTGCGCGCTGCTGGCCCAAAGACGACTGCTCCGGCATTTGCCAAGTCGAAGGTTGACTGGTGGCAAGGGCAGAGCAAGTGGTGAGTGCGCTGTTCGTACAGAGCGATCGGGCAACCCACGTGGGTGCAAATCTTTGAGTAAGCAACGATGCCTTGGTAATCCCAGCCGTCGCCTTGCTGAGCAACGATGTCTTTTGGATCCATCCGGACCAAAATAATGGCTGCTTTACCGCGTGCGTTGAGATTTCCTTCTTCTTCCTGGACTTCCATCAAGTCTGCTGGAACCGCAGAAACAAGGCCGCCAACCGGTAGGTCTTCAGGTCGAATGGGCAGGTAACTCTCATCGACAACAATCCGCTCACCCTTTTTCCAGATGGTGTGCGAAAGGATTTCGTCTGGCGTCACAGTGCCGCTAACTGGCGAACTCCACAGGTCACGAAGCAAGAAGATCACAGGAACTGGGAAGAGGGCCATCGCGCCGATCAACGTGCGGCGAATGATCTTGTAGCGAGCAAACCCAGACTCATCTTTGCCGCGCTCATAGTTAGCCGCAGCTTCAGCTGTTGCATCTTGCGGCGAGGTCATTTCATGGCGCATTTGCACGACTTCAACGTCGGGCATGAGCTTCTTGGCCCACTGGATAGCGCCGGTGCCGATGAGCAGAATCGACAGCCCACTGGTGAGACCAAGCGCGATGGTTAGGAAGCCAACTTCACCGAAGACTGGGATGTAGACGTTCGTATCTTTGTCAATCGTCCAGAAAGCAACGATAAAGAGCACGACGAGGACCATCGAGAGGATGAACATTGAGGCAATCTGACGCTCTGCGCGCTTTGCAGCTGCTGGGTCGGTGTCACTTACCCGAAGCACATGCGGAACATCGGCAACGGGGGAGTAGCCAAGTTTTGCCGGCTCTGAGCCGTGCGGAGTGAGATCAGTCATCGCGCTTTAATTCCGATCCAGACGGCCGCGCCAATGAGTGCGGCGAACACTGCGGTCCACAAGAACAATCCTTCAGTTACCGGGCCTAGTCGACCGAGGTCGAGTCCACCGGGACTTGGGGCGTTCTGGAGGTTGTTGACATAAGCAATGATTGCTTGCTTATCTTTGAGCGGCAGAGTTGCGTCACTGAAGATGGGCATGCTCTGAGGTCCCGTGATCATTGCCTCAAGCATTTGCTTGGGAGTTGCTTGCATCAGGTTGGGAGCCCACTTACCTTGGGTAAGTGCCCCGCCTTGACCGGCAGCCTGATGACACTGGGCACAGTTGGTGCGAAAGAGCACGCCGCCTTGAGCAACATCAGCGTTCTCAAATCTGGTGTCTTCGGCAGTTGGAATTGCCGGACCAGGAGCGAGCGATGCAACATAGGCAGCCAACGCGGCAATTTGGGTCTCGTTATAGGACGGCGTCTTGGCCACGGCCTGAGCGCCAGGTGCCGCTAACGGCATTCGACCGGTATAAACCTGGAAGTCCACGGCAGCTGCGCCAACACCAAGAAGGGTTGGACCGTTGCCGGTTCCTTGTGCCGACAGGCCATGGCAGGAAGAACAGCCAGCAAGGTAGAGACGCTTGCCTTCCTCAACCTGGGTCTGGGAGCTGGCAGAAGCTTGCGCGGGTTGAATATTGGCGATTGCTGCGTAGCCGCCACCCACCGCGACAAGCGCGACGAGCAATAGGCCAAGTGCAACAAGTGGATTTCGCCGACGTGCGGCCAAGAACTTCACTCGTTCAGACCTTCCTTGTTTGAGGGCAACGGGAATCAGACATGAGGGACTACTTGAGGATGTAGATCATGAAGAACAAAGCGATCCACACCACATCGACGAAGTGCCAGTAATAGGACACCACGATGGCTCGGGTGGCCTGATCGTGCGTGAAGCGCTTGGACACATAGGTAGTGGCCAGGACAAAGAGGAAGGCAACCAGGCCGCCGGCGACGTGCATGCCGTGGAAGCCAGTGGTTAGGTAGAAGGCGCTTCCGTACGCGTTGGACGACAGGGTGAGTCCTTCGCGGACCAAGACGGTGTATTCAGTGATCTGGCCGGCCACGAAGAAGGCGCCCATGAGGAAGGTGATCACAAACCATTTGCGCAAACCCTTGACGTCGCCACGCTCAGCAGCAAAGACTCCGAGCTGGCACGTCACTGAGGACAGCACCAAAACGGTGGTGTTGACGCTGGCGAACGGAATATTCAGCAGTGCGGTCTCATCGGCCCATAGTTCAGGATTCACCGCCCGCAAGGTGAAGTACATAGCGAAGAGGGCAGCGAAGAACATGAGTTCGCTGGACAGCCACACGATGGTGCCAATCGACACCATGTTTGGGCGATTCGCTGGAGCGTGTGCGTATGCGGAGGGAGCTGTTGTTGTTGCCACGAGGAGAGTCTGACAGATAGCGCTCAGGAATGCGCCTTCACCCCCTTAGGGATTCGTCACATTTTGGATAGGTAACCCAAGAGGGATTTTTGCTCGGGTTGCGACTACAGTTCGCCTGTGACTTCCGCCTCAGCTCCCAGTCCGCTACGAGTCCTCGTCTACAGCGATGACCACGCCGTGCGACGCGATGTTTTATTGGCCCTAGGTAAGCGTCCGGTCCCCGGATTGCCTGAGGTGACGTACCTTGAAGTCGCCACCGAGCCGGCGCTCATCGCGGCTGCTGATGCGGGTGGCATCGATTTGTTCATCCTTGACGGCGAAGCGGTTCCTGCGGGCGGTATGGGGATGGCTCGTCAGTTGAAGGACGAAATCTATGAATGCCCACCGATTCTGGTATTAATCGCTCGCCAGCAAGATGCCTGGCTAGCCACGTGGTCCAGAGCTGATGCAGTTGCAGCTCATCCGATCAATGCCATTGATTTAGCCGTTCGTGTTGGCGAGCAGTTGCAGCGCCGAGTCGCTGCTCGAGTGAGCTAACCACTCGTGAGCGCTACTTTAGCTTGGCCCGCGTTATTGAGCTCGCTGGTCGCTGGGGTCGATTTATCTTCGGAAGAATCAGCGTGGGCAATGCAACAGATGCTTTCTGGTGAAGCCACAGACGCCCAAATAGCCGCTTTTGCTGTGGGACTACGCGCAAAAGGTGAGACGCCACAAGAAATTCAAGCATTAGTCGCAACGATGGCCGCCCACGCCAACACCTTCACGACGTCTAAACCGGCCATGGACATTGTTGGAACGGGTGGCGACCAAGCCAATACGGTGAATATCTCGACCATGACCGCTCTCGTTGTTGCTGCGTGCGGAGTGCCGGTGGCCAAGCACGGAAACCGAGCAGCTTCTTCGCAGACAGGCACCGCTGATGTTCTTGAAGAACTTGGCGTAGTCATTGAACTTTCACCAGAGCAAGTCCGGCAATGCGTTGAGCAAGTAGGAATCGGTTTTGCATTCGCACCCCGCCACCATCCGGCAATGCGTCATGTCGGTCCAGTGCGTAAAGAACTCGGCATTCCAACGGTATTCAATATTTTGGGACCGCTTTCAAACCCTGCCGGAGCATCAGCAATGTTGCTAGGAGTCGCTGACGCTACGCGTGCTCCGATTATCGCTGAGGTTCTGGCAGCTCGTGGCATTCGCGCGCTCGTTGTCCGAGGCGACGACGGACTCGATGAAATCTCAACAACCACAACCACTTCCATTTGGGATGTCACCGGTGATTCAGTTGTACGCACCACTTTGAATCCCAAGGATCTTGGTCTTGACACAATTGATCCTGAGTTACTCGTCGGGGGAGATCGGGTGCGCAACGCACAGTTACTTCGCCAAGTCTTAGGTCTTGAGCAATACGAAGCTCAAGATGAGCGCCGTATTTACGCCATCGGAGATGTAATTGCGCTCAACGCAGCGGCAGCGCTGGTGGCCTATGCGGCACTCAGTGGTGATGGGCTAACTGGAAACTTGCACGACCGGATCGCCGCTCAATTACCGCGAGCCAAGGACGCACTGAAATCTGGGGCTGCTGCAGATCTCTTGCAGAGTTGGATTGAAAAGACCAAAGAAATTTCAACGTCGAACTAAACCTGCATCCGCGTCACCGCTCGGCGATCTGGGCCAACGGGACGCATTGATGGACCACTGGCATCTACCTGCATGACTGCGAAGTGTGCAGACTTGCGTGCTGTCGTGAGTTGTTCAACGAGATGACCACCACAATGCATTGGCATCAATAGCGGTGCACTGGTGCGCACGAGTCGAACGCCGGGTTGGTCGAGCCAATTGGAAATCGCCAGAGCCTCTTCCGCCAAGACATCTTCGCTGCTGTGGTCAGCAGTCGCTATTAACGCTTCAACGATCGGTAGCGGATCACTGCCGGGTTCTGCAGTTGCGGCTCCGGCTAAACGTCCGTTTCTGATGACGTGAATTTCCCAGCCACCAGAAGAATTCGCTTGGGCTGCAACGAGTTCATTGATGTCGAAGAGGTTTGCGAGGCGGTGTGAACGGACACTTGATTGAGTCAGCATGGTGAGTCGATCTCGCCAGATAGCAGCATCTTCATAGCGAGCGTGGTCGCTCAATTCTTGTAAGCGCTCAGTGATCGCGGAGGTGATTTCGCGCAAGTCACCGCGCATCGCCTGCGTTGCACGTTCAACGATCCTGTCGTGTTCGTCATAGCGACCCAGACAAGGAGCTACGCACCTACCAAAATCAAATCGCGCACACCCATGGGTTGCTGTGTCGTTGACAACTGGGAGCTTGCGAAACTTTGTCGTGCAGGTGCGCAGATTGAACACCCAGGCCAATGTTTCTAATGCTTCTTTTGTTAATGCGCGTCCGGCAAAGGGGCCGAACGCTGGCTGTTCGTCGGTGCGCGGGGTGCGCGTAGTTGTCAGGCGTGGGACTGCTTCATTTGTGAAGGTGATCCACGATTGCGCTGCTGGTTTTTTTGACCGAATGTTGTAGCGAGGTTGTTCACTGGTGATCAGGCGCAACTCTCGAATGCGCGCCTCCAACACACTGGCGCAGACGATAGGTGTGACCTCCGTGGCAATTGAGACCATCTCACTCATGCGCCGGCGAGTCTCCGATGCTGTGAAGTAACTGCGCACTCTGGTGTTGATGTTTTTCGAGGTGCCAACGTATAGAGCAGAGCCTTGGGCATCTCGGAAAATGTACACACCAGGGCTATTGGGTAAACCGTTTGCAAGGTGACGCTTTTCGCGTTGTTTGGGGCTTACTTTCGAGGTGAAGGCCTGCAAATCTTCAAGGGTTGCAACACCAAGATTGGCCACGCGTTCGATCAGTCCGTGCAACACGTCAACTGTTGCGCGCGCATCATCAAGCGCGCGGTGGGTTGGTGTGGTTGGTGAATGGAAGAACGCGGCAAGTGTTCCCAGTTTGCAGTTGGCCACTTCGTCGCGGTTCAACGTGACTCGGGCAAGGCGCGCGGTGTCAACGACGGCAGGCTTAGGCCACGCGATCCCTTGCGCTTTGCAGGCGTGCGTCAAAAAACCCACATCGAATGGCGCGTTATGGGCAACAACGACCGCATCTCCAATGAACTCCAAGAGCGATGGCATTACCCCGCGCAAGGTAGGTGCCTGTGCAACAAGGGCGTTGGTTATACCTGTGAGAGCTGCAATAAACGGCGGTATATCAACCTGTGGATTAATGAGGGTGGCAAATTCGCCGAGGATCTCGCCTCCTTGCACCTTCACAGCGCCGATCTCAGTAATGCCGGCTGAAGCCGGGCTTCCTCCCGTGGTCTCTAGGTCGACGATGACAAAGGTGATGAGGTTTAGCGGCTGGCCAAGATCTTCGGTGGCCAACTGTTCATACATGTAATGCAGGTTACGTCCCGCCTATGACACTGAGAGGGCGCCATCCCCAAAAAGAGCGTTAGAGTTCGGCACGTGGCAAATACTCTTCCTGATGACAAGTCCCGCTTCCGTTGCGCTCATTGCGGCAATCTCACCCGTTTCACCGTGGTGCGATCCTCCAGGGTTCAGGAGTTCTGGCACCTTGATATGGCTGGCGTTCCCGTAGTCGAAGAGCGCGAAGTGCTCAGCGAAGAAGTTGAAAAGATCCAATGCCGCTGGTGCAATGCCAGTGATGCTGTTGAGCTGGTGGCTCGTCCAGAATTTGGCGGCCCAGTCAGCGAAGGTCCTGGAGACGGAGGCGTCTAACTCACGCTAGACCCTCAGCGAGTAGCACCTCGGGGCAAGCAGCACTTCGGGTCAATGTCAGACCCTGTTTTTACCGTGTAGGAATGAATATTGATTGCGAGCAATGCACAGCAGCTCCACTTGCGTGTGGAGATTGCGTGGTTTCGGTCCTTCTTGGCTTGCCAGCATCATTTGGTGACTCATCAGCGGTCATTGCAGATGAGCATGTGGCTGCGATGGCTGTGTTAGCCCAAAGTGGCCTAATTCCGCCTCTGCGCCTCGTGACTGGCGGGGCAAAGACCCCAAATACGGGTGTGAAAAGACGTGCCGGATAGCCCGTCGTGTTACCGTCTGGTGTTCTTGATCAGGGGAAATCCTGAAAAAGAGCCTCGGAACGATCAGCGAGTGAGATGCGTCCAAAACGGACAAGCATCGAACAATTGCCGGTCAATGAGCGATGGAGAAAGGATGTGCCCCTTGGCCCGGCAACGACACCGCGGTATTGCCGCTGCTCTGGGCGCAGTCATAGCTCTGGGCAGCCTTCTGACGCTTTCAACGGGCCCAGTTTCTGCTGAGCCCGGCAAACTGGCTGCTGTGCGCAACCAGGTGATGGACCTGCAGGCCAAGGCCGAGGCTGCTACCGAGCGCTATAACCATGCGCAGGGGCGCCTAAATGACGTTGAGTCCGCGATCGCAGTTCTACGTTCCAAAGCCCGCCGCCAGCAAACTGAACTCAACACCGTGCGCGGATCCGTGGATAACTTGGCTCGTGCCACGTATATCGGCGGAGGGATGGACACTTCGCTCCAGATTTTGCTTGCGGATGATCCAAGTCAGTTTCTGTCGCAAGCGGCAACCGTTGACCAAGTAGCCAAGGCCCAGACCGCAACAATTCGCCGGACCCAAACAGCCCGCCTACGCCTAGCGCAAACCCAAGCTGAGATGGCTGCGAAAGAAACGATCGCTAAAGGCGCGCGAAATGACATGGCAGGGGCCAAGCGCGAAGCCGACCAGCAGCTCAAGGCGGCCAGTGCGGTCCTTGCTGGCCTCCAGGTTGAAGAACGACGCAGGTTGGCAGCCATCGCGGCAAAAGCTAAAAAAGCTTCGATGGCAGCAGCCAAAAAGGCCAAGAAGCAGATCTCAAACCGCCCAATCCCTGGCGTGAGTCCGCGCGCTGCACAGGCTGTTCGATATGCCCTGTCAAAGGTGGGCAATCGATACATTGCTGCATCTTCAGGTCCAAGTACGTTTGACTGTTCCGGTTTGACCATGACTGCCTGGCGTCAAGGTGGAGTGTCACTTCCGCACTACAGCTACTCGCAATACAGCAAGTCTCGTAAGATCCCATTGAGCCAAGCAAAACCAGGCGATCTTGTCTTCTACTTTGGTGGCAGTGTTCACCACGTAGGCATGTACATAGGTAACGGCAAGATGGTGCACGCAGCAAACCCTCGCGATGGTGTTGAAGTCACTGCCGTACTTGCGCCCTGGTATCGCACCTACTTCACTGGTATCGGGCGCGTACTCTAATTCGCATACAGACGTTCGATCTCGTCCTGATAGTTGCGTTGAACCACTGACCGCTTCAGTTTCAAAGACGGTGTCATGTGACCGTCGATTTCAGTCCAGTCGTGATCCAAGATCACAAATTTCTTAATGGCTTCAGCGTTTGACACAGCAGTATTTGCTTCATCAACAGCATTTTGAATGGCCAGATGCAGGGCGGGGTCATTGACATATTGGGCGATGGCGCCGCCAGGTGGTTTGCCTTCAAGTGCAAGCCAGGCTGGAAAGGCTTCTTCATCCAAAGTGATGATTGCTGCGATATATGGCTTGGCTTCGCCGACGACCAGACAGTTAGATACGAGCCAGTTTGCGCGAATTCGATCTTCGAGTACTGCGGGTGCCACGTTTTTGCCGCCGGCAGTGACGATGATTTCTTTTTTCCTTCCGGTGATGTACAAGAAACCGTCGTCGTCGAGTGCACCAATATCACCGGTGTGAAACCAACCATCAGGAGTGAAGCAGTCTTGAGTAGCTCGTTCATTATTGAGGTAACTCGTAAATATCTGCCCGCCCTTGGCCAGAATTTCCCCGTCTTCTGCGATGAGAATCGTGGTTCCTGGCATTGGTTGTCCAACAGTGCCAATTTTTACGGCGCCCGGGCGGGTTGCAGTTATGGCAGAGGCCGTTTCCGTCAGTCCATATCCTTCATAGACTTCAACACCGATGCCGCGAAAGAAGTGGCCAAGTCGAACTCCAAGTGGTGCACCACCGGAGATTGCGTATTGCACCTTGCCGCCCATTGCTGCGCGAATCTTCTTGTACACCAGCAGTTCAAATATTTTGTGTTTGATACTCAGCACTAAATGAGGAGATCCCGATTCCATGGCCTTGCTGTAGGCGACGGCAGTGGTCACAGATGCCTCAAAAATCTTGCCTTTGCCACCAGCGACCGCACTTTGCTGAGCAGAGTTATATACCTTTTCAAAGACTCGAGGGACAGCCAGAATGAACGTCGGTTCGAACTCTTGCAGTTCTGGAACCAAGGTTTTGGTATCTGAGCAGTAGCCCATGAGTGTGCGACCTTGCACCACTGCAAGTTCAATGATTCGACCAAATACGTGGGCTAATGGCAAGAACAACAAAGTAGAAGCCTGCGGCGCCAGCAAAATATCTGCGAATACAACAAGTGCCCCATCAACCTCAGCAACGAAGTTTCCGTGTGTTAACACGCAACCTTTAGGCCTTCCGGTAGTGCCCGAGGTGTAAATAATCGTTGCAGCATCATCTAAACCAGCGCGTGATTGCCTTGAGTTCAGTGCTTCATCACTGATTTCAAGTCCGGCTGATTTGAGATAGGCAACGCAGCCATCGTCAATAACCCAGGTATGCGCCACGTTCGTTACATCAGCCGCGACCGACGCGTAAAGCTGTGTGTTCTTTTCACTTTCAAGAATGACGGCGACGGATCCGGAATCTTCCAGAATCCAAGAGACCTGCTCGGCAGATGACGTTTCATAAATTGGCACACTGACTGCTCCGGCGTAACCGATGGCGTAGTCGAAGAGTGTCCATTCGTAGCGGGTGCGCGACATCAGGCCGACTCGTTGGCCAAATTCAACGCCCAGTGCCATCAAGCCTTTGGCAACGGCGCGAACTTCCTCATGAAATTGTGCACAAGTGATATCTCGAAGTGTGGCATCTTCGCGCACCTTGAACACGACCTGATCAGGGTGGGACGCCGCGTTATTGATGACATGGCAAGACAAATTTTGGGCACTCGGTGACCCGGTTGGGGTGGGAATACTGAATTCTTGAAGCACGCGAACTCCCTTAATTCTTCGATCATCGATTCATGAATATTTGCCTGAATACCAACCTACGCGATCCGGCGACTACCGGGGCGGTCATCGCGTGGCATTCTGATCACGTGATTCGTATTCATGTCGTCTCAGACGTCCACGGGCAAGCAGCTGCCCTCGTTGACGCGGACAAAGGATCTGATCTTTTCGTGTGTTTGGGCGACTTGATCTTGTACCTGGACTACGACGATCCTTCCCAAGGAATTTACGCCGATCTTTTTGGCGAGGCACATGCCAGGGCTTACATCGAGGCTCGAACCGCAGGGCGTTTCGAAGATGCTCGCGAACTGAGCGCAGCTGCCTGGGCCCGGCTTGGCGTGGTGAGTCCGCAAGATCGGCGGGCGGCCATGGAAAGTCATATTCGCCTTCAGTATGAATCGATGTTCAACACGATGCCGCAGCCCGCGTTGATGACCTACGGCAACGTTGATATCCCAGCGATGTGGGAGGACTACCGCAAGCCCGGCCATCGCATCGTTGACGGTGAAGTCATCGAGGTTTTTGGAGTAAGAATGGGCTTCATTGGAGGCGGGTTAGTGAGCCCGATGCGCACCCCATATGAACTTGAGCTTGAGGTCTATGCAGAAAAGCTGGAGCAGCTGGGTCCCGTAGATGTGTTGTTCACCCACATTCCGCCCAAGTTACCTCAACTCACGTATGACGTTGTTGCTCGGCGCTTCGAGATGGGCAGTGTCGCGATCAACGAATACATTGAGAGGGTTCAGCCAAGGTTTCATGTCTTCGGACATGTGCATCAACCGCTACACAGCCGGGCTCGCATTGGTCGAACTGAATGCATCAACGTCGGGCACTTCAATGCCAAGAAGGTTCCCTACGTTTTAGAGTTGGAGGAGTCTGATGGCACAACGCACTGAATCACGCATCACGATCCAGTCTTCACCAGCGCAAATATTGCAGGTAATAGCCGATCTGCAGGCTTACCCGCAATGGAGCGATGGCATCGCATCCGTCGAAATCTTGGAAAGTCAAAACGATCGTCCAACCCTGGCTCGGTTCGTTCTGGATGCCGGCATCATCAAAGACACCTATGAACTGGCCTATACGTGGAATGAGCAAACATCTGTTTCGTGGACCCTCGTGAGTGCGACCGTACTCACAGTGATGGATGGGTCGTATCAACTCAGCGCCGTTGACGAGGGGGTCACCGACGTGACTTATGCCCTCAGTGTTGACATAAAAATGCCGATGTTAGGAATGCTCAAGCGCAAGGCTGAACAGACCATCGTTGAGACTGCGCTTAAGGGATTGAAAGTTCGAGTGGAGAACCATGGATCTACTTCTCGTTAGTGGTGTGGGCGGGTCAGGGGTTTCTAGTGTTGCCCGTGGCTTGGCCCGAGGATTTCGAGATGCGGGACTAACTACCGCTGAAGTGAATTCCGCCGTGAGTGCGCCCGTGGGGACTTCCTCGTTGTGGTCTGACGCGGTGAACACTTTTGGTGTGTGGTTGCAAGGACTAGGTGCGTCAGCGATGTCCGCCGATGAGTTGGTCGGCCTCGCTGGACTCAATGAGCTCATCACAGGTGGATTGGTTGCCGACGCAGTTGGTAATCCAAATATTGACGTTGTCGTCTGGGATATGGGTTCCACCCGAGAAGCACTCAGAACGTTGCAGTTAATAGACACCGTGCCCATGTTGCTGGACCGACTACTCACTGGTCCTGCAGCAGCGCAACTTTCAGCTCCAGAACCAGCGGCGTTGATTGCAGCGTGGTACCGATTAGTCAATCACGTTGCGGCGGCCAGAGATGAAATTCATTCAGCGACGTGCGTGCTCGTTGGGGAACCAAGCGATGCGGCTGAACTTGTTGCTGTAGCTGGAGTCCTGCGTCTTTATGATTGCGTCACATCTGCATTTATCTTCAACAAAGTTGTGAGCGGTAAGAAGACGAAAGCCATGAGCGCGGCTCAGGATTTTGGTGCCCCAGTCGTGCAACTTGCCTACCGTGATGCAGGCGCGCCTAAAGTGACCAAAACTGCCACACGGTTGGCGCCACTCTGCAGTCTTTTAAAGGCCCTGCCAAGGAATGCCACACCGCTGTGGTCGGTTAGCCCGGTAAAGAAGGGTTATTCCTTCACGTTTCCACTTCGTCGTGGCGCAGACGTTCGCGTAGGGCGACGTGGGGATGCACTGCTGATTGTGTGTGATGGCCATAGACGCCAGCTCGATCTTCCAGCAGTGCTTAAGCGCTGTCTTATTTCTGGAGGCGGGATGAAGGGTGAGGCGCTCGTTCTTAGATTCACACCCGATCCAAAAGTGTGGCGGGATACGCAATGAGTGATCAGACTCCTTGGTGGTTTTCAGGGGACAAGAGTTCACCCAAAGGCTTTGACTTTGGTGGCCTAGCAAGCGGTGCGCAGCAGGTGATCGCATGGGCTAGGGATTCGTTGCTCACTAATCACCAATCGCACACTGATCCAGCTGACCACCCGCAGTGTGTGTTGTGTAAAGCGATGCACCTCTTTCAACAGACAACCGTAGAACCAACGTTGAGTGAAGATGCCGAATTCGAGTGGATTGATCTTGATCCACCTAAAGACAAATAACTCGCTGGAGTTAGACCACAGCTCCGTTATCGCCGTTGTCCTCGCGCTCATCTGAGTGTCGTGCGATGAGCGTGACAAACCCGATCACTGAAGCCGCTAAAGCGATCCCCGAGATAAATTTTCCTAGTCCCAAAACATTGGACAAGATCAGTAACACGGGCCCACCCAGGGCGCCAGCCCAAGCAAATCTGGCGATGGGATGGGAAGGCAATTCAAGGGGGCCAGGATCGGGCGCCTGAAACTCTTCCAGCTCGTCAGAGAGCAGTTCGTCGATGAATTGGTCATCGGCATCAGGCTCGGGCTCAGCTGGGCTAGGGGGAGTGATGAAGGTATGGCGAATCAAATCTGGATCCTTGGAAAGATCGGCAACGATTGAGCGCCAAGCTTCTTCCTTATCTGGCGCGCCGGAGTTCATGCTCACCGTTGCTCGCCACCAAAGTTAGCCATGGCGATAGTCTGCCACTGAAAGATTAATGTTCCGTAGCGTTTGTCAGGAGAAGAGTCTCGTGCTCTATTGGGTGCTGAAGAATTTGGTCATTGGGCCATGGCTTCGCGTGCTTTTTCGTCCCTGGATTGAAGGCTCGGAAAATATTGCCAAAGATGGTCCGGCAATTCTGGTCAGCAACCACGTTTCATTCTCGGATTCATTCTTCTTGGCTCTTGTTGTTCCCCGTCACATCCCCTTTTTGGCCAAAAGTGAGTACTTCACCGGTCGGGGGATCAAAGGTTGGCTTATCAAGAGTTTCTTCGCTGGCGTGGGACAAGTACCCATTGACCGATCCGGTGGAAGGGCCAGCGAGGCGGCGATACGCACAGCGCAACGCATTCTTGGCAAAGGTGAACTTCTTGGTATCTATCCCGAAGGCACTCGATCCCCAAACGGCACCCTGTTTCGTGGCCGCACGGGAGTCGCGCGAATGGCCTTAGAGTCCAAAGTGCTGATCATCCCGGTGGCGATGATCAATACCTTCGAGATCCAGCCTCCGGGCGCGATCAAGCCGAGTCTGGGTCGAGTAGGTATTCGGGTCGGTGCGCCGATGGATTTTGAAAAGTATTACGGGCAAGAAGAAGACCGTTTTATCTTGAGGTCGGTGACCGACGAAGTGATGTATGCGGTCCAGACCCTCTCTGGTCAGCAGTATGTGGATATCTACGCCACCAAAGCCAAGGAACTCATTAGCCGAGGTTTGCCTGCAGATATTTCTAATGTCGGCGGCGAGGACTAGCCAGCACGCAACAACGCCAATCATCGTGTACCTTTGTCCATGACAGCGGTTACATGCTTGCCTTTGCCGCTGAAAAATTCGGCCAGCCCTGGCCGTTGAAAGGAGAGCAATGCGCGTAGGTGTTCTTACCGGCGGCGGCGACTGCCCGGGTCTCAATGCAGTTATTCGTGGTGCAGTCCGGCGCGGAATTGCAGATTATGGGTATGAATTCGTTGGCTTCCGCGATGGCTGGCGTGGCCCGCTAGAAAACGTCACGATGCCGCTAGATATTTCAACAGTCCGCGGAATTTTGCCACGCGGCGGCACGATCCTTGGATCCTCGCGCACGAACCCCATCAAGATCGAGGGTGGCGTTGAGCGAATCGAAAGTAACCTAAAAGAGCTTGGTATTGATGCACTTATTGCCATCGGCGGCGAAGACACGCTGGGTGTAGCAACAACTCTCACCGAACGCGGCGTGCACGTCATCGGAGTTCCCAAGACGATCGATAACGATCTCAGTGGAACTGACTACACCTTCGGCTTTGACACTGCGGTAACTATCGCAACTGAAGCCATCGATCGCTTACACACCACGGCTGAGTCACACCACCGCATTTTGATTTGTGAAGTCATGGGTCGCCACGCTGGTTGGATCGCACTTCATGCAGGTATGGCAGGCGGAGCAAATGGCATTTTGATCCCAGAAGTTCCTTTTGATCTTGATGAAGTTGTGGGCTGGGTTGAATCGCGATTCAAGGCCAGTTACGCGCCAATCATTTGTGTCTCAGAAGGTGCCTTGCCAATCGGCGGCAACCTAGTGACCAAAGATCAGACCTTGGATTCCTTTGGCCATGTGAAGTTATCTGGAATAGGTGAATGGCTAGCCACGGAAATCGAGGCACGCACCGGGCATGAAGCCCGAACAACAGTGCTGGGCCACGTGCAACGCGGCGGCAGTCCAACCCCGTTTGACCGCGTCTTGGCAACCCGCTTTGGCCTAAACGCGATTGAAGCGGTTAAGGATGGCGACTGGGGCAAGATGGTGGCGCTGCAAGGCACCGACATCGTGCGTATTCCGCTAGAAGCTGCGACTGGAGTACTCAAAACTGTGCCGATTGAGCGCTACATCGAAGCGTCAGCCTTCTTCGGGTAATCCCCAAGAAGGGGTAACGCGAACCCACACACCCATGCGAGCATGCGCCCATCGTTTGCCCGCATATTCAAGAGTGAGTTGTTGATTTTACAGGCGCTTTCAGTATTCGCCTGATAACATGAAAACCAAGAGCGTGCTTGTGACTCTTCATGGGGGGAAGTCACCAGCGTCCTTAAGACGCTTAATAGGAGTGAACCCGCATGAAGCTTCGAGATACGTGGCGCCCGATTTCTACTGCGTTCCTCCTCATAGCCACCTCGATCATCTTCGTTCCACAGGCAGTGGCAGCCACATCAAGTCCCAGCATTGATTACGAATTCAATGGCACCTTGACCGATTCGGCCGGTGGGAGTTCGCTTTCAGTCTTAGGAGTTTGCCCAGTTCCCTTCGTTGACCCAAGTCCTGCAGGTGGTGGACAGTGTAATTCGACGACCTCGTTCGGCAGTGATGCCTCCGGCGACTACTGGAGATGGACGTCGGACTCTCCACGAGGTGGTGGGTTCACCATCACGACAAACTCCCCGCTGACTAAGACCTACTCCATAGCCCTGAAATTTGTCTTCGAAAGTGACCCCGTCAGGCATTACAGCAAAATCATCGACTATTCCGGCAAAATCTCAGACGTGGGATTTTATTTTAACGATTGGCAAATCGAATTCTTCGATGACGTCAACACGAATGCGGGAACTACTACATATTCCGCCGGGACGGTTATGGATCTCGTAATTACACGTAGCGAAGTAACAAACTTGTTCTCGGTGTACACGAGAGGCGAAGGGGGCCTTTTGGAGCAGCCCATCCAATACCTAGACAGTGGTGACCTTGCGATTCCCATCAACTCTAGTTCTGGTGGGAGTCTGCTGGGCTTCTTCTTCGACGATGACGACACAGACGATGAGGGCAACGCTGCAGGCCGTGTCTACAACGTGCAAACGTGGAGCGGTGCGGCACTGTCTGCGGTTGAGGTTGAGGCAGTAACCAGGCGAACAGCGATCGGGACTAACGCAGCACCTCCACCTCCACCTCCACCCTGGCTTCAGGCCTACGGTCGGACAGAGGGAGGCGTATGTAAGTCAGGCTGGAGTGCTTCATGGGCAGCGTGGGCGATAAGCGCTACCGGAGGCTGGGTATGTAATCGCACTATCTTCTGGAACGGATCGTCTTGGGTTCAAAACCCTAATGTTGTCTGGGGTGTCGCAAATCCGGCAGAAACCTCTGCGTGGGATCGCAACTGACGCCGGCGCAGTCTGCACTCGAGCCCTGATGTACTGCATCACTCAGGTGAAGTGGATTCTGGGCTAGAGCTGGGGTGAGAGGGGGTGGAGTTGAACTTGCAATACCCTTACTCACATGACGGCTACCAATTCACAGAGCATTTCGGCGTTGCAATGGCCGGATTTGCCTGCTCATCAACAGCCGCCATGGCCAGATGCTGCTGAACTTGAAGCAGCAGTCTCTGAGTTGCGCACACTTCCACCGCTGGTTTTTGCCGGTGAATGCGATCAGCTCCTTGCCAAGCTTGGTGCAGCAGCCCAGGGCAACGCTTTTGTACTCATGGGCGGAGATTGCGCCGAGACTTTCGAAGCCAACACTGCCGACTCGATTCGGGCGCGCTTGCAAACGGTGCTGCAAATGGCAGTTGTGCTCACCTACGCAGCGTCGGTTCCTGTCGTAAAAATGGGTCGGATGGCTGGTCAGTACTTCAAGCCGCGTAGCAAGCCCATGGAAACCCGTGACGGGGTCGAGTTGTACTCGTACTTTGGCGATGCTGTGAACTCCATCGAGTTCGAAGAAGCTGGACGACGCCCTGATGCCCATAACTTGGTCAAGGCTTACAACGCATCCAGTGCGGCGTTGAATTTGGTCCGAGCATTCACCCAAGGCGGCTACGCAGATCTTCGTCAGGTGCATTCTTGGAATCAAGATTTCGTGCGTGATTCCCAAGCAGGTGAACGCTATGAAGCGATGGCCGGAGATATTGATCGCGCCTTGTCATTCATGCAGGCATGTGGGGCAAACCCCGATGAATTCCAACGTGTCGATTTCTATGCGGCACATGAAGCCTTATCTATCGACTACGAGCGTGCATTGACTCGCATTGATTCACGTACGGGCAATCCGTACGACGTTTCTGGCCACTTCGTGTGGATTGGTGAGCGCACGCGCCAACTTGATGCCGCACATGTGCAGTTTGCCGAAACAATTCACAATCCAGTGGGTGTCAAAGTCGGCCCGACAGCTACGCCGCAAGAAATACTTGAAATTGCAGAGCGGCTCAATCCGAATCGGATACCGGGTCGATTGACATTCATTATTCGCATGGGCGCAGGCAAAGTTCGCACCACGCTTCCGGCAATCGTGCAAAAAGTCCAAGACAGTGGAATCCCTGTGGTGTGGGTATGCGATCCAATGCATGGCAACACTCGCGAGGCTGCTTCTGGCCACAAGACTCGGTCCTTCGACGACATCATTGACGAGGTCAAAGGCTTCTTCGAGGTGCACCGTGCGATTGGCTCACATCCAGGTGGCATTCACATCGAACTCACGGGTGACGATGTCACTGAGTGCGTCGGTGGCACAGGTGGTGTCTTGGAAACAGGGCTGGGAGAGCGCTACGAAACTGCATGCGATCCCCGACTCAATCGTGAGCAAAGCTTGGAGCTCGCGTTCCTCGTTGCTGACATGTTGATCCAGAAGTAGTTCATGCAGATCGAGACCTTTGAGGTCTTTGATCGGCCCTTTACTGTGACTGTGGTCGATGGATTCGTTGTTCAAGCCACCTTTGACCGAGTGCCGGGTGAACAGGTAGGAATTCCGACAGATATCAGCTCTGCTATTGCTCGGTATCTTGCTGGCGATGTCAATTGCTTAACATCAATTCCTGTTTTACAACGGGGTTCACCGTTCCAACTTCGAGTCTGGGAATGTATGCGCGACATTCCGGCAGGTGAAGTCGCGTCCTATGGAGAGCTCGCTATCGATGTGCAATCACCCGGCGCTGCGCGAGCAGTAGGAACCGCCTGTGGACGTAATCAAGTAGCGCTGTTTGTTCCGTGCCACCGGATAGTGGCGAGCAACGGGATCGGTGGCTACCAGTTTGGGCTCAAGTTGAAGAGTGACTTGCTGGAGTTTGAAGCTAAATCACGCTAATCGTGACGGTGCTGCCTTTGGGAATTTGTGTTCCAGCAGCTGGGTTTTGCGAATACACCCGATTCAGCGGCGTTGCCTGACCAGCGACTATCCGCACCTTCAGTCCAACCTTTCGCAAAGCCGCGACGGCTTCACTTCGGCGCATATCGATCAATTGCGGAACAACAACCGGAGGCGGTCCATCAGAAACACGAAGTTGTACATCTGTTCCTGAGTTCACCGTGGTGCCTGAGGTTGGTGCGCTGGAAATAACCCGACCTTTGTCGATCGACTCAGAAAATTCTTTTGTGACGATTGGATTTAATCCGACTGCAGTTAAAGCAGCGGTGGCACCGACAAGTTTCTTGCCAACAACGACAGGAATACTGACAGGCTCTGGTCCCTTTGAAATCAATAGATTGACCACGGTGTCACGTTTAACGCTCGAACCAATAGCAGGGTCAGTTCCTGCAATCCTTCCGCTTGGTGCGGTGTTATCAAACGTCTGTGTTTGAGAGCCGACCGTTACGGGGATTGCTCCCAATGCGGCAGTGGCCTGCGCAGGCGTCTTTCCTTGAATGTCAGGAATCGTGTAGCGCTCAGGCCCCTTTGACACAGTGGCTAAGACCGAACCGTTCTCCTTGATATCGCTACCTGCTGCTGGATCTGTAGCCAGCACCGTAGCTGCAGGTGCAGTCTCACTGAATTGTTCGGATCCAACTTCCAGACTCAATCCGGTTGTAGCCAAAGTTGTGCGGGCAGCTTCAATATTCAGACCAACAATATTTGGCGTGGGGACCTTATTTCCCAAGGTATTGGCTACAAACAAGCCCGCCACGATTGCAAGAATCACAGCCGTAGCTGCAGCAGCGATCGTTATGAGAGTGCGTGAAGGCTTGCCTGATGGCTTGGCAAACAGCGCTGAAGCGTTCGCACGCTGGGTACTTGGTGCGCCAGCTCCAGCAGCCATTCGTGCAGAGGTGCTCGCATCAACGACCAATGTTGCCCGTGTGTCGGTGAAAGGGCGTGGGGCGGGAAGCACTTGTCGCACCCGGCGAACATCCGCGAGAAAATCATTTGTGTGCTGATATCTCTGACCGGCATTGCGACGCGTTGATGTGATGACGAGTGCATCCACATCGGCTGGAATGCCAGGCAGAATTGACGATGGTGTTGGTACGTCCTGATTGACATGTTGATAGGCAATCGCAAGCGGGCTGTCACCCGCATGTGGGACTTGGCCCGTGACCATCTCAAAGAGCAGGATCCCAGCGGCATAAATATCTGAGCGTTCATCGGCTTCACCGCGTTCAACCTGCTCGGGTGAAAGATAAGCGACGGTTCCGATCAGCACGCCTTGCGTAGCGCTTGTATTAGAAGTTGCCACGGCCCGCGCGAGACCGAAATCAGCGACCTTGACTCGTCCGTCATCGGACACCAGTACGTTCTCGGGTTTGATATCTCGGTGGACAAAACCTGCAGCATGAGCAGCTGCGAGACCTTCCAAGATGGGGTCGAGCATGACCAGAGCCTGCTCGGGTGTGAGAGGCCCAAACTCCCGCATAATGTCTCGCAGGGTGCGACCTGGGACGTATTCCATGGCTAGGTACACCAAGCCATCAGCTGATCCTTGGTCATAGACGCCGACCACGTGCGGGTGAGCAAGCCGGGCAGCGGCCCGAGCCTCACGCTGAAAGCGGGCCACGAAGTCAGGGTCATCAGCCAAATGACGGTGCATCACTTTTAGGGCAACGATGCGGTCCAGACGCACATCGAGGGCTTCATAGACGGTGGCCATGCCGCCACGGGCCAGTTTGGCTTGCACCAGATAGCGACCATCAACCATTTGGCCAACGAGGGCATCAGGTTGCAGATCCATTTGGGCAAGTCTAATTCGATTGAGGGCTGGCAACGTTTCGCCACACGCTGCCGAACTGCTCAGACAACAACTCATGTGCCCTAGGGATGCGGCCTTCGTCCCCAGTAATTTCAAAGACGTTCGTGAGTGTTCGCAGTTCATCGGCCCATGACTGGATAAGGGAATCGGCTCGATCTCGAAAGCCCGGACCATCATGCTGACCAATTTCAGCCACCCACGGGATATCTGGCCGACACCATAGGAGCGCGTCGTAGTCACCTGCGTAGGACAGTGCTTGGTCGTTCAAGGAATTGTCATCGAAATACAGCTGACTGTAGATCGCGGTCATAAGCACAGCTGGATCACAAAAAATGAAGGCATGCGGGTGGGAAGCGATTCCTAGATCCTCGCGTTGACGTTGAGCCAGCATGATTGCCCGCTGTTCATCTTGTTTTGGAGTCCGGTGATGTTCTTGCACAAAGGCCCGTAAGGCCTCAGTGATCACCACCCCGTGCGTCATTGCCGCCAAGGCTCGAGCCAGCGTCGTTTTTCCCGTTGATTCGCCACCAAGAACGGCAATGCGAAGTTGGCTACCCACTGTGCGAGAGTAACGCTTATGTCTCATCTGGCTTATGTAGGCGTTTTGGTCTGCATCATCATGGGCAGTATCTGGCTTGAAGTGGTGCTGCGCACCCGAGTCCTCAAACGCATTTGGCGCCTGCTCTTGGCCATGCTCCCAGGACTCATACTCTTCACGGCTTGGGATGCTTACGCAATCTCGCAAGGGCATTGGTTCTTTGATCCTGAGCGGATCCTGGGATGGCAAGTCGTCGCCGGTGTGCCGATCGATGAAATTCTATTTTTCATGGTCGTTCCGTTTGCTTCGATTTTGACGCTCGAGGCAGTTCGCGCCGTTAGGAACTGGCCTGCTGGTGACGAGAGTGCGTTATGACTTATACCCAGCTGGGCGTTGCTGCTGTTGTTGTCGCGATATTGATCGACGTCTTCGGTTTGCGCACCCGAATGGTGACTAGAAAAGTATTTTGGGTTTCCTATTCGATTATTTTCGTATTCCAACTCATAACCAATGGAGTACTCACTGGATTTCGCATCGTGCGCTATGCGGGTGATGCAATCATCGGATCTACGACTCCAATTGATTCAGCGCCGCCATTTATTGGTGACGGTCGGTTAATTTTCGCACCCGTCGAAGATCTACTATTCGGGTTTTCGCTTGTGCTGATAACTCTTTCGACGTGGGTCTGGCTTGGTCGATCGGGTATTCAACGAACACCGACATCTGGCCCGCCTAGGTGGCTGAAATAGATCCAGCACCAAACTCTTTGCGGGCGCGACGGGCTTGGAACCATGCAGGTATAGCGATAGAGAGCCGTTTAGAAGTCGGCACCTTTGCCCGCTTACTAAAAACTTCATAGTCGATTTTTTCTACTTCATTCACGATTCCGCAGTACAACACGCGAGCTGCTTCGATGCAGGGCTGTGCGGCAGGGTGCAGCATCGTGATTCCGATTCGTGACTCCTCTTCGAGGGCGCGCACACGAGCTATTTGGTAGGCCAGGGCTTCTTTGATCGCGGGAGTTGCGATGCGCTTTTCCAAATCTGCCCGAGTTACACCGAACAGCGCTAGATCATCGAGAGGTAGGTACACCCGCCCACGGTCAAGATCTTCACCAACATCGCGAATAAAGTTGGCGAGTTGAAATGCAATGCCCAAGTCTTGTGCGTATTTATAGGCCGCGGGTTGGGTTGGCTCCAAGATCGGGACTACTTGAAGCCCAATCACTGCTGCAGATCCGTAAACGTAGGTGTACAGGTCATCGAAGGTTTTGTATTCGGTCACGGTGAGGTCCATAGCCATCGAGGTAAAAAATGCCTCGAAATACTCACGCGGGATCTTCCAGCGAATGGCGGTGTCAACAACCGCTCGACAGATGGGATCCTGTGACTCTCCACGATCCAAGTCTTGGAAAAATACCGCGGACCATTCTTCAAGCCAGGCTCGTCGTTCGCTGTCGCTTTGGTTCGACTTCATGTCATCGACAATTTCATCTGCGTAGCGCGCGAGCCCATATAAGGCATGGACAAATGGTCGCTTTGAAGGAGGGAGTAAAAGTGTTGCAAGATAGTAGGTTTTCCCATACTGCTTATTTAATGCTTTGCAGCGCAAGTAAGACATTCGAACCATCGGATCAGTTATTCCTGCGGCATTGAGTTCCTTGACACTCATACTTTCACGTTCGATCCTGCATCGAGAATGACATGTCTTTCATGGGGGCTAGCGAAACCGATAATTCCCACTACTGCAAGAGCGATGACGAAGGTTATGAGATCCGACCAGTCCCAAACGTTGTCAGCCGCAGTGCTCGCTTCAATCATGCCATGTACAACCAAGATGATGGTCAGAATTACTGCGATGCGACGTTCTCGAAAACTTAATCCCGCGGCAGCGAATAGCGGCAATGCCCACAGTAGATACCAGGGATGAACAACTGGTCCAAGAATCACTAATGTTCCGAAGGCGAGCGCGACACCGCGAAGAGGGGTGCGTCTATCCGAAGTAACAATAAGCCAAATGATGACGACCACCGAAAGCAGAGTTCCGATCGTATGGAGCACGTCAATCACCGTGTACGCGTTTGTAGTTAAACCGATAGCGCTCGTGACAGCGCCGGCGAGTTGTCCGATTGCAGTTGTGGGGGACAACCAAGTAAGTACGCTGCCAGGAGTTCCAAAGGCTGCTTGGACCACGCCGTAACCGGATCCAACCACGAGGTAGACGCAAATAATTGTGATGACCGCCGCTAACCCAGTCATCAGCCAGGCTTTGATCTTGGCAATCCACGATGCTCCGAGACCTGCGAACTGCAATCCCACAAAAGGCAGAGCCAGTAGCGCAATCGGTTTAACCGTTGTTGCTAAACCAATCAGCGCCGCACTCCATAGGCACTGCTGGCAGGTGCCCAGATACAGGGCCAGTACAACGAGGCCGACCATCAGGGCATCGTTATGGGCGCCTGAAACAAAGTGCATGATCACGAGCGGGTTTAGGACGCCAAGCCACAGGGCGGTCGATCCATCTACGCCGTATGCCTTTGCAAGTTTTGGCACGTAGATAGCCATGAGCGCAACACCAACAAGCGAGGTGAGGCGAAGCAGGATCGCAGCGAGGTAGGCATTGGGGTGTGCGATCGAAGAGATTGTTCGTTCAATAAGCAAGAACGTTGGCCCATATGGCGTAGGGGATTCGGTCCACATCGGGTCAGCGCCCATGTCAAACCAACCAGGCAAACTCCCCACACCAACGGTCGTTGGGTCAGCGCCAGATTCGAATAGGCGACCTTGGGCGTAATAGGAGTAGACATCCCGACTAAATAGTGGTGGCGCCATCACGAGCGGAACAATCCACATGAGTAGGACCCATCGCAGTTGGCGAACAGGCCAAGCGCCTCGATGTAAAAGGTCAGCGCCGATAAGCAGCCAAGCTTGAAGCACGATCGCCAGCCCGATAAGAACCAAACTGCGGGCAATCAGCGAACCAGAAGTTGAACCGCGCAATGAATCCACGATTGGGTTGGTCAGCAGATCAGTTGTACCGGGAAGCCAGCCGACTCCGAGAGCACCGACGGCAATACATGAAGGACCAATGAATCCAGGCAGCCCGTGACGCAGCAGAAGATGCTGAGCAGGCATCGACTCCAGGGTTAGGGCATGACTCACTACTAGTTCCTACCTGCGGTGGGCCCTGTGATGCGTTCTGCGGCAAGTCGACCCGAAATGAGCACCATCGGAACGCCCACGCCTGGACGGGTGCCTGAACCGGTGAACACAATGTTTTGCCCCCAGAGATTACCTGGGCGAAAGGGACCCGTTTGGCCAAAGGTATGCGATGAGGCAAAGGGTGCGCCTCGTTCCATCCCGCGTTGTTGCCAATCAAGCGGAGTGGTGACGTTTTCAACTTCGATCGATGAAGTGAAATCACGGTAGCCGCGTTCTTCGAGCACTCGGCATACTTCGTCGCGGTAACGGGGGCCTTCTTTCACCCAGTCGATATCGGCATCAAGGTTTGGAGTGGGAAAGAGTACGTAGTAAATCTCTTTACCTTCAGGTGCCAAGGATTTATCCGAATAGGTTGGGTTTGTAACCAACACGCTTGGATCAGACATCAACTTTCGATCGCGAATGATGTCGTCAAAGACTCCGCGCCACTTCTTGCCGAAGTGAATGTTGTGGTGCGCGGTGGCGCTGTACTTGGCTGACGATCCTGCAAGGAAAAGAAAACAGGATGGCGAGTATTTCAGCCGACGGATCGACCAAGGTTCAATACCCAAGAGGTCACGAAAAGCGACGGGAACATCGGGATTGAGAACAACGACATCGGCAGGGATGCGTTCGCCGTCAGTTGTGATCACGGCTGTTGCGCGATCGCCAATGCGATCAACGTGCGCAACTTCTACCCCATATCTAAAAGTCACCCCATGTGCAGCAGCGGCTTCTGCCATAGCTTTTGGCACAGCATGCATTCCACCCTTTGGAGCAAACACACCAGCAACAGAATCCATGTAGGCGATAACAGCGTAGATCGCAAGTGCGTCGTAAGGCGAAAGACCCGCATACATTGATTGGAATGAGAAGACTCGTTGTGTGCGTGGATCCTTGAGGTATTCCTCAACCTTTGGAGCAAGGCGTCGAAAGCCACCAATTGCGGTAAGCCGCGCCAAATTTGGCGTAAGGAGATCGAGGGGGGAATCGATATTGCGGTCGATGAAATCTTTCATTTCATAGCGATAGAGCTCCGTGACGAAATCGACATAGCGGCGATAACCTGCGGCTTCGTCTGGACCAATGACATTACGAATTTCTTCTGTCATCTCATCAGTATTGGAATGCACATCAAGCACTGAACCATCTGGGTAAAACGAACGGTATAACGGCTTCACTGGTTCAAGGGTGAGCCAGTCGCTCATATTTTCACCAAGGGCGTTGAAACAGTCGGCAATCAGATCGGGCATCGTGAGCACGGTTGGTCCAGTATCAAACTCGAAGGAACCGTCTGCAGTAGGGATGCTGAGCCGACCCGCTCGACCACCTGGGATTGCTTCGCGTTCCAACACGGTGACGGTGCGACCTGCCGCGGCAAGGTGCATTGCGGCACTGAGCCCACCGAGGCCGGCTCCGACAATCACAACATTTTCAGTAGGGCCGGTAACCTGTTGAATAGGTGTAAATGGGTTGAGTTTCATCAGGTGGCCCTCCGAGTCGAAGCTTCAATCAAATCCGCTAAAGCCGAGCGGCCTTCTTCTGATATTGGTGCGTTGTTTAATGCGTCGTACGCAGAAGTGATGCCTTGTTCAATCAATACTTCAGTTTGGGCAAGTGCCCCTGTCGAGGTCAAAATTTCGCGAGCCATGGAAACGTCACGTGCGTCAAGATCAGGCTTTCCTAATAACCCGGTCATGGTGGATTGTTCTGCGGGAGTTGCATTTGCGTAGGCGAGTGAAACCATCACCGTGCGCTTGCCTTCACGAATGTCATCTCCTGCAGGCTTTCCAGTTTCTTGAGGATCGCCAAAGACGCCAAGTACGTCGTCTCGCAATTGGAAAGCTTCACCTAGTGCGAGTCCGTAGTTTGAAAAAGCCTGCATTGCTTCTTGGCTTGCGCCCGCAATAGCTGCACCGAGGTGAAGCGGACGCTCGATCGTGTATTTCGCGGACTTGTAGCGAACAACGGTGCGCGCGCGTTCCAGTGATGTGTTTGATCGCGCTTGTTCGAGAAGGTCAAGGTATTGACCTGCCATAAGTTCAGTGCGCATCACATCGAAAATAGGTTTGGCTCGTTGCAAAGCCTCGATAGGAAGCGGCGCTGCGAGAAAAACTTGATCCGCCCAGGCCAGACACAGATCTCCGAGCAAGATGGCCGATCCAATACCGAACATGGGTGCTTGACCGACCCATTGAGCTTCGGCGTGCATCCCTTCAAACACCCGATGGGCTGCGGGAAGTCCGCGCCGAGTGTCTGAGCCATCCATGACATCGTCATGAATCAGGGCGCACGATTGCAGGAATTCCAGCCCAGCCGCGGCCTCTAGTGCGCCCTCGTGGTGGGCGATGAGATCAGTTTCAGAAGCCACCGCTCGCCAACCCCAATAGCAAAAAGCAGGACGCAGTCGTTTGCCACCACTCATAAGGGCGATTAGGGAATCCATCAACGGAGCAAGATCAGGGCTGATTGATGCGAGATTCCCAGTTTCTGTTGCATTGACTCGATCAACCACGAGTTGGATGCCAGCGCGAAAGGACGTGTTATCTATGGGAGGCAAAGTAAATGCGTTCACAATGACTGAGCCTAAAGGTAGCCAGATTTAAGCCACCCTTAGGCTGGTCCCATGACACATGCGGCAGGGGGCGCCGATCTAGGAGCCCTACTTGCTCAAGGTGGCCGAAGTTTTTCTTTTGAACTCTTTCCCCCTAAGACTGACGAGGGCGAGCGCGCCTTATGGCAAACCGTTCGCGAGCTTGAACGACTACATCCCACATTCGTCTCGGTTACATATGGGGCTGGCGGGTCCACTCGGGATCGCACTGTGCGAATCACAGCAGAGATCGCAGAACAAACATCGATGGTTCCGGTAGCTCATCTGACCTGCGTGGGGGCAAGTCGGGAAGAACTTCGCAGCGTGGTCGCGGAGTATGCCAACGCGGGAATAACCACGATTTTAGCCCTTCGGGGTGATCCGCCAGGTGGACCCAACGCTGATTGGACTCCGCATCCTGATGGCTTGCAGCATGCAGATGAATTAGTCGAACTGATCAAGTCACTTGGAAAATTCACCGTTGGTGTTGCGGCCTTCCCTGAGGGACACCCGTCTTCTCCTGATTTAGATACTGACGCTCGAGTGCTTGCCGCAAAGCAAGATGCTGGAGCTGAATTTGCGGTGACTCAATTCTTCTTCCGTTCTCGCGACTACGCAGACTTATTGGAACGGGCTAGCGCCCATGGCGTCACAATGCCAATAATCCCGGGCTTGATGCCCGTGACCAATGTGGCTCAGATCTCACGATTCGCTGAACTTTCTGGCGCAGCCTTTCCTGCTGAGCTCGCAGCGAGATTCGAAGGCGTGAAAGATGACGATGATGCCGTGCGCAAGCTCGGTGTTGAGATTGCAGTCGAGATTTCAAATGAATTGCTCGACATGGGGGCCCCCGGTTTGCACTTCTACACGTTGAATCGTTCAACTTCTACAGTGCAGGTATACGAAGCCCTCGGTCTAGGTTCGAGGTAGCAGCGA